>DATINY010000357.1:0-1728 GCA_035473755.1 Streptosporangiaceae bacterium
GCTGCGGCGCGTCGTCGGGTATCGCCGAGGGACCCGCCCGGGTGCTGACCGACGTCAACCAGATCGGCGAGATCAGGGACGGCGAGATCCTGGTCTGCCCGGTGACCGCGCCGAGCTGGGCGCCGGTGTTCGGCAAGATCAAGGCGGCGGTCTCCGACATCGGCGGCTCGATGTCGCACGCGGCGATCGTGGCGCGGGAGTACGGCATGCCGGCCGTGGTCGGTACCGGCGACGCGACCAAGCGGATCAGCACCGGCCAGCGGGTGCGCGTTGACGGCGACCGCGGGATCGTCCAGGTCATCGCGTGACGCAGCTGTTCACCTGCTGGACCGCCGGGGTGGGCGCCGCGGACGCGGCCCGGGCCGGCGGCAAGGCCGCCGCGCTCGGCGAACTGACCCGCGCCGGGCTGCCCGTCCCGCGCGGCTTCGTGATCACCACGGCTGCGTTCTTGCTGCATATGGACGCAGTGGACCCGGACGGTGCGGCACGCGGGGCGCTCGGGGCGCTGGCAGCGGACGACCTGGCCGGGATCGCCCGCGCCGCGGCCGGCCTGCGCGCCCGGGTGGTGGCGCAGGCGCTGCCGCCTGCGGTCGCTGCCGAGATCGCGCCGGCCTGTGCGGCGCTCGGCGACGGCCCGGTGGCGGTCCGGTCCAGTGCCACGCTGGAGGACAGCGCCGAGGCCAGCTTCGCCGGGCTGCAGGACACCTACCTCGTGGTCCGCGGCACCGACGCGGTGCTCGACCGGGTGCGCGCGTGCTGGGCCAGCCTGTACAACGACGAGTCGATCGCCTACCGACGCCGCCAGGGCGCCGGCGAAGACGGCCTGGCCATGGGCGTCGTCGTGCAGCCGATGCTGAACCCGCGCTCGGCCGGGGTGATGTTCACTCGCAGCCCGGTCACCGGCGATCGTTCGGTAGTGGCCATCGAGGGAACCTGGGGGCTGGGGTCGGCCCTGGTGGGCGGCGAGGTGACGCCGGACAGCTTCACGGTGAGCAAGGTGACCGGCGAGATCACCGGGCGGCGGGTTGGCGTCAAGCTGCGGGTCCATTCATTCACGCCGAACGGTCAGGGGATCTCCGCCACGCCGATGGCGGTCCCGCTGCGGCGGACCCCGTGCCTGACCGACGACGAGGTCCGCGCGCTGGCCCGGCTCGGGCAGCAGGTCGAGGACCACTACGGCGCGCCCCAGGACATCGAGTGGGCACTGCTCGGCGACAGCCCCGGCCGGTTTGTGCTGCTGCAGAGCCGCCCGGAGACGGTCTGGGCGGCGCGCGACCGGGGACCCATCGCGTCCCCGCAGGCGAAGGCCAGCGACCACGTGCTCGCCCGATTCTCCAGGGGGCTGTAGATGGACTTCAACCCTCTGACGAACGACGACGTGGCGGACATCCTCGCCTTGCTCGACTCGCTCCCCTACGACGAACTCGACCTGGAGACCCCGAGGTTCCGCCTCACCCTCCGCCGCACCCCCGCCGGCTGGACCCAGTCCACCCAGGTCCTCTCCACCCCGGACCCGCTCGCCGCCCCGGCGAGCGCGGCCCCGGCGAGCGCGGCACCTGGGGTGAAGGGGCCCCCACCCCCATCTATCGGGGGCAAGGGCCCCTTCACCCCGGTGGACGGGGACGGGAACGGGGGCAAGGGCCCCTTCACCCCGGTGGACGGGGACGGGAACGGGGCTGAGGAGGCGGATGAGGCTGGTGGGATCGCTGAGGGGGGCGCGGGCGGGGG
>DATINY010000358.1:0-5738 GCA_035473755.1 Streptosporangiaceae bacterium
CGGGGAGCCCGTCTATCAATCCGGAAACCTCTTCCCCGGCTGACCGCCCGCCGACTGCTTCCCCGGCTGACCGCCCGCCGACTGCCGCTAGGTACCTTGATGGCCATGACAGCAGGCAGCGGCCAGCACGGCCAGCGCCACCCGGCCGATCCGGCGGCGGTGCTGGCCGAACGGCTGTTTCAGGACGTGACCGGGGCGCTTGAGCTTTTTACCGTGTACCTGGGCGACCGGCTGGGCCTGTACCGGGCGCTCGACGCCGGGGGCCCGGCGACCTCGGCCGAGCTGGCCGCGCGGACCGGCACCGCCGAGCGCTACATCCGGGAGTGGCTGGAGCACCACGCGGCGAGCGGGCTGCTGGAGGTGGACGACCCGGCGGCCGGGCCGCTGGTCCGCCGGTACCGGCTGCCACCGGCGCATGTGCCCGTCCTGGCCAACCCGGACGACGTCCGCTACCGGGCGTTCAGCGGCGTCGAGGTCGTCCGCGCCGCGCGGTGGCTGCCGCAGCTGGTGGAGGCGTTCCGCACCGGGGACGCGCCGCCCCCGCTGCCCTGGGCCCCGGAGGGCAGGGCCGATTACAACCGGGCGATCTTCCTCAACCTGCTGGGAACGCAGTGGCTGCCCGCCATCGCGGACGTCCACGGCCGGCTGAGCCGCGAGCCGCCCGCCCGGGTGGCCGACCTGGCGTGCGGGCCCGGGTGGTCCAGCATCGCCATGGCGCGGGCCTACCCGCTGATCAGCGTCGAGGGCTACGACCTGGACCCGGACGTGATCGCCGCCGCCAGGCGCAACGCCGGGCAGGCCGGCCTGGACGGCCGCGTCGCCTTCGCCGTCACCGATGCCTCCGGCCCGGGCATGACCGGCCGGTTCGACCTGGTGACGATCTTCGAGGCGCTGCATGACATGTCCCGCCCGGTGGACGCGCTGCGGGCGGCGCGCGGCATGCTCGGCGAGGCGGGCTCGGTCGTCATCGCCGACGAGCTGACCGAGGACGAATTCACCGCCCCCGCCTCCGACCTGGAGCGCTACCACTACGGCTGGAGCGTGGTGTCGTGCCTGCCCTCCGCCATGGGCGACCCCGGCACGGCGGCCACCGGCGCCGTGATGCGCCCCGCCACGCTGCGCCGTTACGCCCAGGAGGCCGGCTTCCGCGGTGTGGAGGTCCTCCCGCTGGAGACGCCGGCCTGGCGTTTCTACCGCCTGACCCCGTGACCTAGCGGCTGAACCCCCTGATCCACCGGTTGACCCGTGATCCACCGGTTGACCCGTGATCCACCAGCTGACCCGGTGATCTACCGGCTGACCCCGTGACCCCGGTGGCAGGATGGAACGACGGCGGTCGCAGGGAAGGGGACAATCGTGACTTCGGACGGGGACACGCTGGCGCTGCTGGAGCGGGCCCTCGACCAGACGGCCGCCGTCATCGCGGCCATCCCGGCCAGCCAGTCCGGCCTGCCGACGCCGTGCCCCGGCTGGGACGTGCGGGCGCTCGTCCGCCACCTGGTCGGGCAGGACATGCGCAACTTCCTGGCGTCCGTCCGCGGCGAGACCGCGGACTGGCGGGCCCCGGCCGACGAGCTCGGCGATGACTGGGCGGCGGAATTCGCGGACCGCGCCGGGCCGCTGCTGGCGGCGTGGCGCGCGGCCGACCTCGGCCAGCCGATCGCCATGCCGGGCGGAGGGGAGGCGCCGCTGCGCGGCCGCGCCGATCAGCAGATCGCCGAGCTGGCGACGCACGGCTGGGACCTGGTCAAGGCCACCGGCCAGCGGGCCGACCTCGACCCCGCCCTGGCCGAGCACGCGCTCGACTGGTCACACGGGACGCTCCGGCCCGAGTTCCGCGGGCCGGACAAGGCGTTCGGGCTCGAGGTGCCGGTCAGCCCGGACGCGCCGGCCTACGACCGGCTGGCGGGATGGTTCGGCCGCGACCCCGGCTGGGCCCCGGCGGCGCAGCCGTCCTGAGGGGACGCTCAGCGGCCGCCGGCGAGGACCTCAGCCGACGGTGGCGAGGACCTCGTCGAGGGTCTGCAGCAGCAGGTCGGCGTGCTCGCGCTGGAAGACGAGCGGCGGCCGGATCTTCAGCACGTTCCCCGCCGGGCCGGTCGTGCTGATCAGGATCCCCCGCTCGCGCATCGCCTCGGTCACCCGCCCAGCGCGGCCCGCCGCGGGCACGCGCTCCTCATCGGCCAGCTCGACGCCGAGCAGCAGGCCCTCGCCCCGGACGTCCCCCACGACCGGGTGGCGCCCGGCCAGCGTCTCCAGGCCCCGGCGCAGGTAGGAGCCGGTCTCCGCCGCGTTGGCCACCAGGCCCTCGTCCTCGATGACGGCCAGGACGGCGAGCGCGGCCGCGCAAGCGACCGGGTTGCCGCCGAACGTGCTGAACAGCTCGACCTCTGCGGGCACCGCCGCCAGCAGCTGGGACCGGACCACCAGGGCGGCGACCGGGAACCCGTTGCCCATCGGCTTGCCCATCACCACCATGTCGGGCTCGATCCCCGACGGCTGGAAGCTCCACAGTCCTGTCCCGTACCGGCCGTGACCGGCCTGGACCTCGTCGGCGATGAGCACGCCCCCCAGCGCCCGCACCCGGCGGGCCGCTTCGGCCAGGTAGGCGGGCGGGGGAACCAGGATGCCGTCGGCGGTGAAGGCCGGATCAATGTAGATCGCGGCGAAGCCGTGGCCGCCGAGCGCCCGGGCGGCGTCGTCGATGTGGGCGGCGTACCGCTCCGCCCAGCCGACCTCCTCCCGCCGGTGGGGACCGCGGTACCCGTCGGGCGCGGGGACGGTGGTTACATGGCCGGGCCGCTCGCCCTTGGCCCACTCCTCCGGGGACAGGGCGTGCGTGGCCTCGGTCAGCCCGTGGTAGGCGTAGGCGCTCACCACCGCGCCCGCCCGCCCGGTGGCCGCGCGGGCGATCCGCCAGGCGAGGTCGTTGGCCTCGCTGCCGGAGTTCACCACCAGGACGGCGTCGAGCGCGGGCGGCAGAGTGGCCTTGAGCCGTTCCGCCAGCTCGACGATCGCCTCGTGCAGGTAGCGGCTGTGGGTCGCCAGCAGCCGCTGCTGTTCCGCCACCGCCCGCACCACCCGGGGGTGGCCGTGGCCGACCACCGGCACGTTGTTGTAGCAGTCGAGGTACCGCCGGTCGTCCGGGTCGAACAGCCACACGCCCTCGCCGCGGACCAGGTGCACGGGATGGGAGTAGAACAGCGGCGACCGGGGCAGCGCCCGCCGCCGCCGCTCCAGCAGGGCACCGGTCCCGGACTGGCGGTAGGGGAGCCCACGGCAGGCGTCCCGGAACCGGCGCGCCACGGCGTCGAACCCCATCGCCTCGATGGCGTCGAGGAAGGCGCGGGCCCCGGGCTCGCTGCTCGTCAGGTACGCCGCGTTGTCCGGGTAGAGCCCGCCGTGCCAGGCGGCGACCGTCACCTCGGTGGCGAGCCGGGCCGATACCAGCTCGGCCAGCAGCGCGGCCTCCTCGTCCTCCAGCGGCGTCACCGACACATAGCCGCCGATCAGCACCTCGGCCGCGTCGATCGCGTCGTCGCGGCCGTGCAGCACATCCGCCACGGACACGGCGAGGTCGCAGACCAGCGGCGCGTGGGTCATGTCGCCGAAGTCCACGATCCCGCTGACCCGCAGATCGTCGTCGAGCAGCACGTTGTCCAGGCTCATGTCGCCGTGGATCACCTGGGCCCGCAGGGTCGGCAACACCGGCTCGACGCGGGTCACGAAGCGGTCCAGCACCCGCTCCACCTGAGCCCGGCGCGTGGCGTCGGAGACGTGACTGACCAGTACCCGGAGCTTGGCCGCGTGGGTGAGGTCCCACAGGATCTCGTAGTCGGCCGCGGGATGGAAAAACCCCCGCAGCGCCCGCCCCAGCCGGGCCGTGGTCTGCCCGAGGGACCAGATCGCCTGGGTGGTGAGCGCGGTGTTCGCGGTCACCCGCCCGGGCAGGAACGAGAACAGCCGCACCGGGAAGTTCCGGCCGTCGGGGCCGCGCACCTCGGCCCAGGACTCCCCCGCCGTGTCCGGCAGGACCCGCATCACCGGCAGGCCCGGGTCCACCCGCTCGATGTGGCGGAGCGCGGCGGCCTGCATCTCCACGGTGGACAGGCCGTCCGCCGGGTTGGAGATCTTGAACAGGAGGCGCCGCCCGTCGGCGGTATCCACCCGGAGGTTCTGGTCACGTTCGCCCGCGAGCGGGGCGAGGGACGAGGTCTCCACGCCGAAGCGGTCCCGGAGGATCCGCTTGACGGCCTCGTAGTCGAAGGCGGGCGGCGTGCTCGCGAGCGGGTCAAGACGCTGGGCCATAGGGCGGAGGCTATCTTGCGGCCCGGGGGGTGGGCCACCGCGCGGCCGCGGGCCAGCGGACCCGCGATCCACGCCCGATTAGGATCGGACAATGCCCATGCCAGCGGCGTTCGATCTGTCCGGCCGCGTCGCCGTGGTCACCGGGGCGGGCAGTCCCGACGGCATCGGCTTCGCCTGCGCCGGGCTGCTCGCGGAACTCGGCGCCGCCGTGATGATCAGCGCCACCACCGACCGGATCGAGGTCAGGGCAGGTGAGCTGCGCGCGGCCGGCTTCGACGCCGCCGGGTTCATCGGCGACCTCACCGGCGAGGACGCCGCGTCCGGGCTGGTGTCGGCCGCGCTGGAGCGGTGGGGGCGGCTGGACATCGTGGTCAACAACGCCGGCATGACCTCCGCCGCCAGCCCGGTGTTCGAGTCCGGCACCGCGGAGGCGATGGACCTGGCGACCTGGCAGGCGGCGCTCGCCCGCAACCTGACCTCCGCATTCCTGGTCACCAAGGCGGCGCTGCCCGCCATGACAGCCCGCCGCTGGGGACGGGTCGTCATGGTGTCCAGCCTGACCGGCCCGGTGATGGCGATCCGCGCGGACGTCGGCTATGCCGCCGCCAAGGCGGGCATGATCGGCCTCACCCGGGCGATCGCGGTGGACACTGCCGCGGACGGGATCACCGTCAACGCGGTCGCCCCCGGCTGGATCGCGTCCGGATCGCAGCTCCCGGAGGAAGGCGGCCATGGGCTCGCCACCCCGGCCGGCCGCAGTGGCACGACCGGCGAGGTCGCCGCCGCCGTCGCCTGGCTGGCCAGCCCCGGCGCCTCCTACATCACCGGGCAGTACCTGGTGGTGGACGGCGGCAACTCCATCGCCGAGCAGCGCGGCTCACCCGGGCCGCCCTGACGCCTGCCCGGGCCCGGAATCGACGAAACGGATGGCTCAGCGCCGTCGCGATTGCGACGCGCGTTGCGGGGGAGATGGGGGCGCATGGCTACTGACACTGCCCAGGACCGGGCCATCTACCAGGCACTGAAGGCGGCCGACGAGGCCGCCGCCGCCCTGCAGGCGCACCTCGTCGAGGACCATGGAGCCAGCCCTGATCTCGCCGGCGAGCAGGATCCCTCCGCCAGCTCGCTCAAGCTCCTGCGGCAGGCGCGCGAGCGCCTCGGAGAGGGACTGCGCGCCGTCGAGGCCCCGGCCATCGCGGAGTCCGACGACATCTCGCTGCGGACCAGCTGACCGTCGCTCCGTGACATGCCAGAGGCCGCCCTACCAGGTTCGGTAAGGCGGCCTCTCAGCGGCCGGGCTCAGGCCGCTACCGGCGCCCGCACGGTGGCGGGCTCCAGGGCCAGCTCGAGCACCTCCCGGACGTCGCTGACCGGGTGGATCTCCAGCTGCTCCCGCACGCCCTCGGGCACGTCCTCCAGGTCGGGCTCGT
>DATINY010000359.1:0-7795 GCA_035473755.1 Streptosporangiaceae bacterium
TGCAGGCGCGTGATCCCCGCACCGATCCGCGGATGGCGCGGCGCACCGATCCCCGTGATGATCCTCGGGCCGCGCAGCGCACTGGTCCGCACACCGATCCGCGGATGGGGCCGCGGACCGGCCCGTCGGCCGACCCCCGGCTGCAGGCGCGTGGCCCCGGTTCTGACCCGCGGGCGGCGCCACGCACGGACCCGCGGATGTCGCAGCGGACTGGTCCGCACACCGATCCGCGGATGGCGCCGCAGACTGGCTCCCAAACCGGTCCGCGGCCGTCGCAGCGGACTGGTCCCAACATTGATCCCCGTATGGCGCCGCAGGCTGGCCGCCATACTGGTCCGCAGATGGGGTCGGGGAGCGACCCGCTGACTGATCCCCGTACTGATCCGCGGAGGGCGCCGCGCACGGACCCGCGGATGGCGCAGCGGACTGGTCCGCACACCGATCCGCGGATGGTGCCGCAGACTGGCCGCCATACTGATCCGCGGATGGGGCCGGGGACAGGCCCGCTGACCGACCCCCGGCTGCAAGCGGGCGATCCCCGTACTGATCCGCGAATGGCGCCGCGCACGGATCCGCGGGCCGCGCCGCGGACTGGTTCCCATACCGATCCGCGGATGGCGTCGGGGACCGGTCCGCTGACCGACCCTCGGTTGCAGGCGCGCGATCCCCGCGCCGACCCACGCATGGCGCAGCGCACCGGTCGTGGCACTGACCCACGGGCTGGCGGGCTCGACCCTGACGCGCGGGCGGGATCCGGGGCGCATCAACGGCCACGATCTGGTTCTGGGCCGGGAACGGGCCCGCAGCCCGCATCCCGGCCAGGCCCGGACGCCGGTCCGCGGCGGCGCGGGTCGCCGGACGCGTCGTCCGGCTCGCGGTTCGGGCCGCGGCCCTGGTCGGGCCCGCAATCCGGCTCGGCTGACCCGCGACCGCGTCCCGCCAGCGGTCCGCAGACTGATCAGGGCAGCCGTGCGCGCCGCGGCCCCGGGCAGGCCGTGGGCCATGACCCTCGCACGCCGCCCCCGCCTGGTGCCACACGTGGTCCCGGGCAGGCTTACCCACAGCCCGGTACCAGCGGCCCAGGTGTGAGCGATCCCGGTATGAACGGTCCCGCTGCCGGTGGTCCTGGCGCCAGTGGTCCCGCCGGCAGAGGGCCGGCCGGCGGGAGACCCGGCGGCCGGGGGCCAGGCCGGGAGTCTGGCCGGGACCGCGAGCCCTACGCAGGCCGCGAGTCCTTCCCGGATGGCGCACCGCGCCAGGCCGGGCCACCGGGAGCTGTCGGCTACGACCAGCCCGGGCCGGTTGCTCCGCCGCGCGGGCCCGGCCGGGCACGTGGACTCCCGCCCGGCGGCACCGGCGACCCCCGCGGCCGGGCCCGCGCACCGCAGCCGGCCGCGCAGGGGATGATGGCCGGCCCGGATGAGCTCAGCGGTCGCGGGGAGCCTTCCGGCCGGGGCAGGTGGAAGGGCCTGAAGCGGTCACGGGTCTGGCTGCTGGCGGGCGCGGCCGGGCTGGCCGTGGGCGTGGTGGTGGTGACGGTCGGTGCGTTGCTGCTGGGCGGCGGCGGCCCGGCGCATGCGCTCGTCACGCCAGCCAAGCTCGGCGCGTGGGTCCGCAAGCCCCAGCTTGAGCAGCAGATGAACGCGAAGGAACTGCAGCAGCAGGTGGTCGCCAAGAGCGCCGGCCAGGCCAGCCATGTGGTCGATGCGGTATACGAGGCCAGCTCGAAGGCGGCCGGTGGCACCAGCCTGCAGGTGATCCTGTTCATCGGTGGCCATCTGTCGGGGGTCTCACCCACCGGTTTCATCACCAGCTTCACCGACCAGTTCAAGGGTGCGCGCAGCACCGGCGCGGGAAGCATGGGCGGGCGGGCCGCCTGCGTCAATGCGCAGGGGAACGTGGCCGGCAACGTCGCACTCTGCACCTGGGCGGACAACGACACGTTCGGCCTCGTGGCTTCACCCACCATGGACGCGGCGCAGCTGGGGGCACAGATGCGCGCGATCCGGCCCGACGTCGAGCACGTGGCCAGGTAGGTCCCGTCAGTCAGGGTCCCGGCTGTGCTGTGGCCGCGGCTTGCGGAGCGAAAGACGGGCAACGGCGATGGTGATGGCCGCAGCCAGCACCGCCAGGCCGATGATCTGGCCGCCGACGAGGCGCGTGCTGAGCGGGAACGACGCCGACACCTCGCTGAGGTTGACCGGGGTGGACGATGCAGAAGGGTCGGGCGAGGGCGTCACCTGAGGGAAGTTCAGGCTGGGGTCCGTCACCGGGCTGGGCAGCAGAGGCAGCCTGGCGGAAGGAAGCACGCCTGCCGGCAGGCTTGTTCCGGGCAGCTGCGCGCCCACGCCGGCCGGGGTGAGCCCCGGTGTGCCCGCACTGGACGTTGGGGCCGCCGCGCTGACCAGGACGCTGCCCGACGCCGTGGCGGAAGCTGCCGACTGTGGTGAGGTCCCGGTCGCCGTCAGGGTGATATGAGTGCCCGTGGCGTTCTGCGGCACCACGACCGCCGCTCGCAACTGGACGGCCTGGCCAGCGGTCAGGGCGACCGAGCACGAGTTCCCGCCAGTCGCCGGGCAGACAGTGAAGCTCGGTGTCAGCTTGCCCGGTCCCGCCGAGATGCTGACCTTCGCGGTGCCGTTCACCGTGCCGGCCAGCCAGACCCAGACCGCATAACGCGCCTGCGCGCTCGGCTGGACGCTGGCCGCCAGCGCCTGGACGGTCAGGCACAGCGTGTCCGCCTTGGCGGTTGGCGAGCTGGAGGGACTGGGACTAGGGCTGCTGGATGACGGGCTTGGGGTAGGGCTGCTCGGCGTCGGGGTGGGGGTCGGGCTGGCGGATGACGGACTCGCGGACGATGGCGTGGGGGCGGGGCTGGCGGCCGACGGCGTGGGTGTCGAGCTAGCGGGAGCAGGGGAGGCCGCGCTCGGGCTGGCTGCCGGGCTGGTGGTGCTCGCGGACACGGCTGTGAGCTGGGCCGCGCAAGGGTTCGCAGCTGCCGGCGCGGCACTGGCGGGGCCGGCCAGTAACACTCCGGCAAGGCTCGCCGGAATGATGATAAATCCAGAAATAACGCCAAGCGCATCGGCCGTGGCGCGCCGCCCGCTCATGGATCCGCCCTCGCCACCGTGGTCATCCCCGTCCGGGTCGCGTTCGCTGCCATGATGAGACTGTCAACGCGGGAAACATTCCCCACTGCCCTCATTCGACACCTGGCCGGGTGGCCAAAGGACCGGCTCGCTCTAAAGGCATATTAAACAGTCGGCGTCGACAGGCTCCAGGGACGGAGGAACGATGGCTGCCGCGTGGACGCCGCCGGATGACGTTCTCACCCGCCCGGCGCCACCTCCCGATCATGTGATCAGGTACGGCACCGGCACCCAGCACGTCGCCGATGTCCGGCTGCCTGGGACAACATCGCGGCCGGCCCCGCTCGTGATCTTCCTGCACGGCGGCTTCTGGCGGGCGGCGTACGACCGGTCGCATACCGGGCCACTGGCCACCGCGCTCGCGGCAGCCGGTTACGCCCTGTGCGTGCCCGAGTTCCGGCGGACCGGGCAGCCGGGTGGCGGCTGGCCAGGGACGTTCGAGGATGTGGCCGCCGCGGTTGACCGTTCGCCGGCACTGGTCAGAGGGGCGGCGGGTCCAGGTGTCATCGCCGATGAGCCGGCGCTGCTGGCGGGACATTCGGCCGGCGGCCACCTGGCTTTGTGGGCGGCTGGCCGGCACCTGCTGGGGCCAGATTCGGGCTGGCATGCCGACACCCGGGCCCGGGGGGTGGTAGTACTCGCCGGCGTGAGCGGCCTGGCGGACTGCTACGACCAGGGGCTGGGCAATGGCGCGGCCGCCGCCCTCATGGGCGGCGGTCCCGCCCGCTTCCCGCAGCGCTACCGGGTTGCGGACCCGGCGGCGCTGCTGCCGCTGGGATGCCCGGTCAGGCTCGTGCACGGCTCGCTGGATCACGCGGTCCCGCCGGCGATGAGCCGTGGTTATGCGGCGCTCGGTCGCGCCGCTGGTGACGACACCAGGCTGGTGGAGCTGCCAGGCGCTAGCCATTTCGATGTCATCGACCCGCTCTCGCCAGCGTGGCCCCAGGTGATGGCGGCGTTCAACGACCTGGCGCCGCAAGAAGACCAGCCTGCATGACCCGCAAGACCGGCCTCCCCGCCCGAAGACCACGTCCGCACCGTCATGGCCGCGATGCTCGCCGACGCGGCCACAGGCGGCCCAAGCCCACCGTGCTCGCCCACGCCCGCAACCTCGGCCTGGCCACCCCACCTTCTGGCGCCAGATCCGTCGCACTCGGGGCGGGGGCCCTTGCCCGTTGACTGTGCGCGGGCTCGCTTACTCCAGCGGCTGGCGCGAGATGAGCGAGGGCTGGCGGCCCGCGAACAGCCATCCAGCCACGCCGGCTGCCACGGGCAGGCCGGCCAGGATGAGCAGGACATCGGCCCAGGGCACGTGTGCGAACGTGCCGCCGAGGTTGGTCGGCGCCCAGGCTACGATCGCGGCGAAGGCCACCGCCGAGCCGAGCGCGGCCCCGAGGAGCGCGAGCGCGCCCGCGGTCGCGCTAGTGATCGCGCGGCGGGTGCGCCGTGACGCGCCGGCGGCGGCCAGCGTCCGCAGATCACCGGCGCTCTCGCTGCGGATTAGGCCCACCGACATGGCGAGCACGCCGAGCGCGATCAAGATCCCGGCGGCGGTCGCCCCGTCGGCGATCTGGGAGAGCCCGAGCTGACCGGACTTGGTCTCCAGCGTCCCGCCTGCCGCCGCGACCGCCGAACGCGCCGAGCTGATCTGGACCGCGGTCAGCGGCTTCGGGGCCTGCACCAGCCATCCGCTCAGCAGCATCCTCCCGTGCATGGCCTGGACGGCGTGCATGGTGAGGACCGTGTTCGGCGCCGAAGTCCCGCTGGGCAGTGAACCGAAGGTCTGCATAACCGGATCGCTGATGGACGTCGCCGCCGGGCACATGTAGCCGCTGACCGGGGGTGTAAAACAGCTCGTCAGCTGCATGTCCGGCTCGGATGCCAGGCCTGGGCGCATGGTGAGGATGTCGGTGCTGGCGCCAATCTCGTTCTGCCTGATCCCGTACCTGGCCAGCAGCGCCGGGGTCGCCACATACACGGTGCCGCTGAAGTTGTCCCTCACGGTACCAACCTGCACCAGCGTGGCAGAAGTCCCTGACCCCGAGTCCGGGTGAGCGGATACCGCGGTGTACAGGGGAATCACCCCCTGGGCGCGCAGCTGGGACGCGAGCGTGGTCACCTCCGGGTGGAGCGCCCGCACGCCAGCCTGCCGCTGGTTGTGTGCCGTCTGGCCCTGAGGGCCTCCGGTGGGCCTGGCGTCCGCTCCGCCACCGTATGCGCTCGTATAGACGATGAGCTGGCTGGAGGTCAGGTTCTCCCCGGTCCAGTCCAGCGCCATGGAAAACCGGAAGCTCGCGCCCAGGGTTATCGCCATGGCCAGGAACACCGCGAAGCTCACCGCGGCCAGTGCGGCGCCAGAGCGCGCCCGGTAGCGCGCCAGGTCGCGCAGCGCGATGCGCACCGCCACTGGCAACCGCGGCGGGGCCGCCCCGCCCACGACCGTCACGCAGATGCCGGCCAGCAGGCACATCCCGGCCGACGTGGCGATCAGGCCGATCAGCCGGGAGCCAGGGCCGCCACCGCCACTGGCGCCGGACAACAGCAGCAGGACCAGCCCGGCGGCGAGCGTGGTCAGGCCCGCCCGCGCGGATCGGTGCACGGCCTTCGCCCGCGGCGGGTGGCCAGACAGCGCGGCGACCACGGGAACCCGTGCGGCCGTGCGCGCTGGCTGGCGTGCCGCCAGCATCGCGGTGATCACCGCGAGCGCCATCCCGGTGATGATCACCCACCAGGGCAGCGCCAGCGGGTCGATCACGTGGCCCGTGGCCGCCTGCAGGCGCGGAATATACGCCAGCCAGGCGCCGAAGCCGACGATCGCTCCGGCGATCACGGCCGCCGTGCCGACGGCGGCGCCGTTGGCGACCATGACGAGCTGGATGTTGCGCCCGGTGGCACCGAGAGAGCTGAGCATGCCCAGGGCGCGTAGCCGCCGCTGCGCCATCACCGTGAACCCGGCGACCGTGACCAGGCCGATGAACACCAGGCCCAGCACGAACGCCGCGAGCGCGATCATCGCGGGACTGATGCCCGAAGTGCCGGTGCCCGGGTAAGACACGGCCGCCTCGGATGGCAGGCCCGCGATGCCGCCCCGCCTGGCGTCCAGCAGGATCGACACCTGTGTGGGACCGGTCACCTGCCCGGGCTCGACCAGCGCGAACTCATCCAGCAGGTTGCTCGGATTCTGCACGATCCCGGTCACCCGGTAAGACCGTCCCGCCAGCCGGACCACGCCGCCCCTGCGCACCCCGTACAGGGCCGCGACAGCGTCGGTCAGCGCCACCTGGCCGAGCGCGGCCGGGTACCGCCCCGAGACCAGGGTCAGCATCGGCGAACCAAACACAGCGCGCGGGTCCTCCGCCCGAAGCTGCACGTTCTGCGTGGTCCCGGTGCTGAGGTTCTCGTTTTCGATGACATTAACCGCCCCGTGCCGCCGCGTGATGGCCGCGATGTCGGCAGCCAGGCGCGGATCGGAACCCGGCAGCGTGATCATCGCCGTAGCAGTCCCGAACGTCGCCTCGCCCGGTCGGCCCGGAGCAGCCGTTGCCACCGCAGAGCCCATAACCATGGCGGCCACCGCCACGGTGAGCAAGCCGAACACCAGCAACTGCTGGCGCCACTCCCGGCGGAACAGCCGCAATCCCCAGCGGATCACCGCCCTGCGAGCGGGCGCACCCCCGTCGCGGGCCCAAACCCACCGCAGCAGTTCCAGCATGCTCATCGCCGTCGTGCATCTCCCCTCCACCGGCTCCTAGGCGGCGAGGCAGGCGGGCAGCAAAGTGCCTGACGGCGAGCCGCCGTGCAGCGATCATCCCACCCAGCAGCCCGATAACATCCCGGACGTTCCGGCAAACAACACCGGGAGGCCAATGTGGGAGCCATCCGGGCAAACAACTGCCTGTCCAGGCGGACGAGCGCGGGCTGACAGCTGCCGGTCAGCCGCGGCTGAGCTGATCAAAGACAGGGCCAGGAGGCGGGCCCGTGACCGGCTTATGCGCGTCGGCTCTGGCCGTGCGTTGGTTGCCCGGTTCGGGATGCTGTTCACCGGGGCAACCTCAGCAGAGAAACGGAGCGGGGCGCGCCCACTTGAAGAGTTGCTGTAGCGAGCGACAGCACGTCGCCGCGGAGGCCGGGGCCGGGCGCTCAAGCTTCCGCCACGATGAAGGCCGCTACGTGCTCACGGCTAATGCTGCGGACGGCTGTGGGCATGCCCCTAGCAGCCAGGAACGCGGCCAGCAGGCTCCATCGGTGTAGGCACGGATCGTGCCCGGGGGACAGGTTGGACGCCTCTAGGTGAAGACGCCACGACGACAGCAGTACGGTAAGCTCTCCTACGCCCCGAGCGGGTAACTTGGCCTCAGCCACAGAGTCGCGCTGTATCACCGCTGTGCACGACGTGAGGTCAGCGGCTCAGGCGCAAAAACCCCAGGTCAGACAAGTAAACACAGGCCCCCTTAGCTCAGTCGGCAGAGCGTCTCCATGGTAAGGAGAAGGTCTACGGTTCGATTCCGTAAGGGGGCTCGACAGCGAGACGACGATCAAGCGAGGATACGAGCCGCCAGGCGAGGCCCGCAGCGATGAGGAGTCGAGCAAAGTCAAAACAGCGAGACGACGATCAAGCGAGGATACGAGCCGCCAGGCGAGGCCCG
>DATINY010000360.1:0-9540 GCA_035473755.1 Streptosporangiaceae bacterium
TCGCGGCCAGCCCGCGCACCACCGCCAGCCCGATTCCCCGGCTGGCGCCCGTGACGACGGCCACGCTTCCCGACAGACCCAGGTCCATAGTCATGCCCCCATTGTCGCCCAGCCGTGGCCCGCACTGGGCCGGGCCGTGCCTAGCGGTGGTCCTGTGCGGCGAGCGCGAACGCGAGCAGTGAGTTCGCTGAGTAGTCGGCGGCCGGCTCGACCGACGGCCAGCTGACGACGTTGTCCTCATAGGCGGCCGTCTTGGTGTTGAACAGCTTGTAGCTGCCCGCGCTGCAGGCCCTCATCCCGCTGACCGTGCCGAGCCCGGAGAAGTTGCCCGGGCTGCTCGGGCCGTCGACGGTCGCTCCGACCTGGATGTCTCCGGTGCCGGACAGCGACCCGGCCAGGTTCGCGATCTCGCTCTGCATGCAGTGCGGGAACGTGGTGCCCGCCCCGACGACGAACGACGTGCCCCACGGGTTGGCGCCAAGGGCGTAGGCCAGCTGCTGGCCGGCGAAGCTCTCGTAGGCGCCGGTCCCTCCGTACTTCCGGTAGAGGGCGTCGGTGATGTACAGCCCGAACGCGTGCGGCGTGGCGTCGCTCGAGCCGAGGCCGGTGCCGAGCGCGAACGGGTCGTTGCGGGCCCACTGCTCGCCGAGCCTGAGCTGGGCGGCCAGGTCATCGAGCAGCGTGGCCGGTGCTATGACCTGGCTGGCACCGGGCTGCCGCATCGCCTGGAGAAGCTCGGCCTCCCCGATTGCGCCGGTGTCGTAAAGGTTCAGCGTGTCGCCCCCGGCCTTGTGGCCCTGGGCCAGGTACGCCTTCGCCCAGTGCGCGGCCACGGCCAGGTCGGCCTTCACCCGGGCGGGCGGCCCGCCGAGCGCCTCCTGCGCGAGCGCGATCTCCGTGGCGCCCCAGAGCATGTCGCTCTTCCATTCGGTGCCCGGGTAGAAGTCGTGCGGGTACACCGTCACGAGCGCGCCGACGTGGCTGGTCTTGGCCATGGCGTAGACGCCCCGGGCCAGCGCCAGCAGGTGCTGGGCGCGGGCCGGGTCCTGCTTCGCGGCCAGCTGGGCGCCGAGGGCGTAGTCGGCCGCGAGCCGGCCGGCGAAGTCGGGGCTGATCCGCGCCCCCGGCGGGGCCGCCTCGAACACCGGCCGGTATTTCACGTAGTAGGCGGTGGGGCCGGGATGGGCCCCCTTGCTGACGTCGATGTGGTCTTCGGCCTGCGGCAGGAACCAGAAGTTGTAGTCGCCCTGGATCGTGTTGCTCGCGTTGCCGGTGCCGATTCCGTCCTGGATGTACACCACCTTGGCCGCCGGGTTCCACATCTTCTCCAGCCAGCTGAGCCCGAAGCCGGCCTCCGCCGCCAGCCCCGGGAAGGTGCCGGGGAAGTCGCGGGCCGCGAGCAGCATCAGCCCGTCGGCATAGCTGCTGGTGTAGGTGAACTTCTCGTAGCCGCCGCCGGCATCGAACCAGCCGCCGGCCACGTCGACCGGGCCGCCGACCCGGCGCAGCTTGCCGAGCAGGTTGTCGTTGCTGTCGTAGCGGGGTGACGCGTAGACGTAGGCATGCTGGTCGGTCAGGTTGGCGGGCTGCCGGTTGATGACGGAAGGCACGACGTCCGCGCCGTCGCGCACGGAGGTGAAGTACCGCACGGCGTTCAGCACGAGCCGGTGGTAGAGCGCGGCGGGGGAGCCGACCGCGAACGCCGGTGAGACGGCCGTCGCCCCGGCCGCGTTGACCCGGATCCGGTAGCTCCCCGGCCGGGTCAGCCCGCTGAAGCCAAGCACGTAGACGGCCGGGTAGTGGGAGTTCCAGCTGCCCAGGCTGCGGGCCGTGCGGCCGCGGAACACCACCCCCTGCCGCCCGGTGACGGTGAAGCTGACCTCCGCGGCCGGCCGGGTCAGCATCGCGAAGGCGATCTTGGGTGCGCCGGCCGGGTATCCCACCTGGTTGACCCGGACCTCGGGCGCGGCCTGGCCGGGCGGGACCGGGGTGGCCGGTGGCGCCGGGGTGGCCGTCGGCCCGGCGGGTGGCGTGTGGCTGGTGCACGCCAGCGGCAGCAGGCTTGCCGCCACGGCGATCGCGGCGGCGGGGAGGGACCTTCGGTGCCGGATACGGCTCATGGCGGGGTCCTTTCGGCGTAGTTGGCCCGCAGCCGGCGCTCGGCTTCGGGCCCGGCTCCCAGGCGGTCAAGCCCCAGCAGGGCTGCCCCGGCGACCGGGGGGACGTCGGTGATGCGCACGGCCGCGTGCGGGGCGGCGGCCCTGATCCCCTCGGTGACGCCCGCGGTGAGCATCGGGTCGCGCGCGGCCAGCACGCCGCCGCCGAGCACGACCGGGGTGGCGAGCCCGGTGAGGCCGAGGCGGCGCATGGCGGTCAGCGCCATCGTGCAGATCTCGTCGGCCTGCTTGCGCACGAGGCGGGCCGCGACGTCATCGCCGGTGCCCGCGAGGGCCAGCACGGCCGGGGCCAGCTCCCGCAGGGCGGGCTCAGAGATCGTGCCCAGGTGAATGCCGATCGCCACCGCGCGGGCCGACGGCACCCCGAAGTGAGCGGCCACCGCGCCGCGCAGCCCCGTGTCCGGGCCGCGGCCGTCCTCGGCCCGCATCGCCCACCACAGCGCCGCCTTGCCCAGCCCGTGCCCGCCGCCCCAGTCGCCGGTGGTCTCGCCGAGCGCGAGGAACCCGGTTTTCCGCCCGTCCGGCGCGACGCCGACGCAGTTGATGCCCGCCCCGCAGGTGACCGCGACCCCCCAGTGCCGCTCCGCCTCGCCGTCGGCCACGGGGGCGGGACCGGTCGCGGGAGACGAGTCGGCCGTGCCGCAGAGGCCGGCCGCGGGGGAGGCGTCGGCCGCGGGGGAGAGACTGGCCGTGGGGGAGGGGCCGGCCCGGGCCGCGGCGCCGAGCCCCGCCCGGAGTACCGCGAAGGTGTCGTTGACCACCTCCGTGGTGTCGCTCCAGCCCTGCCCGCGCAGAGCAGCGGCCAGGGCTTCCTCCTCTTCGGGCAGGTCAGCGTTGGCCACGCAGGCGGAAAGATGGCGGGCGACCGGGCATCCTGCGCGGCCCGCCTGGCGCTGGGCCCGGCCGATCAGGCTGGTCAGCAGCCCGAGCGTCCTGGTCAGGTCGGGCTTGGTGATTCCCGGCCCCCGGACGCTGGCCAGCAGGGTGCCGTCGTCCGCCACCAGGGCCAGGTCGCTCTTGCTGTTCCCGCCGTCGACGGCAAGAACCGCGGGCCGGGCGCCGCTCACCGGGCGGCCGCCGTATCGGCCCAGGGCAGGTAGGCCTGGTTCTCGGCGATCAGCCGGTCGGCCAGCTGACCGGCCAGGTCATACTGGCCGATCAGTGGGTGGGCGAGCAGCGCCGCTAGCACCCGCCGGCGGCCGCCCCGGACGGCGGCCTCGACCGCGAGCTCCTCATACGCCGACACGTGGCCGGTCAGCCCGCGCAACAGCGGGTCCAGCGGGGCCACCGGGACCGGCCGGGCGCCGTCCGCGCCGATCACGGCGGGCACCTCGATCACGGCCTCGTCGGGCAGGAAGGGCATGGTGCCCGCGTTGCGGACGTTCACGACCTGGGTGTCGCGGCGGTCGGTCACCAGCGAGGCCAGCAGCGCCACGGCGGCCTCCGAGTAGTAGGCGCCGCCCCGCTCGCCCAGCAGCTCCGGCTTGCGGTCGAGCGCCGGGTCGGCGTACAGGGCCAGCAGCTCCCGTTCCAGCCGCGCCACCTCCTCCGCGCGGGTGGTCTGCCGGCGCTGCTCGGCGACCACCGCATCATGGCAGTAGAAGTAGCGCAGGTAGTACGAGGGAACGACCCCCAGTTCCTGCAGAACGCCGGCGGGCTGGCCGGTCTTCTCCACGATCTCCGCGCCATGGGTGGCCAGCAGCTCCGGGAGCCGGTCCCGCCCGTTGACCAGCACCGCCCGTTCCCAGGTCAGGTGATTCAAGCCGACGTGGTCGAGCGAGACCTCGCCCGGTTCCACGCCCAGCATGGCGGCGAACGAGCGCTGGAAGCCGATCGCCACGTTGCACAGCCCGACCGCCCGGTGGCCGGCGTCGAGCAGGGCGCGGGTGACGATGCCCACGGGGTTGGTGAAGTCGATGATCCAGGCGCCCGCCGCGGCCCGGCGCCGTGCCCGCTCGGCGATGTCCAGCACCACCGGGACGGTCCGCAGCGCCTTCGCGAACCCGCCGGCCCCGGTGGTCTCCTGGCCGACGCTGCCATACTCCAGCGGCCAGGTCTCATCCCGCTGCCTGGCCGCCTGCCCGCCGATCCGCAGCTGGAGCAGTACCGCGCCGGCCCCGTCCAGGCCGTCGTCCAGGTCGGCCGTCCAGCGGAGCCGCGCCGGGTGGCCCGCGGCGCGCATGATCCGGGCCGAGAACGGGCCGACCACGTCCAGCCGGGCGGAATCGGGGTCGATCAGCACCAGCTCGCTGATGCCGGCCCGGCCCGCCAGCCTCGCCATCCCGTCGACGAGCTCCGGGGTGTAGGTCGACCCGCCGCCGACGACCGCGACCTTCATGCCGTGGCCCCGGGGCTAGCGGAGGTAGGCGAGGTGCGGGCCATGCCGCTCGCGGTACTCACTGATCATCTCCCTTGCGACGGTGACTCCGGGCACCAGCGGGTGCACGGCGAGGGCCAGGGCCGCCAGGCCCGCGTCGCCGGTCACCGCCGCGTCGACCAGCTCGCGCTCGTATTGCTTTGTCTGGGTGATGAGGCCCACGGCCGAGCGGGGGAGCTGGCCGACGGCCAGGGGGGACACGCCGCCGCCATGAACGAGCGCCGGCACCTCGACGACGTCGTCCGGATCAAGGAAGCCCAGGCTGGCACCGTTGCGGGTGTTGACGATGACCTCGCCGGGGCTGCGTGCCGTCAGCCCGTCGATGACCTGCAGGGCGACGCCCGCATACCCGCCGGGCCGGTCGCCGTCCGGGCCGGCCGGCCCGGCCGCGGCCCGCCGGGCCCGCGCCTGCGCCTGCTGGTTGTCGCCATCGGTGTCGGTGCGCATATAGGTGTCGCGGCGGACGCCCATCAGCGTCGAGTAAGCCGACCAGGCATCATCCACACCGCCCGCATCGAAGGCCGACGCGATCGCGGCCAGGAGTTCAGAGTTCAGCCGCAGCACGTCGGCGCCCCGGCTGGCCCCGGCGCGCGCGACCGCCGCCACATAGCGTGCGGGCTCGTAGAAGTAGTACACGTACTCGGTGGGTATCGCACCGAGCCTGCGGACCTGGTCGGGATCGAAGGCGGCGAAGACGTGGTCGAAGCGCCGCAGCTCCTCGTAGCGGTCCAGCAGCGTGCCGATCCGCTCCTCCCCGTCGACGGCGAAGGAGGTGATCCAGCCCAGGTGGTTCAGGCCGCCGTAGGAGAACGAGATCTTGTCACGGTCGGCCCCGAGGAACCCGGCCAGGCGGTCGAGCGTGCTGCTCGGTGTGTCACAGACGCCGACCACCCGGACCCCGGTGCACAGGGAGATCGCCTGGGTGATCACGCCGACCGGGTTGGTGAAGTTGATGAGCACCGCCCCGGGAGCGCAGCGGGCGAGGATGTCGCAATAGCCCAGCAGGACCGGGATCGTCCTGAGCGCCATCGCGCATCCGCCGGGACCGGTGGTCTCCTGGCCGACGATGCCGCGCCGGAGCGCCACCTCCTCGTCGACGACCCGCGCGGCATCGCCGCCCACCCGGATGGCGGAGAAGACGAAATCCGCGCCCGCGAACGCCTCCTCGGCCTCGGCGGTCAGCCGGACGAGGCCCGGCCTGCCCAGCGCATCGGCCAATTCTGCCGACAGCCGCCCGGTCGTCCTGCGGCGCAACTCGTCCGGCTCGAACAGGCAGATCTCGTCGAAGGCCTCCCCACGGGAGGACAGCAGCCCGCGGATGAACGCCGGTACCCGCACACCCCCGCCGCCGAGCACCGTCAGCTTCATGGCGGGCAGCCCGGCCCGGGCGGCATGTCCCGGGCCGCCCGCTCACCGGCCGCCACCGTCACGGCGGCTGCCATCAGTGCGGAATCGGCCGAGCTCAGGCCCTCCACGCTGACCTCACCCACGGCCCCGAGCCGGCTCACCGTGTCGGAGCCGGCCGCGTTGCCCGCCGCGGCCGCCTCGGTGAGCGATGCCCCCTGGCAGAGGGCGCCGATCAGCGCCCCGGCGAACGCGTCGCCCGCGCCCGTCCGGTCGCGCACCCGCACCCGCTTGATGCCCTCGGTCACCTCCGCCTGCCCCACCCGGCCCGGCTGGCCGGCCACGATGGCGCCGCTGGCCCCCCGCTTCACGACCACCGGCGGGCCCCAGGAGGCCGCGGCGCCGATCGCCGCGGTGAGCGAGCCGGCCCCGGTCAGCCGGAGCAGCTCCTCGGAGTTGGGCAGGAACACGTCGGCCAGCCGCGCGCAGGCCAGCACGGCCGCCGGATCGGCGGCAATGTCATTGAGGGCGACATCAACCGCGACCCGGATCCCCAGGTCACGCGCTTGTTGTATGAGCCCGGCCAATCCGCGGTGGGCGTGCAGGTAACACCAGGCCGGCCGCTCCCGGCGCAGGACCTCCAGCCAGCGCTCGTGCTCGCGGCTCTCGGTCTGGGCGCGCGGCGGCAGGTAGCTGAGGAACGCCCGGTCTCCCGCATAGTTCATCACCACGGTGATGCCGGCGGCGGGACCGGTGACGCGCTGGCAGGCCGACAGGTCAACTCCGGCCTGGTGGCAGTACTCCTCCGCCACGCGGGAGCCGAGATCCTCGCCGAGCAGGGTGGACATGCCCGCGCTGGCCCCGCTCCGGCGGGCGGCGCCGGCCGCGGTGACCGCGCCGCCGCCGCAGGAGATGGCGAACTCGTCGGCGAAGACCTCTTCGCCCGGAGCGGGCAGCGACGGCACGTCGCCGAAGACGATCTCCAGGAATATCGTGCCGAACGCGATCAGATCCATGGCGCTGGCCCTCGTGGCCCGCCCGCCAAGGTGGTGGCCGGTGCCGTGCGGGCGGTTGCCGTCACCGGAAGGCCACGGTCGCGGCGTCGGCCCGGGCGACGTGGCAGGCGGCGCTGTGCCCGGGGACCAGTTCCCGCAGCGGCGGCGTGACGCTGTGGCACTCGTCGATGGCGAGCGGGCACCGCCACCGGAAGCGGCAGCCGGGGGTGGGGTCGATCACCCGCGGCGGCTCACCCTTGTCGGTCTCCTCCGTGACGTGGAGTTCCGCGCGGGGGTCGGGGACGGCCGAGAGCAGCAGCTGCGTGTAGGGATGCCGGGGACGGGCGAGCACCTCCTCGACCGGGCCCGCTTCCGCGATGTGGCCCGCGTACATCACGATCAGCCGGTCGGCCACATAGCGCGCACTGGCGATGTCGTGGGTGATGTACAGGACCGAGACGCCCTGCTTGTCACGCAGGTCGGCCATCACGTTGAGCAGGCCGATCCGGATGGACACGTCCAGCATGGACACCGGCTCATCGGCCAGGATCAGCTTGGGCCGCATGGCCAGGGCCTGGGCGAAACCGACCCGCTGCCGCTGACCGCCGCTGAGCTCGTGCGGATAGCGCTGCATGATCTCGGCGGCGGGGGCCAGCCCCACCGCCTCGAACGCGCGTTGCGCCTCCTCGTAACGCTGCTGGCGGCTGAGCTCCGGCCGGTGCAGGGTCAGCGCACGCAGGATGCCGTGGGAGGCGCGGAACACCGGATTGGTCGCGCTGAACGGATCCTGGAAGACCACGGGCACCTCGCCCCGGTAGCGCAGCAGGTCCGCGCGCGACCGGATCGACGACAGCGGCCGGCCGGCGAAGTAGATCTCACCGCTGGTGGGCCGGTAGAGCTTGGCCAGGAGGCGGGCGATGGTGGTCTTGCCGCTCCCGCTCTCTCCCGCCAGCGCGACGATCTCGCGGGCGCCGATGGCCAGGCTGACGTCGTCGACCGCGTGCAGGGTGCGGCGCGAAAACGCGCCCCCGATCCTGAAATGCCTGGTCAGCCGGTCGGTCCTCAGCAGCGGCTCGTCCGTGGTGTCAGTCACCGGCGGCCTGCCCGTCTGCCCCGGCCCCGTCCGCTCCGGCGGCGTAGAGCAGGCACCGCACCAGCGCGTCCTGCACCGGGTACAGGTCCGGGTTGGTCTCGGTGCAGACGGCCATGACCTTGGGGCAGCGGGGCGCGAACCAGCAGCCCTGCTGTCGCCGGGACAGGTCCGGCGGCCGGCCGGGGATGCCGGTCAGCGGCACCCGCTCGCCCTTGATCGAGGGGAACGCCTCCATCAGGCCGATGCTGTAGGGGTGGCGCGGGGTGTCGAAGACGCTCCTGGTAGCGCCCCATTCGGCGACCTGGCCGGCGTACATCACCATGAGCCGCTGCGAGAAGTGGCTGACCAGCGACATGTCGTGGGTGACAAAGATGACCGCGAAGCCGAGTTCGGCCTGCAGGTTCTTGATCTGGACCATCAGCGAGCGCTGCGCCACCACGTCGAGCGCCGAGGTGGGCTCGTCCATGATGACCAGATCCGGCGTGAACAGCAGTGCCATCGCGATCATGGATCGCTGCCGCATGCCGCCGGACAGCTGGTGGGGGAAGCTCTTCAGGTGCACCGGGTCGATGCCGACCATGCGGAGCACCTCGGCCGACCGGTCGGCGATCTCGTCGGCCGACGTCACCCCGTGCGCCTTCATCGCGTCCTTGAACTGTGACCCGATCGACTTGACCGGGTTGAGCGCGTTCATCGCGCTCTGCATGACGACGGACATGTCCCGCCAGCGGATGGCCGTCAGCCGGCTGTCGGTCATGCCGACCAGGTTCACACCCTTGAAATCAACGCTGCCGCCGATGACCGCCGCGGGCGAGGCGAGCAGCTGCGCGATGGCGAACAGCAGGGTGGACTTGCCGCAGCCCGATTCGCCCACGATCCCCAGGAACTCGCCCGGATACAGCTCGAAGTTCACCCGGTCGACGGCGAGGACCGCGCCGCGGTCCATCGCATAGGCGACCGACAGGTCGCGGACGGCGAGGATGGGCGCGGCCTGCCCACGGGCGTCCGGCGGCTGGGGGTCGGCGTCAGCCCGCACGCTTGACACGGGTCCTCCGTACCGACCGCAGGGCCGGATTGCCGATCTCGTCGAAGGCGTAGTTGAGCAGGGCGAACGCCGCCCCGAGCACGGCTATGCAGGCACCCGGCGCGATCGCCCACATCGGCTGGCCGGTCTGCAGCGCGGCGTTGTTCTGCGCCCAGTACAGCATCGTGCCCCAGCTCACGGTGTTGGGATCGCCGA
Source organism: Streptosporangiaceae bacterium (assembly GCA_035473755.1). GTDB lineage: Bacteria > Actinomycetota > Actinomycetes > Streptosporangiales > Streptosporangiaceae > UBA9676. The sequence continues at coordinate 9,227 of DATINY010000360.1, forward strand.
GGCCGATGAACTGCAGGCTGGAGGCGAACAGCACCGCGTACAGGGCGTTGGTCAGGAAGCACGCCACCAGCAGCGAGGTCATGGTGGGGATGACCTCAACCACGATGATGTAGAGGCGGCGCTCGCCGCGCACCCGCGCCGCGGCCAGGAAGTCCCGGTTGCGCAGCGACAGCGCCTGGGACCGCAGCTGGCGCGCCGTATAGGACCAGCTGGTGACGGTGATGACGAGGATGAGCACGATCGTGGTGCCGCCGTGCAGGTAGGCGGCGATGACGATCAGCAGCGGGAACAGCGGGATGACCAGCAGCACGTCG
>DATINY010000361.1:0-8784 GCA_035473755.1 Streptosporangiaceae bacterium
CCCAAGGATGCACCAGTGCTCGGCCTCATCCAGGTCGTTCCTCCGCGGGCCTGACGGCCCTTGCGGGGGCTCCACCTGGACAACCCCTGCGCTCCGGCGCTCTTATAGGGCAAGGGAGACCGTAGGCGGAAACAAGATCCGCATTTACAAAAGTCTCCACGGTTTCAGGGGAACCCGGGGGGCTGCCAGCAACGGGCCGGTACGGAGGCGGGGCGGCCAGGGCGCGGCAGGCCAGGTCCTCCCATCGGGGGCCATCGCTACAGCGGGCGGTGTCCACCACGCGGCGCTGCATGGTGCCGTCCTGCTCGATCCGGGTCACCACGACCCTCATCAGCCCATTCTGCTCCCGGCCGGTGCAGTCGGCGGCAGGCAGACCCCTGGTAAAGACCAGATAAAGGCCCAGGCTACGCGACACCAACAGGGGTAGCTTCCCTGCATTCCCCGCCTTCCCCGGGACCGGGCTAGCCCCCGGGCTCGGCCCGGGGAAGGGGGGCGTCCGGGCGCTTGCGTCCCGTGCTGCTAATCGCCACAGGGCGCGGGGCCGAAGCACAGCAACGTCCCCTTACAGTCGCCAGCAAGCACCAACGGCAGCACACTGAGCTAGCTGGGACGACAGCCGAACGCCCAGCACCGCCGCTCTGGCCGAGGTCGTGGGCCAGCCTTCTGGTCAAGAGCCTGTAGTAGCGCCCCGGGTGTGCTGGCTTTCGCAGCAGCCGTTCACTGCGGGTCGCGTGATCTCGCCGGTGAGGTGGCGCTGCGGGGTGCCGTCCGCCGCCAGTAGCCGATCGTAGCCAGCGCCAGCAAGATCCCCCATACCAGGAACCACAGGTCCCAGACCCCGACGTGCCAGCGCAGCGCCGTCCGGTCCACACTCCCCGCGGGATGGATAACACCCGACAGGACCAGGGCACCGGCCAGCACATTCAGGCCGCCGTAGGCCACCAGCAGCACACTGGCCCCGGTGGAACCCAGCAGCAGCCAGCGACGCGGAACTACCCGCCCCCAGGGACGGACCAGTGCCAGCGAAAGCAGGCCACCAGCCATCTTCGCCACGGTCGCCGCGAGGGCTACCAGCACCGGAACCGCCCCGCCACGGCGGGCGAACTGCTCCACATACCCGCCGACCGTGGCGACCAGGCCATGCCCGCCCACCGCCCAGTACAGGCTCACCAGCGCGTACGCGAACGCGACGATCGCGGCCGCATACGCCGCGGCGGTTCCCACCGCCGACCAACCGGAGGGGGCAGGCGCGGACGGCGCACGCCCGGCGCCAGTTCTGCCCATCAACAGTCCAGTATCGGCAAGCGGACCGCGAATCGCGGCATCCGGCCCGGGCCGTGATCAGCACACAGCCCGGTATCGGACACGCCCCCAGAACCGGTCGTTCTGTACCACCCGGCCGCGACGAACCCGTCATCTCGAGGAAGCGCATACTCGGCGTTACGCGCGAATGCCCGGCAGTCGTATTCGCCGGACACTCACTCTCCGTAATGACCATCATCCAGCTTGAGGTTGTCACCAGAGAGTCCCTAGCAGGGCACCAAACTTACATCGATGGGCATCCGCGGTGCGCCCGAGGGACGAGCGGGGCCGGGAGCTGCCATGCGAGGCGGGATAATGGGCGGGTGGGTGGTCATGGTGCTGGTGACCTGGAACGCGGCGTGAGCAGCGTCCGCCGCCGGATCGGCGCGGCCATCTTCGAGCGGGTGGCCGGGCCGGAGGGCCCGTCGCGCCGCCAGGTGATCAACGCCGACGGCGGCGAGCGCTGGTTCGCCGAGGGCCGGCCGATCCGCCGCGTGCACGGGGACTCGTCGATGTTCATCGGCGGGATCAGGGCCCTGCTGCTGCAGTCGCTGCACCCGCTGGCCATGGCGGCGGTGGCCGGGCATTCGGGCTACCGCGGCGACCCGTGGGGGCGGCTGCAGCGGACCAGTTACTTCCTCGCCATCACCACGTTCGGCCGGGACGGCGGTGCGCAGGAGGCGATCGCGCGGGTGCGGGCGATCCACCGGCGGGTCACCGGGATCGCGCCCGATGGGCGGCCCTATGCGGCCTCCGACCCGCACCTGCTCACCTGGGTGCACATCGCCGAGGCCGACAGCTTCCTGCGCGCCCACACCCGCTTTGGCACCCGGCCGCTTGACCAGGCCGGGCGGGACGGCTATGTCGCCGACCTGGCCCGGATCGGCGCCGCGCTCGGCGTGCCCGACCCGCCGCGCACCGAAGCCGAGCTTGCCGCCGCGATCGCCCGGTACCGGCCCGAGCTGGCCGGCACCGCCCAGGCCCGCGAAGCCGCCCGGTTCCTGCTGCTCAGTCCCCCGCTTCCGCTCGTCGCCCGGGCGCCCTACGGCGTGCTGGCCGCAGCGGCGGTGTCGCTCCTGCCCGGATGGGCCCGCCGGCCGCTCTACCTGCCCCGCCTGCCGGTGACCGAGCTCGCGGTGGTCCGCCCGGCCGGCCAGGCCATGGTTCACGCCATCCGCTGGGCCACCACCGCGCCGCCCCCGGCCGCGGCCACCTGACCGCCGCCTGATCGGCGGGCAGGGCCAGCGGCGCTAGGCCGCCCCCTCGACCAGCACGAGGTGGCCCGTGGCCGAGCGCTGGCGCATGGCCAGCGCCGGGGCGTACTCCGGCGATCCGTGCCAGCGCCTGGCGTCATCGGCGGTGGGGAACTCGATCACCACCAGCCGCCGTGGCTGCCAGTCGCCCTCCAGCGTCTCGCTGGTCCCGCCGCGGACGATGAACCGTCCCCCATGCGGCTTGAGTGTGTCCGGGACGAGCGCCACATACTCCCGGTACGTCTCCTGGTCATGGACGTCGATATCGGCGATCACATACGCAGTCATCTGTTCCCCTTCGCAGGATCGGGCGCGTCCCGGGCCAGCGTACGCGGCGGGCCGGCCGCGGCACCGGGAGCGGGCCGCGGGGCGGTACCGTCCAGACGTGGCGGCGTCCCGGTTCGTCGTGCAGCTTCATGATGCGACGGCACTGCATTTCGACCTGCGGATCCAGGCCGGCGAGGTCCTGCGCTCCTGGGCGGTGCCCAAGGGCCCCTCGCTTGATCCCGGGGTCCGCCGTCTCGCCGTGCCGGTGGCAGATCATGACCTGTCGGCCGGCGACTTCGAGGGCGTGCATGAGGGGCAGGCGCGAGGCAGCGGCGCGGTGATCATCTGGGATGAGGGCAGCGCCGATATCACCCGCGACGAGCCGGGCCACCTCTCCTTCACCCTGCACGGGCACAAGCTCACCGGCGGGTTCGGCCTGACTCGCACCGGCGAGCGCCGCTGGATCCTGGTCAAGGTCCGCGACGAGCACGCGCGGGCAGGCTCGGACATCGTGGCCGAGCAGCCCGCGAGCGTGCGCAGCGGCCTGACCTGGCAGCAGCTGGCCGGCGCATGAATCAGCCGAGGCGGATCCAGGTCGCACGGGCGACGCCGACCGCCTGCCCGGTGGCCGTGAACAGCGCCGAGCCAGCGAGGAGCTTGCGGCCGTCGGTGGCCAGGCGCCAGCCGGTCACGACGTGCGGGTCGCCGGCCCGGACCGGGCCGAGCTGGCGGGCGGCGAACCGGCCCAGCACGTAGGGCGGCCCATCCGGGGCAGTGTCCCCGAGCGCCCCGATGGCCCCGGCGCAGTCGAGCGCCGCCCAGACGAACTCGGGCGCCAGATCGCCGTCCGGCCGCGCGAGCGACTCGTCGGGATACCAGGCGTCGGCGGACAGGCAGCGGCCGGCGACCGGCCCGGGGATGATGCCCAGCCCGTCCGGGGGCCGCCGGGCCGGCCCGCACACGAAGCACGTGGGGAAGGGATGCTCGCCCGGGTGGGCCCGCAGGCGGGATCCGAGGCCGGCGGCGCGGGCGTCCCGGACCGTGACCGGGACGGGGAGCTCCACCGCCAGGCCGCCCGGCAGGCTGGTCCCCTCGGCGATGAGGACATCGCCGTCGAGGACGCGGACCGAGCCCTCGCCGTCGCGCTCGACGGCCATGGGCCTGGCCAGCGGCGGCGGCCGCCGCAGCGTGATCTCGGCCTGGCCGTCGAGGCAGGCGGCGATGAGGCCGCCGGTATAGCCGCCGTTGGCGCTGTCCGGCGGGCCGCAGAAACGGGGCGCGACAACCAGCGAGGCGGTCACGACTGGGCCAGGTGTTTCTTGACGGCGGCTAGGCCGGCGACGGCCTGATCTGGGTCGGGCGACTGCGGGACCAGGTTGAACTCCACGCAGCCCGCGTCGGCGTAGGGCGCGAGGAACTCGGCGACATCGTCGGCGGTGCCGTAGGGGCAGTAGCGCTCGAATCGCTCGAACGGGATCTGGTAGAAGGCCTGCATCGCGGGCGCGAGGCTGGCCCGGGCCGCCTCCTTGGAGTCGGCGAGCCCGCACCACACCTGCATCGCGTGCCGGGACGGCGGGCCGGGCCGTCCGGCCGCGGACGCCTCCTCCGCCGCCATCTCGACAGCGGTGGCGAAGCGCCGGGGGGAGTTCCAGATGCCGAGCCACCCATCGCCGAGACGGCCGGCCCGCCTGATCGCCGCGTCCGAGCGGCCCCCGATGATGATCGGGATGGGGGCGGCCGGGACGGGAAGAATGAGCGCCTCGTCGAGATCGAAGAACCTGCCGTGGAAGGTGGCCGGGGTCCCGGTCAGGAGCTGGCGCACGATGGCGAGGCTTTCGTCCATCCGCGGGCCGCGGGTCGCCGGGTCCACCCCGCAGACCGACACCTCGTGGCGGTCCTCGCCACCCACCCCGACCCCGAAGACGAGCCGCCCGGGGGCGAGCCGGGCGATGTCCGCGAGCTGGCGGGCCACCAGGACGGGATGACGCAGCGGCAGCAGGTACACGCCGCTGTAGATCGGCAGCGTGGGGTGGAGCATCGCCAGCGCGGTGGCCTGGACGAGCCCGTCGAACCCCATGCCGGTGAAGAAGCTCACATGGTCGCCGCAGCAGACATGGTCGATGCCCGCCCCGGCGGCCTGCGCCAGGAATGCCGCCGCCGCTTCTGGGCCCCGCCCGAGCAGGTCGAACGGGGGGAGGATGCCCACCCGGGGCGATGCCGGCGGCCGGTTCGCCGCCGCCGCCGGGCCCGTGGCCGGGCCGGTCACTGCCGTGCTGTTCATGCCGGGTTCTCTCCTTGGCTGGGTGTGCCGCACCGGGACCGTGGCCTCAGGGCGGGGATGAGCGCAGGCACGCGGCGCCGGTAAGCGCGGTAGGGCTCGCCGAGGTCGCGCCGCAGGTCGCGCTCCTCGAACGCGATGCCGACGCCGATGTAGCCGGTCGCGGCGGCGGCGAACAGCAGGTGCCCGAGCGTCATCGCCGGCGCCGCCCAGAAGATGATCACGAACCCGGCCATGAGCGGGTGACGGACGTGCCGGTACAGGCCACGCTGGGTGAAGGGCGGCGGGCGGTAGCTGGCGCCGCGCGCATGCAGGTACGCCTGCCGCAGCCCGAACAGGTCGAAATGGTCGATGATGAAGGTGGAGCGGACAGCCACCACCCAGCCGGCCGCGTACACGCCGAGGAGCACGCCCGCGGCTGGCCCTGACAGGTGCCAGACCGTCCCGCCGACCGGCCGCCACTGCCAGAACAGCAGCGCCAGCAGCAGGCTCGCGCACAGCACGTACGTCGCCCGCTCGGCGGGCACGGGCACCAGGCGGGTCCAGCGGCGCTTGAACCACGGGCGGGCCATCACGCTGTGCTGGACCGCGAACAGCAGCAACAGCAGCAGGTCGACCGCCACGGCGAGCGGCCAGGGCGAGCGCGTCCCGCTATCGATGCCGGTGGGCACACCGGCGCCGGCGAAGAAGCCGATCGCGTAGCCGAGCACGGCGAGGAACAGGAGGTAGGCCGCGCCCGCGTAGCCGAGGATGAGCGGCGCGGCAGCGCCGCGTCGCTCCGGCCGCTGCCGGGCCGGCTGGGGGCGTGTGGGCTGCCTGGTACTGGCCATGCCCCGACCCTAGGATTGCCCAGCTCAGGGCGCTATCGGGTGAACTACCGGCAAATCGGCGGAATCCGGGTGCCGGGGCCGGTGCGCCCGCCCAGCGCATCGGGTGAACTACCGAGGCGATCAGGGGGGCGGCCGGTGCCCGGTCGCCGCCCGGCGCTCTGCCGCCGGGCGATGCTCCGTTATCCAGGCGGCGATCTGGGCCCGCGAGCGGACCTGCAGCTTGCGCCGGATGTTCTCGACGTGCGCCTCCGCCGTCCGCGGCGCGACGGACAGGCGCGTCGCGATGGCATGGTTGGTGAGCCCGTCCGCGACCAGCCGGGCCACCTCGAGCTCACGGCGGGTGAGCCGCGGCTGCGGGCCCGTTTCCTCGCCCAGGAAGCCGAGCATGGCCGCCAGGACCGGCTCCCATTCGCCCTGGTAGAAGAGATGGCCGCTGCCCGGCAGCGGGATGAGCGTCGCCCCGGGGATGAGCGTGGCCACCTCGCGCCCCAGCTCGAACCGGGTGGCGCTGTCGGCCTCCCGGTGCAGGACCGCGGTCCGCGCCTGGATGGTCGGCAGCAGCGCCCGGATGTCGGTGTCGTAGTACTCCTCGAGGAGCCGGCTGCCCACCGCGGCCGAGGCGCTCGCCCGCTGCAGCCGGTTCATCGCCTCTACGTCCTCGGCGCTGGGATCGGGGATGAAGATGCCGGCCAGCACCTTCGACCCCAGACCCCAGTGCGCCCGCATCAGCGCCAGGATCGAGTCCCTGACCTCGGCGGGCGCCTGATCGGCGCCGTTGGCACACATCCCGTACAGCACCAGCGCCTCGACCCGTTCTGGGCACCTGGCCGCTATCGCGGCCGCGAGCTGGCCGCCCTGCGAGGCGCCGAACAGGCTGAACCGGCCGGCGCGGGCCGCGTCGGCGACCGCCAGCGCCGCCGCCACCTGCCCGTCGAACGACAGGTCGATCCCGTCCCGGTCCGACAGCCCGCATCCAGGCTTGTCGTAGCGGATCACCGTGAACCGCTCGGCCAGCCGCGCCATGAAAGCGGCGAACGAGAACAGCTCCAGCTGCCCGCGCAGGTGGGTGATCCAGCCCGAGTCGCACAGCAGCGGCGGCCCGGCGCCCACGGTCGAGTAGGCGACGCGGCCGGCGGGCGTGGTGCAGTACCTGATCGCGGGCATCACCCGTCCAGGCTGGCACCGCCGGCCGGCGCAGTAAAGAACTCCCGCGACCCGCCTGGACAGGCCCGTACCCGGCCCGCCTAAGCTGCTGCTGGCCCGGGCCGGCGCCGGCCGCCCGGAGGGAGGAGCGCGTGGCGCTGATGAGCACCTATCTGGATTACTCGGGCCGGGACGACGTGCTGAGCGGGGGCGCGCGGATGATCCCGGTCAGGACGCCGATCGGGACCCACCGGGTGTGGGTCAAGCGGGTCGGCAACAATCCCGGTCTCAAGGTGCTGCTGCTGCACGGCGGGCCCGGGTCGACCCACGAGTACCTGGAGGCCTGCGACAGCTACCTGCCCGCGGCCGGGGTGGAGTACTACTACTACGACCAGCTCGGGTCGGGTTTCAGCGACAACCCGGGGGACCTGTCGCTGTGGGAGCTGGACCGCTTCGTCGACGAGGTGGAGCAGGTCCGCGCGGCGCTCGGGCTGGACTCCGGCAACTTTGTCCTTTTCGGCCAGTCGTGGGGCGGAATGCTCGCCACGGAGTACGCCCTGCACCACCAGCAGCACCTGCGCGGGCTCGTCATCTCCAACATGATGGCCAGCGTCCCGGCCTACAACGCCTACGCCGAGCAGGTGCTGATGCCGCAGATGGACCAGGCGGCGCTGGCCGAGATCAAGTCGCTGGAGGCCAAGGGCGACATCGAGAACCCCCGGTACATGGAGCTGCTGACCGAGCAGCATTACGTCCACCACGTGCTCCGCATGCCGACCGGGGACTGGCCCGACCCGGTGCAGCGCGGCTTCGCCCACATCAACCCGGCGATCTACGTGTCGATGCAGGGCCCAAGCGAGCTCGGCATCAGCGCCGAGGCCAAGCTCGCCCACTGGGACCGCACCGCCGAGCTCGCGACGATCGACGTGCCGGCCCTGGTCATCGGGGCCCGCTACGACACGATGGACCCCGCCCACATGGAGATGATGGCCGGCCGCCTGCCCCGCGGCCGGTACCTGCACTGCCCGAACGGCAGCCACCTGGCCATGTACGACGACCAGGAAACCTACTTCGCCGGCCTGGTCGATTTCCTGCACGACATCGCCGGATCGGCGCCCGGCAGCTGACCGGCGGGCGGGGATTCGTTATGTGCAGACTGCTGGGATTGACCGCCGGGCGAGAGCCGATCAGCGCGTCGTTCTGGCTGCTCGACGCGCCGGACTCACTGGAGGCGCAGAGCCGCCGCAACGCCGACGGGAGCGGGATCGGGTTCTTCGACCGGTCGGGAACGCCGGTGCTGGACAAGCAGCCGGAAGCGGCGTACCGGGACAAGGAGTTCACCCGGGAGGCGAAGCAGGCCCGCTCGCCGGTGTTCGTGGCCCACGTGCGCTGGGCGAGCGTCGGCGGCCGGACGATGCAGAACACCCACCCGTTCGCGATGCAGGGCCGGATCATGGCGCACAACGGCGGGCTCGGCGACGTCGGGCGGCTGGCCGAACAGCTGGGCAGCTACCGCGATCTCGTGCTCGGGGAGACCGACTCCGAGCACTACTTCGCGCTGATCACCCAGCAGATCGACGCCCACGGCGCCGACGTGGGCGCGGGCATCGCGGCCGCCGCCTCGTGGATCGCCGCCCAGCTGCCGGTCTCGTCGCTGAACACGGTGATCGCCGCGCCCGGTGAGCTGTGGGCCCTGCGCTATCCCGGGCAG
>DATINY010000362.1:0-3717 GCA_035473755.1 Streptosporangiaceae bacterium
GCCCTCGACCGCCTGGTCGATGGGCGCGTCGTCGAAGACGATGTTGGCGGCCTTGCCGCCCAGCTCCAGCGTGAGCCGCTTGCCGGTGCCTGCGACCGCCCGCTGGATCTGCTTGCCCACCTCGGTGGAGCCGGTGAAGGCAACCTTGTTGATCCCCGGGTGGCCGACGAGCCCGGCCCCGGTGCTGCCGTCGCCGGTGATGATGTTGACTGTGCCGGGCGGCAGCCCAGCCTCGGCGATGACCTCGGCGAGCAGCAGCGCGGTCAGCGGGGTGGTCTCGGCCGGCTTGAGCACGCACGTGTTGCCGGTGGCGAGGGCGGGCGCCAGCTTCCACGCCGCCATCAGCAGCGGGAAGTTCCACGGGATCACCTGCCCGGCGACCCCGAGCGGGCGGGGATCGGGGCCGAACCCGGCGTAGCCGAGCTTGTCCGCCCAGCCCGCGTGGTAGAAGAAATGCGCCGCGGCGAGCGGGACGTCCACGTCCCGCGACTCCTTGATCGGCTTGCCGTTGTCCAGGCTCTCCAGCACCGCGAACTCGCGGGCGCGCTCCTGGATGGCGCGGGCGATCCGGTACAGGTACTTGGCCCGCTCCCGGCCGGGCAGCCGGCCCCAGCTGGTCTCGAACGCCTTCCGGGCCGCCGCGACCGCCCGGTCGACGTCCGCCTCACCGGCCTGGGCGACGCGCGCGAGGGGCTCCTCGGAGGCCGGGTTGAGCGTGGTGAAGGACTCACCGGTTGCTGGCGGGACGAACTCCCCGTCCACGAACAGGTTGTACTCGGGCTGGATGGTCACGATCTCGCGTGACTCCGGCGCGGGCGCGTACTCCCAGTCCGTGCCCGGCGTGGTGGTGCTGACGCTCGCCACTGTGCGCTGGCCTCCGTTTAATCCAGGGTGAAGTAGTCGGGGCCGGCGTAGGCACCGGTGAGCTGCTTGCTCCGCTGCATGAGCAGGTCGTTGAGCAGGCTGGAGGCGCCGATGCGGAAAAGGTCCGGCGTCAGCCACTGCGGCCCGGCGATCTCACGGACCAGCACCAGATAGCGGATGGCGTCCTTGGCGGTCCGGACCCCCCCGGCCACTTTGACGCCGACCCGGCGCCCGGTCGCGTCGGCGAAGTCCCGCACCGCGGACAGCATCACCAGCGCCACCGGCGGCGTGGCGGCGGGTGTGATCTTGCCGGTCGAGGTCTTGATGAAGTCGGCGCCGGCCAGCATGGCCAGCCAGGCGGCCCGGGCGGTGTTGTCGAGCGTGGCGAGCTCGCCGGTCTCCAGGATCACCTTGAGATGCGCGGTGCCGCACGCCTCGCGCACCGCGCGCACCTCCTCGTAGACCTGCGCGTACCGGCCGGCCAGGAACGCGGCCCGATCGATGACCATGTCCACCTCGTCGGCGCCCGCGTTCACCGCCTCGGCCACGTCGGCGAGCTTCACCACGAGCGAGGCGCGCCCGGACGGGAACGCGGTCGCCACCGAGGCGACCGCCACCCCGCTGCCCGCCACCTCGCCGCGCGCCAGGGCGACGAGGTCCGGGTAGACGCACACGGCCGCGACCGGCGGCACGGACGGGTCATCGGGGTCGGGGTGGAGCGCCTTGGCGCACAGCCCGCGCACCTTCCCCGGCGTGTCCGCGCCCTCCAGCGTGGTGAGGTCCACCATCCGGACCGCCGTCTCCAGCGCCCACAGCTTGGCCTCGCGCTTGATCGAGCGGGTCGCCAGCGACGCCGCCCGCTCCTGCGCCCCGACCTGGTCCACTCCGGGGAGGCCGTGCAGGATCTGCCGGAGCGCGGCGTCGGAGGCGGCCACCGCCGTCCCGGTCCCCGCGGCGCTGGTGATCCCGGGGCTGGCCAGGCCGGCCGCGACGACGCCGGCCGCTCCCGTCACGACGTCGGCGTTCATGTCCCTATTGTCGCATTCCGACGCGCTCGATGACCGGGGCCGTCTCGTCGGGTCCCGAGGGGCCGATCTCGATGGCGTCGCCGAGGGCGGCCATCGCCGCGCCGAACCGGGACTCGTCGTCGGCGCGCAGCTCCAGCAACGGCTGCTCCTCCTCCACCCAGTCCCCCGGCTTGGCCAGGCACAGCACGCCCGCGGCCGCGCTGACCGGGTCCTCCTTGCGGGCCCGGCCGGCGCCGAGCCGCCAGGCGGCGTTGCCGACCGCCCGGGCGTCCAGCCGCACCAGGAAGCCGGTGGCGGGCGCGGCCAGCACCCTGGTGTGCGGGGCCACGGGCAGTGGCGCGTCCGGGTCGCCGCCCTGGGCGGCGATCATGTCCCGGTACCGGCTGAGCGCGCTGCCGTCCGCCAGCGCCGCCGCCGGGTCGGCCTCGATCCCGGCCAGGGCGAGCATCTCCCGGGCCAGGGCGAGCACCACCACGGCCAGGTCAGGTGGCCCCTCCCCGGCCAGGGTGGCGACCGACTCCTCGACCTCCAGGGCGTTGCCCACCGCGCGCCCGAGCGGCGTGTCCATCCGGGTGAGCAGGGCCGAGGTTCGCACGCCGTGTTCCTCGCCCAGGGTCACCATGGTCTGCGCCAGCACCCGGGCGTCGGCGAGGTCGCGCATGAAGGCGCCGCTGCCCACCTTGACGTCGAGTACCAGCGCCCCGGTGCCCTCGGCGATCTTCTTGGACATAATCGAGCTCGCGATGAGCGGGATCGACTCGACCGTCCCGGTGACGTCGCGCAGCGCGTACAGGCGCCGGTCGGCCGGGGCCAGGCCGGGCCCGGCCGCGCTGATCACGCAGCCCACGCGACGCAGGATGTCCACCATCTCGGCGGGCGGCAGGGCGGCCCGCCAGCCGGGAATGGACTCCAGCTTGTCCAGGGTGCCGCCGGTGTGACCGAGCCCGCGGCCGGACAGCTGCGGCACGGCCGCGCCGCAGGCGGCCACCAGCGGCGCGAGGATCAGCGAGACCTTGTCTCCCACGCCCCCGGTCGAATGCTTGTCCACGGTGGGCCGGGTCAGGCTGCCCAGGTCCAGCCGCTCGCCCGAGTCCACCATCGCCGAGGTCCAGCTGCGCAGCTCGGGGTCGTCGAGGCCGCGGAAATAGATGGCCATGAGCATGGCCGACATCTGCTCCTCGGCGACCTCGCCGGACAGGTAGGCGCCGATGAGCCAGCGGATCTCGTCGCCGGTGAGCGCCGCGCCGTCGCGTTTGGCGCGGATCAGGTCCACCGTCGCATACTCCGGGGCGGGCCCGGCCGGCTCAGTCATCGTCATCGACCGCGGCGGCCAGGTCGGCCTGGGTGAACGGCGATGGCAGCAGGCGGCTCAGCTCGATGGGCCCCGCGCCGGTGTCCACCAGCAGGCTCAGGCCGCCCGCCTCCAGCAGGAGCTGCCGGCATCGCCCGCAAGGGAGGAGGTGCTGGCCGTCCCTGGAGACCACGCTCACCGCGGCCAGCGAGCCGCCGCCCGCCGCGTGCAGCGCGGAGACCAGCCCGCATTCGGCGCAGAGCGTGAGGCCGTAGGACGCGTTCTCGACGTTGCATCCCACCACGAACCGGCCGTCGCTGGTCTCGCCCGCCGCACCGACCCGTAGTCCCGAGTAGGGCGCGTACGCCCGCTGCGCCACCTCGGTCGCCGCCGCCCGCAAGGCGGCCCAGTCGATCGCCATCGCAACGCCTCCGGCGGCAACGATAACAGCGCCCCGGCCCGGCGGCGGCGGGCGGAATACCTGCGCCGCCGCCGGGGTCATCCCGATTTTCCTATTGCGATTTGGCAACGGCG
>DATINY010000363.1:0-2200 GCA_035473755.1 Streptosporangiaceae bacterium
GCTGGTGCGCCACGCCGCAAACAGCGGGCAACATAAATGGCAATATGCGCCATACAGATCTGCTGCCGGACTCGGCGGCCTGCAGCACCGAGTCGGCAGGGAGACTGTGGATAGTGCTTCCGGCCCGGCTTCCCCGGTTTCGACTGGATGCGGGCGTAGGGCCGGGAGCCTGGGTCCCGGCCTGACCTCCGAGTCGGCTGACGCCGTCCGGGCTGTCCTGCGAGACGATCTGCCGGCCGGGTCCCAGGTTTTTACGGCACCCACCAGCGGTGCCGGTCTGATCTGCCCGGCCTGTGCAAGAGGCCTGGGTTTCCCAGGTCCGACGGGCCAGCGGGTGCGTGCCATCCCTCAACCTCAGAAAGGGATGGCTGTGACCATCGTAGAAGAAGCACGTCCCGTTACCGGCGGGGTGGACACCCACGCAGATACGCATGTCGCCGCCGCGCTCGATTCCGTTGGCGGGCTGCTCGGCGTCGGAGAGTTCCCCGCCACCGCGGCTGGCTATGCCCGCCTGCTGGGCTGGCTGGGCGGGTTCGGGACCGTGTGCCTGATCGGCATCGAAGGGACCGGCAGTTACGGCGCCGGACTGGCCCGCCACATCACCGCAGCTGGTGTCCGGGTCGTGGAGGTGGACCGCTCGGACCGGCAGGACCGGCGCCGGCAGGGCAAGTCCGACCCGCTGGACGCGGTCAGTGCGGCCCGGGCCGCCCGGTCCGGCCGGGCCCGCGGCGCCCCGAAGGGACGCGATGGCGCCGTCGAGGCGATCCGTGCCCTCATGGTTGCCAGGCGCAGCGCCGCGGGAGAACGCACCCAGACGATCAACCAGGCCAGGGCGCTGGTCCTGACCGGGCCTGATGACGTGCGGGTCCGCTTCGCCGGGCACACCGCAGCGGCGCTCGTGGCCGCGCTAGCGTCGCTGCGTCCCCGCCCCGGAAGCACCGTCGGCTACGCCACCCGCATCGCGCTGCGCGAGCTGGGACGGCGCGCGCAGTTCCTCGACACCCAGCTCGAGCGCCTCGATGAGCTCATCATCCCCCTTGTGACCGCCCGCGCCCCCGGCCTTCTCGCCCTCTACGGGATCGGCCCTCACACGGCGGCTCTTCTGCTGATCGCGGCCGGGGACCACCCCCAGCGGCTGCGCAGCGAGGCCGCCTGGGCGCACCTGTGCGCCGCCGCCCCGATACCCGCATCCTCCGGCAAGACCGTCCGCCACCGGCTCAACCCTGGCGGCGACCGCCAGGCCAACCATGCCCTATGGCGAATCGTGTTCACCCGCCTGGGCTCTCATCCGGCTACCCGCGCCTATGCCGAACGCCGCACGGCAGAAGGGAAATCCAAGGCGGAGATCGTCCGTTGCCTGAAGCGTTACGTCGCCCGCGAGGTTTACCCCCACCTCCGCACCACCGCGGGCTGACGTTCACTCCTCGGGGGCGGCCTGACCCGATAATCGGCTGCCGCATCCGTGCTGGCCTTCGAACGATTCGCCGGCCGTCCCTGAGCCCATTCCTGCCTGCTGGCGCGGTCGGGTAGCCCCGGCGCGTTACCGCGCCGGGGCCCCCTCAGAACCACGGCGAGCGGCTTTCACCGCACCGGGCTCAAGCAGGCCCATCCGGCTAGACCGGCTCGATCGTCATCCATCCCATAGGGACGGCCCTTGGTCCGTTCACCGCCGAGGCGGCGTCTAACTTGCCCTCGGGTCCTGACGCTCACCGACGTCGTCCTTGGGGTCCACCTGACCACGTCAGCACCCATTCGGGTCCGGGCATATGCCCGTATCCGGCCAGTTATCCAGAACGACCGGCGGAGGCCCGGCTATCCCGTCCTGGTTTCCCGTTGCCTTTCGGCCACCGGCATTCGCTTCTTGGTCATCCTTGGCCCGCCGGGGAACTGGGCCTTCCTTGCGGTCGGCTTACCGATCCCTGCTGCCAGGGCCGGACCCCGACGGGGTTGTCACGTTCCGCGCGCATGAGCTGCGGCCGGGGTGGGTGCCCTCTCTACCCCGGGGACTGCGGTGCCCGCACGGCCGGCAGGTCATCCCCGGCCGCCGCACGCCGCCTTGCAGCGGCCCGTCCCTGTACCCCCGTCCAGCAACCCACCACCGGAGGCTTCTTATCACGAGGCATCATCAAGGGTTCACGGTCGTTCACCCGTCCGGCCTTCCCCTCGCCTGTAGCTCCCGGGTGGAACGGGAGCCCTCGGG
>DATINY010000364.1:0-9675 GCA_035473755.1 Streptosporangiaceae bacterium
GCGGCCGGGCCAGCCACCCTGGGACCTCGGCCTCCAGCTGCCGCCCGGCGTCGCGATCGGCCTGGCCGCCGCCGCGCTGGCGGCCGGAGCGGCCGGCCTTGGCCTGTGCCTGCACGCCCTCCGGCGCGGCTGGACGGTGTCCCCCCGGAAGGTCCTGGCGGCAGGCTTCATCGCGGCGGCGCTGATCACGCTGGCGCCCCCGTTCGGTTCCTCGGATCAGCTGTCCTACGCCGCCTACGGCCGGATGGTTGTCACCGGGTACGACCCCTACCTCACCACCCCCGCCATGCTGGCCCGCCTGGGCGATCCGGTGGCGCGGGCGGTGCAGGACTGGCGGGGCAGCCCCTCGGTCTACGGCGGCCTCGCCACCGGCGGCCAGGCGCTGGCGTCGTGGATCGGCGGGGACTCGGCCCGGCTCACGGTTTTCGTGCTGTCCCTGCTGGGGCTGGCCGCGTTCGCCGGGACCGGCCTGCTGCTGCACCTGCTCACCCGCGGGAGCCGGCCACGCCAGCTTCGCGCCGGGCTGCTGTGGGCGCTGAACCCCCTGCTCCTGCAGGTGCTGGTGGCCGGCGCGCACGTCGACAGCCAGGCGATCGCGTTCGCGGTCGCCGCGATAGCGGTCTTCGCCCTCGGCCTGCCTAGGGTGTGTCTCCCGGATCCATGCCGTCGCGAGCGGCCATCCGGAGGGATGGACCGCAAGCCACACGCCGCGGGCGTCCTCCGGTGGACGCGCAGCAGGCTGGAGATCCGGGAGACACACCCTGACGCCGTCGGCCACGCACACCCGTTCCGGCAGCTGGGAGCCGCGGCAGCAGGTGCGGAGGCCGGGCCGAGGGCCCCGGAGGTGCCCCTAGCTGGGCCGCGCCCGCTCCGCTGGCTGGGGGTGGCCGCGGCGGCGGGCGCGCTGGCCGGGCTGGCCTCGGCGGTGAAGCTCTCTTTCGTACTGATCGCGGCCGGACTGGCGGCGGCCGCCCTGCTGGCCTGGTGGCCGCCGCCCGGATCCGCCGGATCACCCGGCCGGTGGCGCCCGCTGGCCCTGGCGGTGGGCGGGGTGATTGCCGGGTTCGTGGTGACAGCGGCGGCGGCCATGTTGCCCTGGGGCCCGCAGTCGGCTGGCCCGGCGCTGCGGGCGGGCAGCTATGTCTCCATCGGCTCACCGTGGCGCGCGGTCAGGTCGGGCCTGCGGCTGCTCGTGGGCGAGGGAAGCGCGGACGGCCTGGTCCGCGCCGGGGCGATCGTGCTCGCGGTGGCTCTGCTGGCGCTTTTCGCCCGGCCACTGCGCGGCCTGGCCAGCACGGTCACCGGCGCTCCGGCCGTGGCGGATCCGGTCGCGGCGGACCCGGCAGCTGGGGGTCCGGCCACCGGGGCTCTGGCCACCGGGGCTCCGGCCGCAGCCGACCCGGCGGCGGGGGCAACGGTCACGGCGGCCCAGCTGACGGTGCTGGCCGGGGCGAGCTGCTTCGTGCTCGGGTTCGCCTGGCTGGTCGCCTGGCCGTACGTGCTGCCCTGGTACGACGGGCTGGGGTGGGCGCTGCTCGCGCTGCTTCCGTGGGCCCCGCTGCCGTGGGCCGCGCTCGACTGGCTGGTGCTGGCGCGGACGGCGGCGCTGGCGTTCGGCTACCTGCCGGCCCGGGGGATCACGCTGCCCTCCGGCCTGGGCTGGCTGAGGTCCGTGGTCAGGACCGGGGTGACCCCGGCCGCCCTGCTCGCCGTCGCCGTCACCCTGGTGCTGGTCCTGTGGCCCGGCCGGCCCCGCTGGCGGCCCCGGGCGGCCCGCCGCGCCGGGCCTGATGCGGGTTCGACCACGGGCAGCCGGCTGGCAAGATGAGGGCCATGCCTGTCCGTTATGCATATCTGGGGCCTGCGGGAACCTTCACCGAAGCCGCACTCGCGGAGTTCGATCCGTCGGCGCCGGCGGAGGCGATGCCCTGCGCCAGCATCCCGGCCGCGCTGGACGCCGTGCGCGCCGGGGCGGCCGAGCGGGCGATCGTGCCGATCGAGAGCTCGGTGGAGGGGGCGGTCACCGCCACTCTGGACGAGCTCGCCGCCGGGCCGGATCTGGCCATCCAGGCCGAGCTGCTCCTGCCGGTGACGTTCGCCCTGCTGGGCCGCGAGGGCGCCGGGCTGGCGGACATCAAGACGGTGGGCGGCCATCCGCAGGCGCAGCCGCAGTGCCGCCGCTGGCTCGCCCAGCATCTGCCCGACGCGGAATGGCTGCCGACGTCGTCGAACGCCGAGGCCGCGCGCCAGGCCGCCGACGGTCAGATCGACGCCGCGCTGGCCGGCGCGTTCGCCGCCGATCGGTACGGGCTGGCCGTGCTGGCCGCCGAGGTGAACGACGTGCCGGACGCGGTGACCCGGTTCGTGGTGGTGAGCCGGCCGGGCCCGGTGCCCGCCTCCACCGGCGCGGACCGGACCTCGCTGGTGGCCTTCCTGCGCGAGGACCACCCCGGCGCGCTGATGGAGCTGCTCACCGAGTTCGCGGTCCGCGGCATCAACCTCACCCGGATCGAGTCCCGGCCGACCGGGGACGGGCTGGGCAAGTACTGCTTCTCCATCGACTGCGAGGGCCACCTCGACGACGCCCGGGTCGGCGAGGCGCTGATGGGCCTGCGCCGGGTTTGCGCCGACGTCAGGTTCCTGGGCAGCTACCCGCGCCGGGACGGCGGGCGCAGCCAGGTCCGCACCGGAACCTCCGACGCCGAGTTCGCCCAGGCAGCGGCCTGGCTGGGCCGCCTGCGCTACGGCCGGGTCTAGCCCGGTCCAGGCCGGTCCCGGGCCGCCAGGGGCGCCGGCCCGCTACAGGTAAGGGCCCGAGGACCGGCCCGGCTGTGCTGCCTCTTCGGGTCCGCCGGGCCCGGGCAGCACGCCGGGTGGCAGCGCCCGGCGCATCTGCTCAAGCTGGGCCCGGGCGGCCATCTGCTGCGCAAACAGCGTCGTCTGGATGCCGTGGAACAGCCCCTCCAGCCAGCCGACCAGCTGGGCCTGCGCGATCCGCAGCTCGGACTCGCTGGGCGTGTCACCCTCGGTGAACGGGAGCGAAAGCCGCTCGAGCTCGTCGACCAGCTCGGGGGCCAGGCCGTCCTCCAGCTCCTTGATGGAGCTCCGGTGGATCTCGGCCAGCCTCGCCCGGCTCTTCTCATCCAGCGGAGCGGCTTTGACCTCGTCCAGCAGCTGGCGGATCATGCTGCCGATCCTCATCACCTTGGCTGGCTGTTCGACCATCTCGATCACGGGCCGCTCGCCGTGATCGTTCTCGCCACCCTCGATGGCCATGCCGTCCGGGCCGACGACCACGATGTTGCTCGGCTCGGCTTGCTGGTTCGCCTGCTCGCTCATAGTCCTAGTCTGTCCCCTTCCCGATAGTGGGCGCGCCGGGGGTGGTCCGGACCTGGCCAGCGCGGGCGAGCACCCGGTCCGGGCCGCCGGGCACTGGTGAGGGCGGCGGCGCCCATGGGCTGCTCCTGGCCGGAGTGACGGCAATTCCCACCGGTACGGGGGGTTTGGACAGCGGTATCCGGTGTCCTACTCTCGGTGAGAGACGTTCATCCGGCCTTGTCGGGCACGTCATTCTCCTACCGATCAGAGCTGAGGGGAACGGCCTTTGGCTAATCACGAGCAGGACCAGACACCAGCGACCGGGCCTGCCGGAAATGAGGCACGCGACAGCGAGGACGAGGGCACCTTCCGGTGGCCGACGACCGGGCTGCCCAAGCTGTTCGGGCGGCAGTCCGCCGATGAGGAGGCGGAGCTGCCCGATGACGATAGTGGCGGCACGCCGCCGGCCGGGCAGGCCGCGGACCGGCAGCATGCCTTAAGCGCAGCTCCGCCCCCCTACCGGGCGCCGTTCAGCCGGGCCGCTTACGGCCATCTTCTGGTGCCGCCACCGGCTCCGGATGCTGGCGGGACGGACGAGGGCGAGCAGCCGCCGTGGTCGCCCGCGCCACCCCCGCCGGGAACGGCGCAGCAGGCGGCACCACCGGCGGCGGAGACACCCCAGCCGGCGGAGGCAGGCGCTTCCGCGGAGGACGCCGGCCCGGCTGGGTCGGCGAGGACTGAGCCCGAGGAGGGCGCCAGACTGGCTGGGACTGAGCCCGAGGAGGGCGCCAGACTGGCTGGGGCTGAGAGTGAGCAGGCCGCCGGGCCGGCCGGGGCTGAGAGTGAGGAGGCCGCCGGGCCGGCCGGGGCAGTCGGCTTCATGCCGGAGCAGGACCAGATGTGGGTCCCCGCATCAGCGGAATCCGTCCCCGCATCAGCGGAAACCCAGGAGCAGGCGGCAGGCCCCGCAGCGGCGGAAGCCCAGGAGCAGTCGGCAGGCCCCGCAGCGGCGGAAGCCCAGGAGCAGGCGGCAGGCCCCGCAGCGGCCGAGGCGCACAGCCCGGCGGAGGTCTACGGCACGGCCGCCGCCTACGGGCCCGAGGAGTACGACCCCCCAGATGGCTATCCGATGGCCGAGTACGACACCGGTACCGCCGCGGTCCCGCCCGTGGAACCGGTCCCGGCTACGGAGCCCGAACCACCGCCCGTGGAGCCGGCTCAGGCCGTCGAGGCGGTCCCGCCCGTCGAGCCGGTCCCGCCGCCATCTGAGCCGACGCACTGGCAGCACGCCGAGACCGCCGACAGCCTCACCGC
This sequence comes from Streptosporangiaceae bacterium, assembly GCA_035473755.1. GTDB lineage: Bacteria > Actinomycetota > Actinomycetes > Streptosporangiales > Streptosporangiaceae > UBA9676. The sequence continues at coordinate 4,633 of DATINY010000364.1, forward strand.
CGACCTGCTCCTGCCCGGCCGGCACGTCGCACCCCCCTCGGGCTGGCGCCGGGCGATCTACCAGGTCACCGGCGGTCTGGTGCGCCCGCCGCTGTCCGCGGCGGAGATGCGCCGCCGCGAGCTGGTGGCCCGGGCGTGCACCCCGGTCGCTGCTGGCCACTACCGGGTCGCGGTGCTGAGCCTGAAGGGTGGGGTAGGCAAGACCACCACGGTCATGGGACTGGGTTCCACCCTGGCCTCGCTGCGCGGCGACCGGGTCATCGCCGTGGACGCCAACCCCGACCGGGGGACCCTGTCGGACAAGCTCAGGCTGGAGACCGCGGCGACCGTCCGCGACCTGCTCAACGAGCGCGAGCAGATCCAGCGGTACGCGGACGTGCGCGCGTTCACCACCCAGGCGGCGAGCAGGCTGGAGGTGCTCGCCTCCGACCGTGACCCGACCGTCTCGGTCGCGTTCAGCGACCGGGACTACGAAGACGTGTCGCAGGTGCTCGAGCACTACTACTCGATCTGCATCACCGACTGCGGGACCGGCCTGCTCCACTCGGCGATGGCGGGGGTATTGCGCCTGGCCGACCAGATCGTGCTGGTCAGTTCCCCATCGGTGGACGGTGCCCGCAGCGCCAGCGCCACTCTCGACTGGCTGCAGGCACACGGCTACGGCGACCTGGTCAGGGACGGGGTCGTGGCGCTCGCCGTGGTCCGGCCGCGCGGCAAGAGCACGATCGACCTCGAGCGGCTGGAGCAGCACTTCGCGACCCGCTGCCGGGCGGTGGTCCGGGTCCCCTATGACGCCCACCTGGAGGAGGGCGCCGAAGTGGAGCTGAACCAGCTGAGCAAGGCAACGGCCGACGCGTACCTCGCGCTCGCGGCCGAAGTCGGCGACGGGTTCAGCTGGCCGCACCGGGCGTCGGCGGACAACTGAGCCCGGATGTCCCGGGCGAGTCCACCGAATGCCGCCGGAGGGATGGCACCGGCGAAGACCGCCGCGTGCGGGCTTACCTGAGCCGGGGGTTGGGGAAACTGTTGCCAGACGGTAGTTGCGCCGGGTCTGAGCGTGACTTGATACTTGGGTGTTCTGCGTGGCCGGAGGCGTGGCCACCGCACAATGCTGCTGCTGCGGTGCCGGGGATAGCGTGACGGGAGGCCGGAAGGCGGGGGCCGATGAGCGGGGAATCGCCTGCGAGGGACGGCGGTCTGCTGGGCCGGCGTCGTGGGCTCACCGCTGCACCGGGGGCAGGCCGCTCACGGCGGCGCCGGGCCGTGTCCGCCACCGCTGGCGCCGCAGCGCTGCTCGCCGGCCTGGGTGGCCTGGCCGCCTGCGGAGCCTCGGCTCCGGGCGTTCCCGAGCAGCCATCCGCCACGTCCAGCCAGCGGCTGCCATTAAGCCCCATTCCGGGACAGCTGATCGGCGTGAGCGCCGGCCCGGGCGGCAGCGCCTGGGCGGCCGGCTCCACCACCTCTGGCCGGGCGCTGATCGTGCACTGGAATGGTGCCACCTGGTCGCAGGCGGCCAGCCCCAGCCCGGGCGGCGCCGCGCTCCTGCACGGGGTGAGCGCCGCCCCGGGCGGCAGCGCCTGGGTCGCGGGTGATACCTGCGCGTCGGGCTGTGGCACGTCGTCGGAAGCCGACCGGACGCTGATCCTGCGCTGGGACGGTCTCTCCTGGTCGCAGACCGCCAGCCCCAGCCCGGGCCGTACCGCGTTCCTGTATGGCGTGAGCGCCAGCCCGGACGGCAGCGCCTGGGCGGTCGGCTACACCGGCACGTCGTCGGGGGCCGACCGGACGCTGATCTTGCGCTGGGACGGTCTCTCCTGGTCGCGGGTGGCCAGCCCCAGCCCGGGCCGGGACGCGCTCCTGCTCGGCGTGAGCGCCGGGCCGGGCCGCACCGCCTGGGCGGTCGGTGATTCCTGCGTGTCCCGCTGTGGCACCACGTCGGCGGCATACCGGCTGCTCATCATGCACTGGAACGGGAAGGCCTGGTCGCTCGTCACCGGCCCCGGCCTGGCCAGCGACGCCTACCTGTATGGCGTGAGCGCCGGGCCGGGCGGCAGCGCCTGGGCGGTTGGCTATATCTGCACATCGGGCTGCCACACCGCGTCGGAGGCCGACCAGATGCTCATTTTGCGCTGGGACGGCACCAGCTGGTCACAGGCCGCCGCGCCCAGCCTGGGCAGCAGCGCGCTCCTCGACGCGGTGAGCGCGGGCGCCGGCGGCACCGCATGGGCGGTCGGCAGCTCCTGCACCCCGGGCTGCCTCGCCCCGCGGGCCGCCACCCGGGCCCTGATCCTGCACTGGGACGGCACCGCATGGTCCCAGGCGGCCAGCCCCAGCCCGGCCGGCAAGGCCATCCTCACCGGCGTGAGCGCCGGGCCCGGCGGCAGCGCCTGGGCGGCCGGCTACACCTGCACGCCGGGCTGCTTCGCCCCCTCGGAGGCCAACCAGACGCTGATCATGCGCTGGAACGGCGACACCTGGGCCGCCGGGTGAGAGCGCACGCTGCCAAGCCGCCCCACCCGCCAGGGCCGCGACCGCCAAGCCTGGTGAAGCTCAGCGCCGACGGGCGTAGGCGACGTTGATGACCCCGATGATGATCCAGATAAGGGCGACGACCGCTGCGTTGCCGCCGGAGCTGAGGACGCCAGCGGCCGTGACGCCGCCGATCGTCATCGATCCGAGGGCGAGGAAGATCATCGGCCAGGCGGGTGGGGCGGCGGGAGTCACCTGGCCCGGGCCATGCTGCGCGGGCGCGGGCGCGACGCCGCGCTGAGCCAGCCGGGCATCAACCCGCCTGTCGATCTCGTCGCCGATCCGTTCGACCAGGCCCTCAGCCACGGCGTGGTCATAGGCGGGGCCCAGCTCACGGTGCGCGGCGCCGGCAGCGGCAATCTCGTCATGCGTCTGCTGGTCCACACCGGCACGATACGTCGCGATCAGACCGGCTGGCCAATCGGCGCCCCGAACCAATGGGTCAGGTCGGCTCGGCCTCCTTGTGGTGGCGGTAGAACTCGAGCGGCTCGGGCGGCAGGGGGGTGTTCCCGAGGATCAGGTCGGCTGCCTTCTCGGCCATCATCATGACCGGCGCGTAGATGTTGCCGTTGGTGATGTACGGCATCGCCGAGGCGTCCACCACCCGCAGGCCCTGGATACCGTGCACCGACATGCTGGACGGGTCCACAACCGATCCGTTGCCGGTGCCCATCTTCGCGGTGCAGGAGGGATGCAGCGCGGTCTCCGCGTCCTTGGCCACCCAGTCGAGGATCTGCTGGTCGGTCTCCACCGCCGGCCCGGGTGACACCTCGCCGTCGTTGTACTCGTCGAAGGCGGCCTGGTTCAGGATGTTCCTGGCGACGTGGATCGCCTCGACCCATTCCCGGCGGTCCTGGTCGGTCGACAGGTAGTTGAACCTGAGCGCCGGGTGGACCTTCGGATCGGTGGACTTGATCTTCACTGAGCCCCGCACGTCGGAGTACATCGGGCCGATGTGGACCTGGTAGCCGTGGCCGCCGGCGGGGACCGAGCCGTCATAACGGATCGCGATCGGCAGGAAGTGGAACATCAGGTTGGGGTAGGCGACGTCGTCGTTGCTGCGCGCGAAGCCGCCGCCCTCGAAGTGGTTGGTGGCGCCCGGGCCGCTGCGGAAGAACAGCCAGTTGGCACCGATCCATGGCCGGGCGCGGTATCTCAGCGACGGCTGGACCGAGACCGGCTGCTTGCAGCCGTACTGGATGTACACCTCGAGGTGGTCCTGCAGGTTCTCGCCCACGCCCGGCAGGTCGGCCACCGCGTCGATCCCGAAGCTCTTCAGCTCGTCCGCGTGGCCGACCCCGGAAAGCTGGAGCAGCTGTGGTGAGTTGATCGCGCCGCCGCACAGGATCACCTCGCCACCCAGCGCTCTGCGGGTCTTCCCGGTGGGCGTCTGGTACTCCACGCCGATCGCGCGCCGCCCGTCGAACAAGATCCTGGTCACGAACGCCCGGGTCTCCACGTGCAGGTTCGGCCGGTCCATGACCGGGTGCAGGTAGGCCCCGGCGGCGGACAGCCGCCTGCCGCGGTGGACGTTGCGGTCGAACGGGGCGAAGCCCTCCTGCCGGTAGCCGTTGACGTCGTCGGTGAGCGAGTACCCGGCCTCCTGCACCGCCTGGAAGAAGGCCTGGAACAGCGGGTTCGTCGCGGGCCCGCGCTCGAGCACGAGCGGCCCCTCGTGGCCGCGCCACTTCCCGCCCCCGGCCAGGCAGGTCTCCATCCTCTTGAAGTACGGCAGGCAGTGCGCGTAGTCCCACTCCTTCATGCCCGGGTCGGCCGCCCAGCGCTCGTAGTCCAGCGGATTGCCGCGCTGGAAGATCATCCCGTTGATGCTGCTCGAGCCGCCGAGCACCTTCCCGCGGGCGTGGTAGACCTTGCGCCCGTTCATGAACGGCTCCGGTTCCGACTCGTACTTCCAGTCGTAGAACCTGCTGCCGATGGGATAGGTCAGGGCGGCGGGCATATGGATGAAGACGTCGAACGGGTAGTCCGGCCGCCCTGCCTCCAGCACGAGGACCCGGGTGGCCGGGTCGGCGCCCAGCCGGTTCGCGAGTGCGCTGCCCGCGGAGCCGCCGCCGACGATGACGAAGTCAGTGTGCAGTGTGCTCATGGCGCCTCCAGCCACGTGGTTTCAGCCCCACCGGATGCCCAGTGACAGCTCGGCCGCGATGCCGGACTGTACCGAAGCAACGGCCCGGAACGCCTCCCTGAGGTAGGACCGGGCCAGCGGGTTGAGGTGCTTGGGGTCGATGAAATCGTCCGGCGCCTCGCCCCGGCGCACCTGCTCTACCTGATGATCAAGCCGCAACGAGAAAATGAAGTCGAACGCGTCGGTCAGCGTGCTGGCCTCCGGGCCCTCCAGCGTCCCGGCCGCCGCCGCCGCGCGCAGCCGTTCCCGGGTGGAGGCGCTGGTCACGCCCGCGCTCATCCCGGCCCAGCGGGCCAGGTCCACGACCGGGATCAGCCCGCCGTGCTTGAGGTCGAGTTGACCTCGGCGCTCGCCGGAGTGCTCGACCA
>DATINY010000365.1:0-6432 GCA_035473755.1 Streptosporangiaceae bacterium
GGTCAGCTGACCGACGCCGAGCGGGCCGAACTGCAGCGCCTGCGGGCCGAGGTCGCCGAGCTCCAAGACCACCCGTCCGGCGAGGCCCCACCCCGCCGCCGGTCCCGCCTCGGCTGGCGGGCCCCGGTCGCGACGGTGCTCATCGTGGTGGGATGCCTGCTCGCCCCCCTCTCGGTATTCGCCGTGTGGACCGCCAATCAGGTGTCCAACACCGACCGCTACGTCGCCAACATCGAGCCGCTCATCCACGATCCGTCTGTCCAGCGCGCCCTCACTGACAAGATCAGTGCTGAGATCGACGCCCGGCTCAATGTGAAGGGGCTGACCGAGCAGGCGGCCGGCGCGCTGACGCAGCGCGGGCTGACTCGGGTCGGCGCGCTGCTGAACAACTTCTCGGGACAGCTCGCCAGCTCTGTGCACGGCTTCATCCACACCCAGGTGGCCAAGATCGTCGCCAGCCCCCAGATCGCCAATTTGTGGCTGCAGGTCAACCGGCAGGTGCACGCCCAGCTGGTGAAGGCCCTGTCGGGTCAGAGCAACGGCGCGGTGACGATCAGCAACAACCAGGTCGTGCTCAACCTCGGCCCGTTCATCAATGTGGTCAAACGCGACCTGGCCAACCGGGGGTTCACGATCATCAACAGACTCCCCAACATCAACCCGACGCTGGCCCTGTTCTCCGCCAAATACCTGGTCAAGGCCCAGCAGGGGTACCGGCTCCTGAACGACCTCAAGTGGGCGCTGCCGATCCTCACCCTGGTGCTGCTGGGACTCGGCGTGTACATAGCCCGCAGCCACCGGCGGGCCCTGATCGGCGCCGGGCTCGGCCTCGCCGCTTCGATGGTGATCCTCGGCCTGGGGCTGACGATATTCCGCGGCGTCTACCTCAACAGCGTGCCGTCCTCGGTGCTGCCCGCCGACGCGGCCGCGGTCCTGTACGACACGCTGATCAGGTTCATCCGGGACGGGCTGCGGGTGCTGCTGGTGGTCGGGCTGATCGTCGCGATCGCCGCGTTCTTCTCCGGCCCCTCGATCACCGCGGTCCGCACCCGGGGCGCGTTCAAATCCGGATTTGACTGGCTCCGCCGGAGTGGCGAGCACGCCGGCGTGAGCACCGGCCCGGTCGGCCGGTGGACCTACACCCACCGCAAGGCACTCCGGATAACCGCGGTCGCGATCGCGGCGCTGGTGTTCGTCTTCTGGGGCCAGCCGACCTGGGTCACGGCGCTGGTCATCGCGATCGTCCTGCTGATCGTGCTGGGCCTCATCGAACTGATCGGCAGGCCTCCGGCCCAGCCCCAGGTGGCCGCGCAGCCTGGCGGCTGAACCGCATGCTCCTCCAGGCGGCGGGTTTCGCCGTCCTGGCCGCGCTGTCTCCGACCGCGCTCTTGATTACGGCGATCTACCTCGGGTCGGCCCGGCCCCGCACGACCGCCTTGTGCTACCTGGCCGGGGCCGTGCTTATCAGCACCGTCATGGGCATCGCGGTACTGCTGCTGCTGCTGCGCTACGGGAACTTCCAGCTCCCGGGTCACCGCACACCGCGCTACGGCCTGCGGCTCGGCCTCGGGCTCCTCATCCTCGCCGCCATCGCGGTGGTGGCACGCCGCAAGCCCCGCCTGCTGGGGCTCCCGGGCCAGCCGCGCAACCCTGGGCCGCCGGGCCGGCCACGCAATCCTGGGCCGCCGGGCCAGCCACCCGATCCCGGCCACCCCGGGCAGCAGGGAGGGGGGAAGGGGATCGTGTCGCGGCTGGTGTCCAGCCCCGCGCCGATGACCGCGTTCGTGGCCGGGGTGCTGGTGTTCATACCCGCGCTGACCTTCATCGCCGCCATCCAGGTGATCGCCACCGCCCGGGCCGGTGTCCCGCTGTCCGCGCTGGGCCTGGTGATCGTCATCGTCATCAACGTGGCGTTCGTCTGGCTGCCGTTCCTGGCCTACCTGGCCGCGCCCGGCCTGACCACGCGCAAGCTGACCGCCTTCAACACCTGGCTGCGCGCACGCGGGCGGATCCTGCTGATGCTGGCGCTGCTGGTGGCCGGCGCGGTCCTCGCCGTGGACGGCCTGCTCGGGCTCATCGGCCGTACCTGACCACCGGCTCGCCCCGCTTGCCGTCGGCCTCCATGTGCAGTTTTCCCTGCTTAGGGCACGCCCAGAGCAACGCGGAACTATCCTGAGGGTCAATCAATAACCAACCGCAGCTCGCGAATTTGGCAAGTGGTGAGAATGTCCGCTGGTGACCTCAGGGTGCTCTACGTGATGGGCATCTACCACAGCGGCACGACGGTGCTGAGCAACCTGGTCGGCCAGCTTGACGGGTACTTCGCCGTCGGCGAGCTGCGGACCCTGTGGCCGAAGCTGACCCGTGACCATTACCGGTGTGGCTGCGGCGAGCTGCTCATCGAGTGCCCGGTCTGGAGCCGGATCATCAAGTCCACCTTCGGGGAGGGGGAGGACCGGGTAACGCTGGCGCGGGACATGTGGCGGTGCCAGCGCGAGGCGTTGCACGAGTACCACACCTGGCTCCGGGTCGGCGGCGTGCTCCGCCGCCGGGGGAAGGGGCTGCCGGCCGACGGCCCGCTGGCCCGCTATGCCGCCGGGCTGGCCCGCCTCTACCGGAGCATCGCCAGCGAGACCGGGGCCGAGGTCATCGTCGATTCGTCCAAGGAGCCGACCGATGCGGCGCTGCTGCTGCTCATGCCGGAGGTCGACCCGGCCTTCGTGCAGATCGTCCGGGATCCGCGGGGAATGGTCTATTCCATCCTGCAGGTCCAGGCCGGCGGCGAGCCGGTGACCGGCAGCCGGTGGCGGCAGAGCGCCTATGCCGCTCTCAGCTGGTCGGCGGGCAACCTGGCCGGGGGCGCCGTCCGGCGGGCCGCCGGGCCGGGGCGCTCGGCGCTGCTGCGGTATGAGGACTTCGTCCGCCAGCCCCGGGACTCGGTGGCGGCCCTGGCGGACATGGCCGGCCGGCCCGCACGGCTCGCCGCTCCGGCTGGTCCCGTGCCGGACCGCACGGTGACCATGAACACCACGCATACCGTCGGCGGCAACAACAACCGGTTCCGCACCGGACCGGTCCAGCTGCGCGAAGACACCGAATGGCGGTCACGGCTGCACCGTCTGGACCGGACGGCCGTGACCACGGTGTGTTCGCCCCTGATGGCGCACTACGGTTACCGGCTGGCCCCCTGAACGCCCGCTGGCCCTGAACGCCAGCGCCGGTGCCTAGCCGGGCGGAGCGCTGGCCGGGACGGCACGCCCCTTCCATTCGCCGCCCCGGCCCCGGCGGTGGCGGCGGGCCGAATCCACCGTCATGGCCGTGTACAGCAGGGCGATGACCGGCAGGCAGGGCGCCCGCAGCGGGGAGAGCCGGTACAGGCGGAGCACGGGCAGGTAGCTGAGCGTCATCAGCGCCCAGCCGGCCAGCCCGGCGCCGGCGCACCACCACCACACGGCGGGGCCAACCGGGTGACCCCCGGCCGCGGCCCCGGCCAGCCCGCCGAGCGTGGCCACCGGCGGCAGGAGATACAGCCAGCCCAGGCCAGCCACGGTCCCGGCCAGCAGGGCGGGTGAGTAGCGCAGCTGGGTGTAGGCGCTGCGGGCGACCATGTCCCACAGCCCGCCCAGCCCCGGGTAGGGCCGGCGGCTGTGCACGCTGGTGGTGAAACCGAGCCAGCAGCGCGCCCGGGCCGGGCCTCGCTTGAGCAGCCGCGCCAGCGCTACGTCATCGATCCGGGCGCCTGCGATCCGTTCCAGGCCGCCCGCCGCCGCCAGCGTCTGGCGCCGGACCAGCATGCAGCCCCCGGCCGCCGCCGCGGTCCTGGCGCGGGGACGGCCGACCCGCCGGAACGGGTACAGCTGGGCAAAGAAATACACGAACGTCGGGACGATCCAGCGTTCCCAGCCGGTTTCGCAGCGCAGCAGGGCCATCTGCGAGACCAGGGCCCGGTCGTCGGCGGCGGCAGCGCGGACCAGATCGGTCACGACCCCCGCCTCGAGGGCGATGTCGGCGTCGGTGAACAGCAGGTAGTCGCACTCCCTCGCGGCCGCCACCCCCTGGGCCATCGCCCACACCTTGCCCGCCCAGCCTGCAGGCGGCGAGCCGCCGCTGACCACCCGCAGCGGGACGCCGGCCGGGGCGGCCCCGGCCGCGGTGGCCCGGATGAGCCCGGCCTCAGTGGACTCGGCCGCTGCGGCCCGGACGGGCACGGCCGGGGTGGACTCGGCCCGGACGGGCACTGCCGGGGTGGACTCGGCCCAGGCGGACTCGGCCGCGCCGGGACGGATGGATACGGCCCCGCTGGACACGGCGGCGGCGACCGCGGCGGTGCCGTCGGTGCTGGCGTCGTCCACCAGGACCACCGAGCAGGGGCCGGGGTAGTCCTGCGCCAGCAGCGTCGGCAGCGTCTCCGGCAGGATCGCCGCCTCGTCCCGCGCGGGCACTACCGCGACCACGCTGGGCCAGGGCCGCGGGCCGGGCTCGCCCGCCCGCCCGGGCAGGCGCACGTCCGTGCGCCAGAACCCGCCGTGCCCGGCCAGCAGGTACGCCCAGGCCACCGCCGCCGCCACGCAGGCGGCCGCCAGGATCACCATCCCCGCAGCCTCGCACACCAGCCCGGCCGCATCCGCCGAAGGGCGGCCCAGGCGCGCCGACCCGTGGACCACCGGCCAGGCGCGCCAGCACGTGGACAACCGGCCAGGCGCGCCGGCCCGTGGACAACCAAGAGAGGTTCAGATCTTTGCCGCCCCGGGGGCAGCTAACTGAACCAGTGAGGGCCTGTCCACAGCGGGGCGGTGCTAGGCGGTGGGATGGGGACCCGGGGTGCCCTCGATGGCGGGCCTGGCGCTCGGGTCCGGGGAGCCTTCCGGGGCCGAGCCGTTGCCCGATGGGCTGCTGGCCGCGGGCGACTCCGGTGAGCTGGCGAGGTTCTTCTTGATGGAGTCCAGAATGGTCAGACCCTGGCCGACCAGGCTAGCGGCAACCTCGCTGAGGCCCTCGGCTCCGTTCAGCACATTGACGTTCGCGCCGGCCAGGCCGCCGGCCGCTTCCTTGACGATCAGCGGAAGCTGGTCGATCAGCATCCGGTCGAGCGCGACCCGGTCGTGTGAGGCCGCGGCCTCGGCCTGGATGCGCATCCGCTCCGCGTCCGCCTTCGCGATGATGCGGACCCTCTCCGCCTCGGCCTCGGCCGGCTTGACCACCTCGGCGACGAGCTGGCGCTCCCGCAGTTCCGCCTGCTGGCGGGCCAGTTCGGCCTGCGCCGAGATGACCTCCATCTGTGCCTGCGCTTCGGTGAGCGGTCCCACCTGGGCGGCCTTCGCCTGCGCCTGGTCGATCTCGGCTTTGTACTGCGCCTGGACCACCGCCGTCTGCCGGGCGTACTCGGCCTGCTTGCGCTGGGCTTCCTGCTGTGCCTCGGCGGCCTGCTGGGTGGCCTGGGCCTGGGCGATCTGCGCCTGGCGCTGGATCGCAGCGTTATGCGGGGCGGCCATCGCGTCGATGTAGCCGGAGTTCATGTCGTCGATCGACTGGATCTGCAGCGAGTCCACGGTGAGGCCGATCTTGGCCATCTCGGCCTTGGAGCCGTCGAGCACCTCGGTCGCCAGTTTCTGCCGCTCGGTGACGATCTCCTCGACCGTCATCGAGCCGATGATCGAGCGCAGGTGGCCGGCGAAGATCCGGCCGGTCAGCGTGGACATCTGGTCCTGGTCGGACAGGAACCGCTGGCCCGCGTTGACGATGCTCTCATCGTCGTTGCCGACCTTGAAGGCGATGACAGACCGGACGTTCAGGGAGATGCCCTGCCGGGTGACACAGGTCTCGGCCACCTCGGCCTCGCACATCGCCAGGGTGAGGTAGCGGGCCTTGCGGAAAAACGGGAGCACGAACGCACCGTGGCCGACCACGACCCGGAACGGTGCACCAACGCCACCCCGCCAGCGCCTGCCGCCGGAAATCAGCATGGCCTGGTCGGGGGCGGGGACACGGTAACCAAACATTGTCGCTCCTCAGAGAGGGCTATTCAGGAAAGGGGTCGAGCGGGTCCGCCCACTCGCTCACGTCTACGGTCCGCGTGCCGCGGCTCTCGATGACCAGCACCGTCGCACCCTTGGGGATCGGGTTGATGGACCAGGCCAGGTAGGCTTCGGTACCCCCGCGGATCTTGAGCAGTACCTCGCCGGGGCCCGCCTGCCCGCGGGTGGCGACAAGGAGAACGCCAATCGAGCCGATGAGGGATTGATCCCCAGCCACCGTCCGCGTCCGCCTCTCACCACCCCGGACTTTGATTCCACACAGTATCGCTCCGCGCTGTCACAGATGGATCACGCCGGCAGCCCGGAGCGACCGCGCCGGCCGGGCGGCCCGGGCCGCCAGCAGCGGCCGGCCGGAGCCGGAATAGCAACGGGGGCAGCGGCGTTGGACCGATCGCTG
>DATINY010000366.1:0-10199 GCA_035473755.1 Streptosporangiaceae bacterium
CACCGATGTCTCCTTCAACTACGAGAAGGCCTGGGAGATCCCGTCGTTCACGCCTGACCCGTCGGTCGGCCTTGGCGAGTTCCGGATGCAGCAGGTCGACGTGGAGCGCTCGCAGGAGTTCCGCAAGTGCATCGAGTGCTACCTGTGCCAGAACACCTGCCACGTGATCCGTGACCATGAGGAGAACAAGGAGGCGTTCGCCGGACCGCGCTACTTCATACGCATCGCCGAACTCGAGATGCATCCGCTCGACGTCGCGGACCGGCGCGCAGCACACATGGTACGGACTGCGCGGCCCCGCTAGGACATCTCCGGGTAAACCTTTGCCGCCCAGAACGCTCTCAGAGCTTAGGGCCGGGCGTGACGGGCGTGCCGTGGCTGGGTGCCGGGCACGGCGGGCGTGTCGTGGCGCGGGCGCCGGCCGATCTTGGCGCCGAGCCAGACCAGCGGGTCATACTTGCGGCCCACCACGCGTTCCTTCATCGGGATCAGCGCGTTGTCGGTGATCTTGATGTTCTCCGGGCAGGCCTCGGTGCAGCATTTGGTGATGTTGCAGTAGCCCAGGCCGAAGTCGTCCTGGGCGATCTCCCGGCGGTCGGCGGTGTCGGCCGGGTGCATCTCCAGCTCGGCGATCCGCATCAGGAACCTCGGGCCGGCGAACGGCCGCTCATTCTCCGGGTGGTCGCGGATGACGTGGCAGACGTTCTGGCACAGGAAGCACTCGATGCACTTGCGGAACTCCTGCGAGCGCTCGACGTCGACCTGCTGCATCCGGAACTCGCCGAGCTTGATCGCGGGATCGGGGGTGAACGAGGGGATCTCCCGCGCCTTGGCGAAGTTGAACGACACGTCGGTGACGAGGTCCCTGATCACCGGGAAGGTGCGCAGCGGGGTGATCGTGATGGGCTCACCGGGCTCGAAGATGGACATCCGGGTCATGCAGGCCAGCCGCGGCCGCCCGTTGATCTCCATGGAGCAGGAGCCGCACTTGCCCGCCTTGCAGTTCCAGCGGACAGCCAGGTCACCTGCCTGCGTGGCCTGCAGCCGATGGAGGATGTCCAGGAGGACCTCGCCCTCGTTGGCCTCCACCTGGTAGTCGGTCAGCTCGCCCTGACCGGCGTCGCCGCGCCAGACCTTGAGCGCTACCTTCTCGCCCATCAGCTTCTCGTCTCCTCGCTGTCCACTGGCTGAGCCGTTCCGGCCGCCGGCGGCAGTTCCGCTTCGGTGTAGTACTTCTTCAGCTCATCGGTGTCGAACAGGGCGAGCAGGTCCTCGCGCATCGGGGCCATCGGCTGCTGCTTGATCGCCACCCGGTCGCCCTCCAGCGAGCAGATCAGGTTCACTTTGCGCCACTCGGCCGACATCTCGGGGAAGTCGTCGCGGGTGTGCCCGCCGCGGCTCTCCTGGCGTTCCAGTGCCGCCTGCGCCACGCAGTCCGCGATCAGCATGATGTTGCGCAGGTCCAGGGCCAGGTGCCAGCCGGGGTTGTAGGCCGCGCCGCCCTCGGCGCTGACGTTCGCGGCCCGCGCGCGGAGCTTCTCCAGCTCGGCCAGCGCCGCCTTGATCTCCTCTTCCTTGCGGATGATGCCGACCAGGTCGCTCATGGTCTGCTGGACCTCGCCGTGGACCGTGTAGGGGTTCTCGCCACCGGAGCGCTCCAGCGGGGCGAGCGCCTCGGCCCGCGCCGCCGCGAGGTCGGCGTCGCTGGCCACCGGGCGGGCGCCGCCCAGGGAGTCCAGGTAGGCCACCGCGCCCTGGCCGGCCCGGCGGCCGAACACCAGCAGGTCGGACAGGGAGTTGCCGCCGAGCCGGTTGGAGCCGTGCATCCCGCCGGACACCTCGCCCGCCGCGAACAGGCCGGGGACGATCGACGCCGCGGTGTCCGGATCCACCTCCACCCCGCCCATCACGTAGTGCTGGGCGGGCCCGACCTCCATCGGCTCCTTGGTGATGTCGACGTCGGCCAGCTCTTTGAACTGGTGATACATCGACGGCAGCCGTCGCAGGATCTCCTCGGCCGGCCGCCGGGAGGCGATGTCCAGGAACACGCCGCCGTGCGGCGACCCGCGGCCGGCCTTGACCTCAGCGTTGTTCGCGCGGGCGACCTCGTCGCGGGGCAGCAGCTCCGGCGGGCGGCGGTTGTGGTCCGGGTCGTCGTACCAGCGGTCGGCCTCCTCCTCGGTCTCGGCGTACTGGGCCCGGAACACGTCGGGCACGTAGTCGAACATGTACCGCCGGCCCTCGGAGTTGCGCAGCACCCCGCCGTCGCCGCGGACCGACTCGGTGACCAGCAGCCCGCGCACCGAGATCGGCCACACCATGTGCGTGGGGTGGAACTGCACGAACTCCATGTTCATCAAGGTGGCGCCGGCCAGCAGCGCGAGCGCGTGCCCGTCCCCGGTGTACTCCCAGGAGTTGGAGCTGTACTTGAAGGTCTTCCCGATCCCGCCGGTGGCCAGGATGACCGCTGGCGCTTCGAACAGCACGAACCGCCCGCTGTCGCGGATGTAGCCGAACGCCCCGGCGATCCGGTCGCCGTCCTTGGCCAGCTCGGTGATGGTGGTCTCGGCGTAGACCTTGATCATGGCTTCCGGGTCGCCGTGCTCGCGGGCGTCCTCCTGCTGCAGGGCCACGACCCGCTGCTGCAGGGTGCGGATCATCTCCAGGCCGGTCCGGTCGCCCACGTGGGCGAGCCGCGGGTACTGGTGGCCGCCGAAGTTACGCTGGCTGATCTTGCCATCGGGGGTGCGGTCGAACAGCGCGCCCCACGCCTCCAGCTCCCATACCCGGTCCGGCGCCTCCTTGGCGTGCAGCTCGGCCATCCGCCAGTTGTTGAGGAACTTGCCGCCGCGCATGGTGTCCCGGAAGTGGACCTGCCAGTTGTCGTTCGGGTTCATGTTGCCCATCGCGGCCGCGCAGCCGCCCTCGGCCATCACGGTGTGCGCCTTGCCGAACAGGGACTTGGAGATGACGGCGGCCCGCTTGCCCGCCTCGCGCGCCTCGATGGCCGCTCGCAGCCCGGAGCCGCCGGCCCCCACCACGACCACGTCGTAGGGGAGCCGCTCGATGTCAGTCATGTGCCGTGCACACCCTCTGCCAGCCTAGAAAAACCGCGGGTCGGTGATGGCCCCGCTGGCCACCAGCCGGATATAGAGATCGGTGAACAGCACCCAGAACAGCGATATCCAGGCGAACTGCATGTGCTTGGCGTTCAGCTTGGAGACCTGGGTCCACATCCAGTACCGGGCCGGGTGCTTGGAGAAGTGCCTGAGCCTGCCGCCCACGGCGTGCCTGCACGCGTGGCAGGACAGCGAGTACGCCCACAGCATCGCGGCGTTGACGAGCAGCACCAGGGTGCCGAGACCCATGTGGCCCCACTGGCCCTGATGGTTGCGGAACGCGATGACGGCGTCGGCGGTCAGGATCACGTTGAAGGCCATCGCGATCCAGAAGAAGTAGCGGTGCACGTTCTGCAGGATCAGCGGGAACCTGGTCTCGCCGGTGTACTTCGCGTGCGGCTCGCGGACCGCGCAGGCGGCCGGTGCCCGCCAGAAGGCCCGGTAGTAGGCCTTCCGGTAGTAGTAGCAGGTGAGCCGGAAGCCCAGCGGCCCGCCGATGATGAGCACCGCCGGGGAGAGCCAGGTCAGCCACGGAATCCAGTTGAAACCGGCGCCCGGGGTGCAGGTAGTCACCAGGCAGGGCGAGTACAGCGGGGAGATGTACGGCTTCCAGAAGTAGTCCGCGTTGACCAGGGACGCCCAGGTCAGGTAGATCACCACGATGCCCAGCGCGGTGGCGTTGATGGCCGGCTGCCGCCACCACGGGTCCTTGCGCAGGGTGCGCTCGGAGATCTGCGCCCTGGTCTTGGCCGGCGCCGTTGTTGCCTGCGTCATCTTTGACGTCTCCAGCCGTGAGCTCGCTGCGGGTTCACCTGCCGCACACCGGCTGTCCCCCGGCTGGCCGCATGCCGCGCTGGAACCCTATTCCACTGCATACCACCACGCAGACCCGGAGGCCGGTTACATGCGTGTGACTCTGGCAACACTGGGTGCCCTGCCCCGGTCGTTTACCCGCCCGGCTGGCCCTCCAGCTCCAGGGCCTGCCGCAGGAAGTCCACCTGGAGCAGGAGCAGGTTCTCGGCCACTTCCTCCTGCGACGCCATGTGGGTGACCCCGGACAGGGGGAGCACCGCATGGGGCCGCCCCGCCGCGAGCAGTGCCGAGGACAGCCGCAGCGTATGCGCGGCCACCACGTTGTCGTCCGCGAGCCCGTGGATGAGCAGCAACGGCCTGCTGAGCCCGGCCGCGCCGGCCGTGGATCCGTGAGGGCCCGTGGCCATCCGTTCGGCATCCTTGATGGGGGAGCACCGGTCGTAGGTCCCGGGATCCTCATCCGGGAGCCCCAGATAACGCTCGGTGTAATGGGTGTCATACAGCCGCCAGTCGGTAACCGGGGCGCCGGCGATCGCGGCGTGGAACACCTCTGGGCGGCGGAGCACGGCTAGCGCGGCCAGGTAGCCGCCGAACGACCAGCCCCGGATCGCGACCCGGGACGTGTCCAGGTCGCCGCAGCGCCCGGCGGCCGCCTGCAGCGCCTCCACCTGGTCCTCGAGCACCGGCCCGGCCAGGTCATGCCAGACCGCCCGGTCCCACTCCGGCCCCCGGCCCGGTGTCCCCCGGCCGTCCGCGACCACCACGGCGAACCCCTGCTCGGCCAGCCACTGGGAGGTGAGGTAGGCCGCCCGCGCCGCCAGCACGCGCTGGGCGTGCGGGCCGCCGTAGGGGTCGAGCAGCACCGGCAGCTTCCGCGAGCCGGGCTCGTGCCAGGACGGCAGCAGCAGCGCCGTGCGGATGCCGCGTGCGGAGGCCGCGAAGATGTCCGGCCGCGGGGCAGCCAGGCGGGGCTGCTCGGCCAGCGAGGTGACCGGGATGTCCGGGGATCCGTCGCGCACCACCCGCCGCCTGGCGCCGGCCTCCGTCAGGGTCCGGCTGATGACCACGGTGGTGCCCCCGGCCCGGCGTCCATGGTGCACGCCTGCCTCCCCGGTGACCTGGGCCAGCCCGCCGGGGCCGTACGCCCACAAGCCGATCTCGGTCGGCTCGTCCGCCGACGCGCTGAAGAGCACGGTGCCGGCGTCCACATCGAGGATCTCCCGCACCTGCAGGGACGCGGGCGTAACCGGCGCCGCGCTGCCCTCGGCGAGTTCTTCCGGGCTCGCGGCCAGCAGCCGCCTGGCCCCGCCGGCGTCGGCGGTCCAGACGATCCGGCCGTCGCTGGTCCAGGCGGGCGCCCCGGGCACGATGTCCAGCCAGCGGTCGTCGGCGTCCTCCCGCAGCACCGCGGTGGCCGCCCGGGCCGGGTCCGCGGAGAACAGGAGCATCCGGCGCTGGTCGCGGCTCTGCACCACGATCAGCGGGTCGTCGCGGTCCCAGTTCACCGTCACCAGGTAGGGGAACCTGGCCCGGTCCCATTCCAGCGGTGCGTGGCTGCCGTCCAGGCCGGCCAGCACCAGCGTCACGTCGGCGTTCGGGGTGCCCGCCGCCGGGTAGGCGGCCTCGGCGGCGGGCCGGCCCGGGTTCGCCGGGTCGGCGATGTACCAGCGCTGAACGGGGGTGCTGTCCACCCTGGCCACGAGCAGGGCCGTGCCGTCGGGCGCCCACCAGTAGCCCCGGGTGCGGCCCATCTCCTCGGCCGCGATGAACTCGGCGAGCCCATAGCTGACCCCCGGCTCCCCGCCCGGCCCGATGATCTCGGTGTCCTCGCCGGTCGCCAGGTCGGTGACCCGCAGCGCGCCCTCACAGACGTAGGCGACCCGCTGCCCGGCCGGGTCGGGACGCGGGTCGAACGCGGGAGCCCGGGCCGGGATCTCCCGCGGGGAGGCGTCCCCCGCCAGATCCGACAGGTAAACCCGGCCGGCCAGGGCGAACGCGGCCACCGTGAGCGCGGCGTCGGTGGCGAATCCGGTGATGCCCCCCGCCCGCTCGCGCGTCCGTTCCCGGATGGCCCGCTCGGCGTCGGTCATGGCCCCGCCCGCGGAGCCGGCCTTGGCCGGGTCGGCGACCAGTCGTTCCTGGCCGGTGCCAACGTCGATCACCCACAGGCAGGTGACCGGATCGTCGCCGCCCTGGCTGCGCAGGAAGGCCACCCGGTTTCCGTCGGGGGAGATCTGGAACGAGCGGGGGACGCCGAGGCTGAACCCCTGGGTCCTGGCCTGCTGCCGCGGGAAGCTGTCGGTCATGCCCCGATCTTGCCAGCCGGGGCACCGGTAGGCTCACCGTGTGCCTGCTGCTGGTGATCCCCGGCGGCTGCTGCTGGTCCACGCCCACCCCGACGACGAGTCGATCGGCACCGGCGCGACCATGGCCGCCTACGCCGCGCAGGGCGCCGCCGTCACCCTGGTCACCTGCACCCGTGGGGAACTGGGTGAGATCATCCCGCCGGAACTGGCGCATCTGGCCGGCGGCGACGGCGACCGGCTGGGGGAGTACCGGGCGGGCGAGCTGGCGGCCGCCTGCGCCGCGCTTGGCGTGACCGACCACCGGTTCCTCGGCGGCCCGGGCCGGTGGCGGGACTCCGGGATGATGGGCCTGCCGTCGAACCAGGTTCCCGGCTGCTTCTGGCGGGCGGACGCCGACGAGGCGGCGGCGGAGCTCGCCGCCGTGATCCGCGAGGTGGCGCCCCAGGTGGTCGTCACCTACGACGCGAACGGCTTTTACGGCCACCCCGATCACATCCAGGCGCACCGGGTGACGCGGCGGGCGGTCCGGGTCGCCGCCGGTCCGGCCGCCGTGGCCGGCGGCGGTGCCCCCTGGCGGGTGGCGAAGCTCTATGCGACGGCGATGCCGCGCTCGGTGCTGGCCCGGGCGATCAGGCTCGGGCCGGATGCGCCCGGCCGCTTCAGGCAGGCGGGCACGGTGGCTGACCTGCCGTTCGGGGTGGCGGACGAGCAGGTCACCACCGAGGTCGACGGCACCGGCCAGCGCGCGGCGAAGGTCGCCGCGCTCCGGTCGCACGCCACCCAGATCGCGGTGGAGGACCCTTATTTCGCCCTGTCCGACATGGTCGGCCAGCGGATTAGCGCCTGCGAGCACTACACGCTGCTGGCCGGACGCCGCGGTCCCGGCGCCGGGCCACACGGTCGCGAGCATGATCTGTTCGCGGGGCTGTGAGAGGACCCAGCCATGGGCCGGGGGCGGGTGACCCCGGTGACGCCGGCCGCGGCCGGGCCGGCGCCGTATAGCCTGCTCTGCGTGGACAGCACGCCAGAGACGGGGCAGGCCCAGCCCGCCCAGCCCGTCCAGCCTGCCCGGCCGGGCCGCCCGGCCCGCCCGGACACGGCCGGTGCCGGGAGCGCCTACGCTGTGCTGTTCCTGCTCGGCGTGATGGAGGGGCTGATCGGCTGCTTCCAGTTCAGCCACGTCATCGGCCCGGTGCCGGTGGCGGCGCTGGTCTTCTGCGTGGTGATCTTCGCCACCTGCCTGCTGGCCGGCCTGGGCATGGGCTCCCCCATGGGCGCCCTGGTGCCGGCGTTCGGGTGGTTCCTCGCCTCATTCGTGCTGACCATGCCCACCGCGGCCGGCAGCGTGATCGTCACCGACACCACTGCGGGCAAGTGGTACCTGTATGGGGGCGCGGCCAGCGCGGGCCTGGGTGTGGTGCTCACGTTCGTGTTGTCGCGGCGCGGGGGCCGGTGGCCGCGGCGCGTGGGCGTATGGCCGCGGTGAACCCGGCCGACTTCCGGCGGGCCGCCGGCCGGTTCGCCAGCGGCATCGTCGTGGTCTCCACCAGCCTCGACGGTGAGGGGCACGCGATGACGGTGACCGCCTTCACCGCGGTGTCCCTGGAGCCGCTGCTGGTCCTGTTCTGCGCGGAGAAGGTCGCCCGCTTCCACGACGCGGTGCTGGCCACCGGCACCTGGGCGGTTTCGGTACTGGGCGAGGACGCGGAGAAGACCGCCCGCTGGCTGGCGACCCGCGGCCGCCCGCTGGCCGGCCAGCTTGACGCGTTGCGTCACCATCCCGGCCCGCTGACGGCCGCCCCCATCCTCGACGACGCGCTTGCCGCGATGGAATGCCGGACCACCGCCGTCCACGACGGCGGCGACCACAGCATCGTGGTCGGGGAGGTGCTGGGGGTCAGCGAGCCGGGCCCGGCGGGCGGCCCGCTCCTGTACTACTCCAGCCACTACCGCCGGCTGGACGACGACGCGGACTGACCGGGGCTGGTGGCCGGCTAGCGGACCGACTCCTCGAGGCGGTCCAGCGCCCAGTCGAGGTCTTCCTTCGTGATGACCAGGGGCGGCGCGAGGCGGATGGTGGTGCCGTGGGTGTCCTTGGCCAGCACCCCGCGGGCGGCCAGGCGCTCGCAGAGCTCCCGGCCGTCGAGCTGGGCAAATTCCACACCGGCCCACAGGCCGCGGCCGCGTACCTGGCGCACGACCTCGCGCGGCAGCGCCGACAGCCGGTCGTGCAGGTGCGTGCCCAGCTTGGCGGAGCGCTCCTGGAGCTCGCCGGTGGACAGCATCGCGATGACCTCGCGGCCGACCGCGCAGGCCAGGGGGTTGCCGCCGAATGTCGAGCCGTGCTGGCCGGGCCGGAACACGCCAAGGACCTCGCGGGAGGACACCACCGCCGAGACCGGCACGATGCCGCCGCCGAGTGCCTTGCCCAGGAGGTACATGTCCGGCTTCACGTTCTCGTGCTCGCAGGCAAACGTGGTCCCCGTGCGGCCCAGCCCGGACTGGATCTCGTCGGCGATCATCAGCGCCCCGTGCGCGGTGCACGCCTCCCGGACCGCACTCAGGTAGCCCGGCGGCGGCACGACCACCCCGGCCTCGCCCTGGATCGGCTCGATGAGGACGCCGACCACCCGCTCGTCCATAGCCGCCGCGAGCGCGTCCGGGTCGCCGTAGGGCACCACCCGGAAGCCGGGGGTGTAGGGGCCGTAGGAGGCGCGCGCATCGTCGTCGGTCGAGAAGCTGACGATGGTGGTCGTTCGCCCGTGGAAATTCCCCTCGAACGTCACGATGACCGCCTGCCCGGCGGGCACCCCCTTGACCTCATAGCCCCACTTGCGGGCCGTCTTGATCCCCGTCTCCACCGCCTCCGCGCCGGTGTTCATGGGCAGCACCATGTCCATGCCCGCCAGCTCGGCGAGCTCGGCGCAGAACGGGCCGAACTGGTCATGGTCGAACGCCCGGCTGACCAGCGTCACCCGCTCGAGCTGGCGCTGGGCGGCGGCGACCAGCCGGGGGTGGCGGTGGCCGAAGTTGAGGGCCGAATAGGCGGCGAGCAGGTCCAGGTAACGGCGCCCCTCGACGTCGGTCACCCACGCGCCCTCGGCGGATGAGATAACGACCGGGAGCGGGTGGTAATTGTGCGCGCTGTGCGCGTCCGCCAGGGCGCGCAGCTGCGCGGCTGTGCTCGTGGCGCGCATTCATCCGCTCCTTGTCAGCCGACTGCAGGGTCACAATCCAGATTAAGAGCACACCTGGACGGGTGATATCGCTGCATCCTGCGTTCAGCAGCAGATTTGTTGCGGATTCAGGCGAGGTAACGGTGATCCGTTGCAGATGGCCCGGGCGGATGGCTCAGGCCATGGCCGCCAGGCGAGCCACGGCGGCGTCGATCCGCTCGTCGGTGGCGGTGAGGGCGACCCGCACATGCTCCCGGCCGGCCGGCCCGTAGAACTCGCCGGGGGCGACCAGGATGCCGGCCTCGGCGAGCAGCTGCACGCTGCCCCAGCAGTCCAGGCCGGGCCGGGCCACCCACAGGTACAGGCCGGCCTCAGAGTGCTCGGTGACCCAGCCCGCCGCCGCCAGCGCCGTCCGCAGCCGCTCCCGCCGCGCGGCGTACCTGGCGCGCTGGTCGTCGGCGTGCACGTCGTCGTCGAGCGCGGCGGCCATCGCCGCCTGGATGGGGGCGGGCATCATCATCCCGGCGTGCCGGCGGATCTCCAGCAGCTCGGCGACGAGCGCCGGGTCGCCGGTGACGAACCCCGCCCGGTAGCCGGCCATGTTCGAGCGCTTGGACAGCGAGTGCACCGCGAGCACGCCGCGGGCGGATTCCCCGCACACCTGCGGGTGCAGGATCGACAGCGGCTCGGTGTCCCAGCCCAGGTCCAGGTAGCACTCGTCGGCGGCGATGACCGCGCCGCGCTCGCGCGCCCAGTCCACCATCTTGCGCAGGTGCGCCGCGGGC
>DATINY010000367.1:0-16273 GCA_035473755.1 Streptosporangiaceae bacterium
CGCAGCGGCCGGATCGCGGCCCGCGTCATCGGCCAGGTCTCCTATTCGGGGCTGCGCGGGCTGATCTCCAAGACGCTGGCGCAGCCGTCATGACCGGGCGCATCGTGGCCACGCCGATGGCAGCCGGGCGCATGGTGGCCAGGCTTATGGCGCCCGGGCGCATGGTGGCCAGGCTGATGGCAGCCGGGCGCGGAAGGGTGGCCGCCCGGTGACCGGGGTGCGCACCCCGCCCGCGCGGCGGGCGCCCCGCCCCGGGCCGGGAGTCCCGGAGGGGCCGGCGGGTACCCCGGCGTCCTCGTTTGGCCTCTGGGACTGGGCGCGGTGGGCCTGGCTCCAGCTGACCTCCATGCGGACCGCGCTGGTGCTCCTGTTCCTGCTCGCGCTGGGCAGCGTGCCCGGGTCGGTGCTGCCGCAGGAGGGGATCGACCCGCAGGCGGTGCAGCAGTATTACGCCGCTCACCCGTCGCTGGCGCCGCTGCTGGCGCGGCTGTCGCTGTTCGACGTCTTCGCCTCGCCCTGGTTCGCCGCGATCTACCTGCTGCTGTTCGCCTCGCTCGCGGGGTGCGTGATCCCGCGCACGTTCCGGCTGGCCGGCTCGGCGCGGCAACAGCCGCCGCAGGCACCGGCCAACCTGTCCCGGCTGCCGCTCACGGCACGTCATAAGACCACGCTCGCCCCGGACGAGGCGCTCGCCGCGGCGGCGGCGGTGCTGTCGGCCAAGCGGTTCCGGCTGCGCACCGGCGACGGCTGGATATCGGCGGAAAAGGGCTACCTGCGGGAAGCCGGGAACCTGCTGTTCCACCTGGCGCTGCTGGCGCTGCTCGCCGCGGTCTGCGTGGGCGGCATGTTCGGCTACAAGGCGAACCGGCTCCTGGTGGTGGGCGACTCGTTCGCGAACACCGCCACCGACCTGGACGCGTTCCATCCCGGGCGGGCGGTCTCCGCCGCCGACCTGCAGCCGTTCACGATCGCGCTCGATTCGTTCCAGGCGTCCTACATCACCTCGGGCGCCCTGCGCGGGCAGCCGTCGCGGTTCGACGCGCTCGTCCGTTACTCGCCGCAGCCCGGGGCCCCCATGCGCGGCTACAGCCTGCGGGTGAATCATCCGCTGAGCGTGGACGGCGTGCGGGTGTTCCTGATCGGCCACGGCTACGCGCCGGTGTTCCGGGTCACCGACGGGACCGGCCGGGTCGTCTTCGACGGCCCGGTGCCGTTCATCGCCGTGGAGCAGGCGGGCCTCACCTCCGAAGGCGTGATCAAGGTGCCGGACGCCCACCCCCAGCAGCTGGGGTTCGCCGGGGTGTTCCTGCCGACCGCGGTCGACGTGCGCGGCAAGCTCGGGTCCGCCTTCCCCGCCCCGCTCAACCCGGTGGTGAGCCTGGTCTCCTACGCGGGCAACCTCGGCATGAACAGCGGCCCGGCGCAGTCGGTGTACCAGCTGGACACCTCGGGCCTGCGCCAGCTGCCGGTCAGGCCCAGGCCGCTCGCGCCCGGGCAGTCGATCAAGCTCCCGGGCGGCGACGGGACCCTCACCTACACCGGCTACCGGCAGTGGATCAGCCTGGCCATCACCTATGACCCGGGCACGCTCCCGGCGCTGATCGCCGGGATGACGGCCCTGGCCGGCCTGCTGCTGTCCTTCTTCATCCGGCGGCGCCGGATGTTCGTCCGGGCCCGCCCGGGCCCGGACGGCAACACCGTGGTCGACGTGGGCGGCCTGGCCCGCTCCGACGCCGCCGGAGGCTTCGAGGCCGAGTTCCCCAGCCTGGCTGACGAGATCAAAGCCGCGCAGCAAGGCAGCGAGCCGGCCGTCCCGGCCCGGGGCCCAGCACCGGTCCCGGCCGCCGGCGCCGATGGCGGGACGCCGGCCGCCGATAACCCAACCGAGGGGGAGTGAGAGCGGTGCCCGTCAACGAAGGGCTGGCCAACCTCAGCCACTACGCATTCGTGATCACCGTCATGGCGTACGCCCTGGCGGTGCTGGCCTTCGCGTGCGACTTCGCCTTCGGGCGGCACGCGATCGGCCCGCTGAAGGCGGCCAAGGAGCCAGCGGCCGACCTGGTCGCGGTGAGCTCGGCCCCGCGTGCCGCCGATCCGGGGACGCCCGGGCGCCCGCCAGGTACCGGCACCGACGGGCACTCGCCCGGCCCGGGCGCGTCCGCGCCGGCCACCCCGCCGGCCGGGCCCGGTGAAGGGCGGGATGCCGCGGGGATGGGCCGCTGGGTGCAGGTGGCCGTCGCCCTGACCGTCCTCGGGCTGGCGGCGCACATCCTCGGGGTGGTCACTCGCGGGCTCGCCGTGCACCGGGTGCCGTGGGGCGACATGTACGAGTTCGTCACCACGGTCACCTGCGTCGCGGTCATCTTCTTCCTGTTCCTCATGTTCCGCTACCGCGCCTACCGCCTGGGCCTGTTCGTGATCGGCCCGGTGGTGATCCTCCTCGGGCTCGCGGAGACGGTCATCTACACCCCGGCCGGGCAGCTGCCGCCGGCGCTGCAGTCCTACTGGCTCGCCATCCACGTGACCTCGATCACGCTCGCGACCGGCGCATTCGTGGTGGCGGCCCTGTTCACGGCCGTCTACCTGCTCTCCGACCGGCACGCCAGGCGGGCCGCCGCCGGCCTGCCCACCCGGGCCGACGCGATCTTCCGCATCCTCCCGGCCCCGAAGGTGATCGACCAGCTCGCTTACCGCACGGTGCTGTTCGGCTTCCCCCTCTGGACCTTCGGCATCATCGCGGGCGCGATCTGGGCGGACGAGGCCTGGGGCCGGTACTGGGGCTGGGATCCCACCGAAACCTGGGCCTTCATCACCTGGGTGGTGTACGCGGGCTACCTGCACGCGCGCGCCACCGCGGGCTGGCGGGGACGCAAGTCCGCCTACATCCAGCTGATCGGCTTCGGGTGCCTGCTCTTCAACACCATCGTGGTCAGCATCCTCATCAAGGGGCTGCACTCCTACGCCGGCCTCAGCTGACTCCTGCGCCGGGCCTCGGCAGACACGCCCTAAGCCAGCCCGCCGGGGTCCTCGCCCCGGATGAGCCGCTCCAGCGCGCTGATGAACTCCGGGTCGTCATCCGGCCCGGCGGGCGGCCCGGAGCCCCGCGCGCCCGGCTGGCCCAGGGCCAGGCCGTCCGGCTCCAGCCATCGTTCCCGGCCCGCCGGGTGGCGCCGGATCGCCGCCTGTGCGCTCCGGCCGTCGCGGGACGGGTGCCGGGGGCGGGGAAGCGTACGGCCCGCCAGCCACCACACCCACATGCCGCCGACCAGCAACCCCGCGATGAGCAGGGCGGACAGTACTCCCAGCAGCACCATGGCCGCAGCCTAACCTCTGTGGTACCCGGCTGCCGGTAAATCCGGTGACTCTCGGCTGACCGGCGGCCCATGACATGTCACTGACCGTCAGGGCAGGTGACGATCTGGGTTGTTCCGTCGTACGCTGGCGACTCGGCACGCGATCGCGGGGAGTTCGAGATATGCGGCTGCGGCTCTTTGCCCGCTTCCGCCGGTCCGCCCGGCCACGGCCGGCCCGCGGCACCGGCCGGGCACCGTGGACTGAGCCCCGCCACGAGCCGCCGAGCCCGGACCCGTCCACGGCCGGGCGCCATCGCCGGGACAGCGGGCGGCACGAGATCACCGACACACCGCCGGCGAGGCGTGGGCCACGCGAGCCGGAGGTCAGCCCGTTCAGCTCCCCGGTCGGGGACGTTCTCCCGCGCCGGTCCGGGCCGCGCCGTCCCGAGCCGGGCCAGGGAACCGGGTACCGGGACGGGGCGGCCCGGGCCGCCATGAGGATGGCGCCCCAGGCCAGGTCGGATGTGCGCCCGGCCACGGCGCCCGTCCAGCAGCGGCAGGAGGCGGCGGACCGGGGCGGACTGCCCTGGTATGAGGTGGCGCACGCGCGCCGGGCGGCCGAGGGGCGCCGGGACTGTGGCGAGCTGGAGCACCTGGTCCACCGGGAGTGGACGGAGGGCGCGGCGCCGCCGCCGGAGACCGTCCGCGCCATCGACCGGCTGGCCGAACTGCCGTCCCAGGTCAAGGAGATCCTCGCGGCCGGCCTTGATGCGATCTTCGTCGGGCCCGGCGGCGTGCCCGACCTCGACGACATGGCCGGGCTGCGCGGCGTCCCGCTGCCGTCGGGGCGCGCCACCTGGGATGCGTGTGCCGGTGCCTATGGCGATCGCAAGATCATCGTCGGCTCGCGGCGATCGGCCGCCCCGGACGTGATGTGCCATGAGATCGGGCACGCGCTCGACGACATCGATGGATCCGGCGAGATGTGGCAGTCGGATTCGGATGAGTTTCGCCGTCTGTATGGCCGATGCCTGCCGCGTCTGGTGAGCTATTTCCACCGGCAGGAGGGGGCGATCGGCCGCCGCGAGTTCTTTGCCGACGCCTTCGCCGCGATAGCCTCCCGGCAGCGGCCCGCGCTGGTGGACATGCTTGGTGGTGACACCAGGATCGCGCTGGATGTCATGCTCTACTTCAACGTGCGGTACGGCATCTAGAGTGGGACCCGATGTTCGTCATTAAGCTCCCCAACGGAAACCTGATGGCCCCCGAGTCGGCCATGGACGCCGACGGCGAGGTGATGGGGGATGCCTACGTGGAGGTCTTCCCCACCGACCCGGAGTACGCGCGCCTGGCCCAGGAGGCGGTCACCGAGGCCGAACTCGAGGAGCGCCAGCGCCGGTGGCGCGATGGGGACGAGGCCCTGCGACGGGAGTTCGAGATGTACCTGACCAAGCAGGGCCGCTCCGGCCAGGACGGCACCGGCCCGGGCTGACCAGGCCGCCCGTCACTGGGCGGGCGGGCGGTCCGGCGTTGCCAGCGGCTCTCCGCGGAGCAGGGCACGGACCTCGGACTCGCGGAACCTCCTGTGGCCTCCGGGCGTCCTGATGCTGCTGATGCGGCCGGAGGCCGCCCAGCGGGTAACCGTCTTCGGGTCGACTCGGAAGAGAGCAGCGACCTCTCCGGGAGTGAGAAGTCGCTCACTGTTCCCGTCCACGCCTCTCCCCTCCTGACCTCCGTTGGCGGAGCCTGTCATCAGTGTCGCGGACGAAGACCCGTTATCTGCCCGGATTTCCGGAAATCGGTGGCCGGCCGGTAGCGCTTCGATGTGCGCCGGACGGCCCGGCTGGCCATGAGCAGGCCGCCGGGCCATAGGGTGGGCCAGTGTCGTCGCTGGTGTCGGTCGATGAAATCCGGGCCGCAGCCGCCCGGCTCGACGGGGTCGCGTTCCGGACCCCGCTCGTGCCGTTCCCCGGCGCGGACCCCCGGCTGCTGCTGAAGGCGGAATCGCTGCAGCCGACGGGCTCATTCAAGCTGCGCGGCGCGTACGCGGCGATCAGCGCCCTGCCCGCCCAGGTGCGCGCGCGGGGGGTGGTGGCCCATTCCAGCGGGAACCACGCGGGGGCCGTGGCCTATGCCGCCGCCCTGCTGGGCGTCCCCGCCACCGTGGTCGTCCCGGACAACGCGCCGGCGGTCAAGCTCGACCCGGTCCGCCGGCTCGGGGCCCGGATCGTCATCACCCAGCCGTCCCTGACGGCACGGGTGGCCGCCACCGATGAACTGATCCGCCGCCACGGCTATTCGCTCATCCCGCCCTTCGATGACCGGGCCGTGATAGCGGGCCAGGGCACGATCGGCCTGGAGATCGCCGCCGACCTCCCCGATGCCGACCAGGTCGTGGTCCCGGTCGGTGGCGGCGGCCTCATCTCGGGGATCGCCGCCGCCATCCGCGCGCTGCGCCCGGGGACGCGGGTCATCGGGGCCGAGCCCGAGCTGGCGGCCGATGCGCGTGACTCGTTCCGCAGCGGCCGGCGGGTGGCCTGGCTGCCGCAAGATACCCAGCGGACCGTCGCCGACGCGCTCCGGGTCGAGCAGATTGGCGCGCTGCCCCTGCAGCACCTGCTCAGCCTGGTGGACGACATCGTGACCGTCACCGATGACGAGATACGCGAGGCGGTGCGGCGGATCGCGGTGCAGGCGCGCCTTGTCGCCGAGCCGGCCGGAGCGGTCGCCGTCGCCGCCTGCCTGCTCCGCCCGCGGGACCTGCCCGCCGCCCGGACCAGGGTGGCCGTGCTGTCCGGCGGCAACATCGATCCCGCGCGGCTGGCGGCCATGATCACGGCCGGCGGCGGCTCGGCGGCCGGGGGGGATGACGCCGCCGGGGGCGAGGGCGCGGGCGGCCCGCGACCGGAATAGGCTGGGTGCGTCATGCGCGCCACATTCGCCTACACCACGGCCCGGATCCTGCTCTTCGCGGCCGCCACCGGCCTGTTCTACCTGGCCGGCGCCCGCGGCCTGCTGCTGCTCGGGCTGGCCCTGGTGGTGAGCGGGGCGGCCAGTTACGTCCTGCTCTCACGCCAGCGCGACGCGATGTCCGGGGCACTGGTGAACCGGTTCCGCACGCTGCGCGCGCGCATCGACGAGGGCGCCAAAGCAGAGGACGACCGGTAGGGCGGCCGGGTCAGGGGGCGGGCTCGTTGCTGGGCAGCCACCCGCCGGTGATGAGCAGCCGCAGTACGGCGTCGACGGACTGCTGCCGCGACATCACCGAGGTATCGATCGTGAGCTCGGCGTCGGTGGGTTCCTCGTAGGGGTCGGAGACGCCGGTGAAGTTGCCGATCACGCCGGCCCGTGCCTTGGCGTAGAGGCCCTTGCGATCGCGCGCCTCGCACACCTGCACCGGCGTGGCGACATGGACCAGCAGGAAGTCACCAACCTCGCGGACCATGCTGCGCGCCCGGGCGCGGGCCTCGGCATACGGCGCGATCGGCGCGCAGATGGCGATCCCGCCATGCCTGGCCACCTCCGTGGCCACGAAACCGATCCGGGCGATGTTCAGGTCGCGGTCGGCGCGGGAGAACGTGAGGCCCGCGGAGAGCAGCTCCCGGACCAGGTCCCCGTCGAGCAGCGACACCGATCGGTCGCCGCGCTCGCTCAGGGCATCACGCAATCCCCTGGCGATCGTGGACTTGCCGGACCCCGACAGGCCGGTCAGGAAGATGACCAGGCCGCGCTCGCTGCGCGGCGGCCGCGCCCGGCGGAGCTCGGCCGCCACGGCCGGCGGGGTGAACCAGGTGGGCACCTCCTCGCCGCGGTCAAGCAGGTCTTCGAGCTCACCCATCGCCAGGTCGGCCCGCTCCGTGCCGGGCTCGATCAGGGCCAGCGGGCGCCACACCTCGGCCGCCCGGTCATAGGCCCAGTCGCCGGCGGACACCACCGGGATAGCGGTCGGGACCTCGGGCGCCCCGGGCCGGTCGGTGAACAAGTGGGTAGCGCCATACGCGGCCGCGACCAGCGCCCGGAGCGCGAGCTCGCGTTCGGGGCTGACGTCGCGCGAGGCCAGTGCCAGCGGCACGACGAGCGTCCCGAGCGGCAGGTGCCGGGTGGCGGCGCGGACGGTCCGCACCAGCGCCTCGGGCGTCGTTACCACATCTGCCGTTCCCGTGACCAGGGGGAGCAGCAGCAGCCGGGCCCGCTGCTGGCCCGCCACGTGGCGCAGCTGGCCGATCTGGAGGGCGTTCAGCGGGCGGCGGGTGATGAAGGCAAGCGCCGGGCCCTCGCCGAGCTCCGCCTTCACCTGGGCCGGCGTCCGCCGCAGCTGCCGGAAGGGGCCGTGCTCAGGGTCCCGGCACTGGATCACCTGGCCGCTCAGGCGCACCAGGCCGGTCGCGGCCGGGCCGCCCGGCCCGGCCGCCGGGGTGGCGCCCATGGGCCGCGCGTGCCGGCCGCCGCGGCCGGCCCGCGCCGTGGACGGCATCACGGCCGGGGACCGTTCACTGATGTCGAGGACGGCGAGCGGCACGCCTTCGGGATCGTTCAGCGCCAGCCGCCGCTGGGCCGGCGGCACGGCGTCCTCCGGGACGTCCAGCGTCACCGGGACCGGCCACGGGGAGCCGTCGGCGAGCGTGCCCGACTCGTACACCGCCGACACATCGGCGGCGGTCATGAACCCGGTCAACGGCGCGAATACGCCCGACAGCAGCATCTCCAGGTCGGCCAGCTGGTTCTGGTCGAGAGTCCAGGAAGGAAGGCTCGCGAATCCCGCACCCAGCCCGGTCGCAGCCTCAGCGGTCACGTCCACCTCCGACCGGCGCATTTTGTCAGCTCTGATGGCCCGCTGCCCATGCAGCATCAGTCCGCCAGGCCATGCCTGAGGGTACTCTGGCACGGCCAGTGAAAACATCCGGGGCACCGCCACGGCGGGCGTGCGGCAGGCCGGGTCAAAGTATCCGGGCGAACCTGTCCTCCGGCTTGCGCAGGACGTAGAGAAGCTCCTCGTGCGCGGCGGTCAGCCGGCCCCGGGACAGCCAGGCGGCCAGCTTCTGCACGGCCAGGAACCCACGCGGCTCGGCCAGTGCTCCGGCCAGCCCGCCCAGCGCGTGCCGCTCGGCTATCACCAGCTCGCGCATGAGCGCATACGCCTGAACGCCCCGCACGGACGACAGCCGTTCGTACACGGCCGGGTACGGACCGGGCCGTCCGGGCCGCCGTTTGCGCCAGACCGCGGTTCTGGCCGCCGAGGGCATGACCCGGTCGAGGAAACCTCCCGAACTGTCCCGGTCGCTGAACCGCAACAGCAGCAGCCCGCCGGGCCTGATCGCGGCGACCAGCCGGTCGAGCACCAGTTCCGCGTGGTCGATCCGCTGCAGGAGCAGGGAGCACAGCACGATGTCGTGGGAGCGCGGGGGCAGCGGCACGGTGCGCAGG
Organism: Streptosporangiaceae bacterium; assembly: GCA_035473755.1. Classification (GTDB taxonomy): domain Bacteria; phylum Actinomycetota; class Actinomycetes; order Streptosporangiales; family Streptosporangiaceae; genus UBA9676. The sequence goes on from DATINY010000367.1 coordinate 8,718, forward strand.
TCACCCTGGACGCACTCGGCCAGGCTCCCGTCCGCGGCGAGGGCGGCGCGGGTGACCGGCTGGTCGTCGTCGATAAGGCTGACCGCGATGTCGGCGCCCGCCTCCCGCAGCACGCTCACACCCAGGTCGCCGTCGGCCGTGGTGCAGCCGGCCTGCAAGATCGTGATCTGATGCCCGTCATGCCCGGTGACGTAGTCGCGGGTGTACCGGGCGAACAGGCCGGTTTCGGCGGGGGCAGGCCGGGGCGCCCGGTCGGGGGCGGCAGCGGCCTCCATGGCAGCGGCCTCTGTCGCGCCGGCCTCCGTAGCGCCGGCGTCCGTCGCGCCGGTCTCGGTGGCGGCAGTGTCCGATACGGCGGCGCCCTTGGCACCGGCCTCCGTCGCGGCAGTTTCCGGGACGGCGGCGCCCGAGGCACCGGCCTCCGCCTTGGCGGCATTTTTGGTGGGCGCGGCCCCGGTGCGGGCCGCCTCCTCGGCGTGAGCGGTGGCCTCGGCCTGCTCCAGCCCCGCGGGCGCCGCGGCGGCCCGCTCCGGCGTGGCGGCGGAGGGGCCGGGGCCCGATTCCTGGCCCAGGAGGATCACGTTTGACTCCGGGGCGGCCGTCGCCTCCCCGGCCTGGCCCGGCTCGGCCAGCCCCACTGCGCTGGCGTCGCCACCCCGTCTGCGCCCCGTTCCCCTGCGCTGCGCCCTGCGCTTGCGCGCAGGTTCTGTATCTCCGCCGGCCGTCCCGCTCCCGGCCAGCCTGTCCACCGACATAGCCCAACCTTCTTCGATGACACCGATTGGGGAGAGCCCCCGTATTCCCGGCATCTTGCCACAGCCCGGATAGGCCAGGCCACGAGGGCCGGTCTGGGCCATGAGGGCGGGGCCGGGCCCGGGGGCACGGGCAAGGCCGTAAGCTGGGAAGTGCCCCGCATCCGGCCGGCCCGCTGTCGCGCCAAATGCGGGTATTTGTGCTGTCTATCGAAGGACACCAGTGAGTCTCGCCGGACTACTCAGCGTTATCGGGCGCGATCCCGCGCTGCGGGAGGCGCTCGGTTCCCCCGGCCGCGCGGATGCCGGGCCGGCCGCCGGCCCGGCATCCGCGGCGACGGGGGCAGACTTCACCGCGCCGCCCGCACTCCGGCCGTTCCTGGCGGCCGCTCTCACCGGGCTGCCGGGGGAGCAGGAACCGCAGGCCGGCCAGGACCGCCGGTTCGTGCTCGCGGTCACCGCCACCGCCCGGGAGGCGGAAGCGCTCACCGACGCCCTGCGCTCGCTGCTGCCGGGCGAGGAGGTTGCCTACTTCCCCGCCTGGGAGACGCTGCCGCATGAGCGGATCTCGCCGGCCTCGGATACCTGCGGCCGCCGGCTTGCGGTGCTGCGCCGGCTCGCGCATCCCGACCCGGCCGACCCCCGGACCGGGCCGCTGACCGTGGTGGTCACCCCCATCCGCGGCCTGCTACAGCCGATCGTCGGCGGGCTCGGCGACATCGCGCCGGTGTCACTGCGGGCGGGCCAGGCGGCCGCCCTCGACGACGTGCTCACCAGCCTGGTCGAGATCGGCTACACCCGCACCGACCTGGTCGAGCGCCGCGGCGAGATGGCCGTGCGCGGCGGCATCGTCGACGTGTTCCCGCCCATCGAGGAGCATCCGCTGCGGGTCGAGTTCTTCGGCGACGAGGTCGAGGAGATCCGCCAGTTCCGGGTGGCCGACCAGCGGAGCCTGCAGACCGCCGACGGGTTGTGGGCACCGCCCTGCCGCGAGCTGCTGCTCACCCCCGCCGTGCGGGACCGGGCCAAGCAGCTGGCCGACGATCACCCGGGCCTGGCCGACGTGCTCGGCAAGCTCGCCGACGGCATCGCCGTGGAGGGCATGGAGGCGTTCGCCCCCGCCATTGCGGCCCGGATGGAGCTCCTGCTGGACTACGTGCCCGCCGGGAGCCGGGTGCTCGCCTGCGACCCCGAGCGGATCCGTGCCCGCGCCGCCGACCTCGTCCGCACCAGCCAGGAGTTCCTGGCGGCGTCCTGGGTGAACGCCGCCGCGGGTGGGCAGGTCCCGATCGACCTGGGTGCCGCCGCGTTCCGCTCCATCACCGAGATCCGGGCGGCGGCCGACGACCTCGGGCTGCCGGGGTGGACCGTCACCCCGTTCGAGAGCCCCGGCGCGGCCGGGGGGGACGGCGCCGGCCTGGCCGGGCCCGGCGGCGCGGAAGAGGATCAGGCGGGCCGCCCGGCGTTCAGCATGGGGGCGAGTCCCGCGGAGGCTTACCGGGGCGACACCGCCCGGGCCCTGGCCGACGTGCGCCGCTGGCTGGCGGACCAGTGGCGGGTGGTGCTCGTCACCGAGGGGCACGGGCCCGCGCAGCGGCTGGCCGAGATGCTGCGCGCGGACGGCCTCGGCGCCCGGCTCGGCGACCTGGACGGCCCACCCGAGCCCGGGGTGCCCTGCGTCGCGACCGGGCTGATCGACCAGGGCTTCACCTGGGAGGCGGCCCAGCTGGCGGTGATCTGCGAGGCCGATCTGGCCGGGCAGCGCACCGGCAGCAGGGACACCCGGCGGATGCCGAGCCGGCGGCGCGGGGGGATCGACCCGCTCCAGCTCAGCCCCGGCGACTACGTCGTCCACGAGCAGCACGGCGTGGGCCGTTACCTGGAGATGACCAGCCGCAGCGTCCAGGGAGCGGTCAGGGAGTACCTGGTCATCGAGTACGCGCCCGGCAAGCGCGGCCAGCCGCCGGACCGGCTGTACGTGCCGACCGACCAGCTGGACCAGGTCACGAGGTACGTCGGCGGGGAGGCGCCGGCCCTGCACCGGCTGGGCGGTGCCGACTGGGCGAAGACGAAGGGGCGGGCCCGCAAGGCGGTGAGGCAGATCGCCTCGGAGCTGATCCGCCTGTACTCGGCCCGGATGGCGTCGGCCGGCCACCCGTTCGGCCAGGACACGCCCTGGCAGCGCGAGCTGGAGGACGCCTTCCCGTACGTGGAGACCCCGGACCAGCTCGGCGCCATCGACGAGGTCAAGGCCGACATGGAGCGTCCCGTCCCGATGGACCGGCTGATCTGCGGCGACGTCGGCTACGGCAAGACGGAGATCGCGGTGCGGGCGGCGTTCAAGGCGGTCCAGGACGGCAAGCAGGTAGCGGTCCTGGTTCCCACCACGCTGCTCGCGGCCCAGCACTACAGCACGTTCAGCGATCGTTATGCACCATTTCCGGTGGTGGTGCGGCAACTGTCGCGGTTCCAGAGCGACGCGGAGGCGGCGGCCACCCTGGCCGGTCTGGCCGATGGCACCGTGGACGTGGTGATCGGCACCCACCGGCTGCTGTCGCCGGAGACCCGGTTCGCCCGGCTCGGCCTGGTCATCCTCGATGAGGAGCAGCGGTTCGGGGTGGAGCACAAGGAGTACCTCAAGCGGCTGCGCACCGAGGTGGACGTGCTGGCCATGTCGGCCACGCCGATCCCGCGCACGCTGGAGATGGGCGTGGCCGGGATCAGGGAGATGTCCACCATCTTGACCCCGCCCGAGGAGCGGCACCCGGTGCTCACCCTGGTCGGGCCCTACGACGAGAAGCAGATCGCCGCGGCCATCCGCCGCGAGCTGCTCCGCGACGGTCAGACGTTCTTCGTGCACAACCGGGTCGCCTCGATCGGCAAGGTCGCCGCCCGGATCGCCGAGCTGGTGCCGGAGGCCAGGGTGGCGATGGCGCACGGCCAGATGAACGAGCACCAGCTGGAGCGGATCATGGGGCAGTTCCTCGACCGTGAGCACGACGTGCTGGTGGCCACGACCATCGTGGAGGCGGGGCTGGACATACCCAACGCCAACACGCTGATCGTGGACCGGGCCGACGCCTACGGGCTGTCCCAGCTCCACCAGCTGCGCGGCCGGGTCGGCCGGGCCACCGAGCGCGCCTACGCCTACTTCCTGTTCCCGCCGGAGCGGGAGCTGACCGAGACCGCGCACGAGCGGCTGGCCACCATCGCCCAGCACACCGAGATGGGGGCGGGCATGTATGTGGCGCTCAAGGACCTGGAGATCCGCGGCGCCGGGAATCTGCTGGGTGGGGAGCAGTCCGGGCACATCGCCGGGGTCGGCTTCGACCTGTACGTGCGGATGATCGGCGAGGCGGTCACCGAGCTGCGCGACGCCGGCCCGGCCGAGCGGCCCGAGGTCCGGGTGGAGCTGCCGGTCAACGCCCACATCCCGCACGAGTACGTGCCCGGCGAGCGGCTCCGGCTGGAGGCCTACACGCGGATCGCCGCGGTCGATTCCGACGGCGACATCGCCGCGGTGCACGCCGAGCTCACCGACCGGTACGGGCCCCCGCCCGAGCCGGTGCTGAGCCTGCTGGCAGTGGCGCGGCTGCGTTCCCAGGCGCGCCGGGCCGGGCTGACCGACATCACCCAGCAGGGCACCCACATCCGGTTCTCGCCGGTGGAGCTGCCCGATTCGCGGCAGGTCCGGGTGGGGCGGCTGTACCCGAAGACCGTGCTGAAGCCGACGGTGCGTACCATGCTCGTACCGGTGCCCAGGGCCAGCTCCGGCGCCCGGCCCTCCGCCCCGGCCCCGCCGGGCGCGCCGCTGCTGCGCGACCAGGAGCTGCTCGCCTGGTGCGCGCGGCTCGTCGAGGCGGTGTTCGGCGAGGACCGCCCGGCCGCCGGACCGGACGCTTGAGAAGGGACGTCGTGGTGCTCCGCACTTGGATCACAGTGACCGCTGGCGCGCTGGCCGCGCTGGCGCTGACCGCCTGCGGCGGGCCCGTGCAGATGGGATCGGCGGCGGTCGTGGGCAACGCGGGGATCTCCTCCTCGCAGCTGACCAATGAGGTCAGCAACCTCCAGGACGCCTACCAGGCCAGCCACGGAGCGGTCCAGCTGCAGTTCCCGAAGGCGCAGACGCCGCAGCAGGTGCTGAGCTGGCTGGTACGGTTCCGCATCCGGGAACAGATGGCCATCCGCAACGGCGTCACGGTGACCCCGGCCGAGAGCCAGCGGGCCCGCGCGGCGATCGCGGCCCAGGCCCGGCAGAGCAACGTCTCGCTGGCCGATCTCGCGGTGGCCAACGGGCTGCCCCCCAACCTGCTGCCGGAACTGGGCCGGTACCAGGCGATCCAGTCGGCGCTCGTCAGCAAGCTCGACGGCGGCAGGCTGCCGACCTCGCAGAGCGGGCTGAGCGCCCTCAGCCAGAAGTTCGCCACCGTTCAGTGCCGCGCGGCCAAGAGCCTCGCGATCAGGGTCAACCCGCAGTTCGGCCGGATGGACTACAACCAGCTGTCCATCATTCCCGCCCCGACGAAGCTTTCGGCCCCGCCGGGCGGCACGCCCACCCCGTCCACCAAGCCGCAGCTGACCCCACCGTGCTAGGCCCCGTCCCGCGGATCCATTCCGCCCGGCGGGCGGGGAGCCCGCGGGAGCCGATCCGGGCCCTGCGCCAGCGGTGAGCCATCGGTGACCGATGACAGGCCCGGGGCGGCCCTGCTGCGCCTGGTGGCGGTCATGGACACGCTCCGGGTCTCGTGCCCGTGGGACGCCCGGCAGACGCACGAGTCGCTCGCGCCGCACCTGCTCGAGGAGTGCTATGAGGCACTGGACGCGCTGGAGAGTGGTGACCCGGCGGCGTTCCGGGACGAGCTGGGCGACGTCCTGCTCCAGGTCGTGTTCCACGCCCGGATCGCGGCGGAGGCGGCCGACGGGACCAGCTACACCATCGACGACGTGGCCGAGGGCATCGTGGCCAAGCTGATCCGGCGTCATCCCCATGTGTTCGCCGACGTCACCGTGTCCGGCCCGGAGGAGGTCAAGCGGAACTGGGACGCGATCAAGGCGGCGGAGCGCGCGGAGGCCGCCGGGGCACCCGTCTCGGTCCTCGACACGGTCCCGTTCGGCCAGCCGGCCCTGTCGCTGGCCGCGCAGCTCCAGCGCCGCGCCGAGCGCGCGGGGGTGCCCGCGGACCTCGCCGGCCGGCCGGCCAGCGGTCCCGGCCAGGGAGACGGGGCGGCGGGGCAGCAGGCCGTCAGCGACATCGGCGCCGAGCTGTTCGCGCTGGTGGCCAGGGCCCGCGAGGCCGGCCTCGACCCCGAACTCGAGCTCCGCGCGGCGGCCCGGGCCTATCGTGACCGCGTCCGTGCCTGGGAACGCTCCGGGCCCGGCTAGCGGCCAGCGCGCCGCCGCCCCGCCGCCGCGGCGTCGGCGTGGCCGGTGCGCTGGGGCGGGACGGCTCCATTAGGCTCCATAGCAAACCCCCTTGCCACCATCAGGAGTCACCCGTGGGTTCCATCGAAGCGGTCTTTGCCCGGCAGATCCTGGACTCCCGGGGCAACCCGACCCTCGAGGCCGAGGTGATCCTTGATGACGGGACGCTGGGCCGGGCGGCCGCCCCCAGCGGCGCCTCGACCGGCGCGTTCGAGGCGGTCGAGCGGCGCGACGGGAACGACGAGTACGGCGGCAAGGCGGTCACCCAGGCGGTCCAGGGGGTCATCGAAGAGATCCAGCCGGCGCTGCTGGGATACGACGCCGACGATCAGCGGCTGATCGACCAGGCGATGATCGACCTGGACCGCACGCCGGACAAGTCCCGGCTTGGCGCCAACGCCATCGTCGCGGTCAGCATGGCCGTCGCGAAGGCCGCCGCCGAGTCCGCGAACCTGCCCCTGTTCCGCTACCTGGGCGGCCCCAACGCGCACCTGCTGCCGGTGCCGATGATGAACATCCTCAACGGGGGGGCGCACGCCGACAACAGCGTGGACATCCAGGAGTTCATGATCGCCCCGGTGGGGGCGGCCACCTTCGGGGATGCGGTGCGCTGGGGCGCGGAGACCTACCACGCGCTGAAATCCGTGATCAAGCAGCACGGGCTGTCCACCGGGGTGGGGGACGAGGGCGGGTTCGCCCCCGATCTCGCCCACAACCGGGCGGCACTGGACCTCATCGTCGAGGCGATCGGGCAGGCCGGGTTCACCCCCGGGCGCGATATCGCCCTGGCCATCGACGCCGCGGCCACCGAGTTCTGCAAGGACGGGTCCTACACGTTCGAGGGCCAGGCCCGCACCGCCGACGAGATGACCGGCACCTACGCGGAATGGCTGGACGCCTACCCGATCGTGTCCCTTGAGGACCCGCTCGCCGAGGAGGACTGGGCGGGCTGGCGGTCGCTCACCAAGGCCCTGGGCGACCGGGTGCAGATTGTCGGCGACGACCTGTTCGTCACCAACCCGGAACGGCTGCGCCGTGGCATCGCCGATCGCAGCGCGAACGCCCTCCTGGTCAAGGTCAATCAGATCGGCACCATCACCGAAACCCTGGACGCGGTCTCGCTCGCCCACCGCAGCGGTTTCGCCTGCATGATCAGCCACCGTTCCGGCGAGACCGAGGACACCACGATCGCCGACCTCGCGGTGGCCACCAACTGCGGGCAGATCAAGGCCGGGGCCCCGGCCCGTTCCGAGCGCGTCGCCAAGTACAACCAGCTCTTGCGGATCGAGGAATTGCTCGATGACGCCGCCGCCTACGCCGGTGCCGCGGCCTTCCCCCGGACGCCAGCGGGATCGTGATCCCGGCGCTGGACCGCCCAGCGGG
>DATINY010000368.1:0-4935 GCA_035473755.1 Streptosporangiaceae bacterium
GAGCGATCAGTCTCGCAGGCGTTGTTGATCTCGAAATGGCATGGCGACTGCATTTGAGTAATGACGCTGTAGTTGAACTACTGGGAGGAAATATTGCCAGAGCAGAAGCCCTACCCGCCGATCTGGTTCGGCGCGAGCGCGCCGTCCGCGCTGCGGCGTGCCGTGCGGCTGGGCCATGGCTTCTTCGGCGCGGGGTCCGCGCCCACCGCGAGGTTCGCGGGCCAGGTCCAGATCGTGCGGGAGGCGCTGGCCGAGTCGGGCCGGGCGGCGGCGGACTTCCCCATCGCCAAGCGGGTGTACGTGGCGATAGACGAGGACGCCGGGCGCGCGCGCAAGCGGATGAACAGCGCGCTGGAGCGGCTCTACGGGCACCGGTCGGAGGACATCGAGGCCGCCGCGGTCACGGGCACACCGGCCGACTGCGTTCGCGAGCTGCGCAAGGTCGTCGAGGCCGGCGCGGAACTGATCCTGTTCACGGCGATGTTCGACCAGGCCGAGCACGCCGAGCGCCTGGCCGCAGACGTCATCCCACAGCTCAGGTAGGCCCGCTTGACGCGGGCGGCACCGTGGAGCGGCGGATGAGCGAGGGCCGGGTCCGGGGGCTCTGGGCGCCGCAGACCCGGGGGCTGACCGTCGGCCTGGTCCTGTCGATCACCTTCGTGGCGTCGGAGGCGCTGGCGGTGGTGACGGTGATGCCGCTCGTCGCCCAGGATCTTGGCGGCCTGCGCCTGTACGGCTGGGTGTTCAGCGCTTTCATGCTGGGCAGCGTGGTCGGCATCGTGGCGGCCGGCCGGGAGGCCGACCGGCGCGGGCCCGCGATCCCGTTCGTGGCCGGGCTGGTGCTGTTCGGGGCGGGGCTGGCCGTGGCCGGCCTGGCCCCCTCGATGGCGGTGCTGGTCGCGGGCCGCGTGCTGCAGGGACTGGGCGCGGGCGCGGTCCCTTCGGTGGCCTACGCGGCGATCGGCCGCAGCTTCCCCGGCCCGCTGCAGGCCCGAATGATGGCGGTCCTGTCCACCGCTTGGGTCGTGCCGGGGCTGGCCGGGCCGGTGGTGGCCGCCGAGGTGGCGCATGTGTTCGGGTGGCGGTGGGTGTTCCTGGGCCTGCTGCCGGTGGTCGCGGTGGCCGGGGCGATCGCGGTGCCGGCTCTGGCCCGGCTCGGCCCGCCCGGCGCCGGCCCGGTGCAGGAGCACCAGCTGATCCACGGCATCGTCGTGGCGGCCGGCGCCACGATGATCCTGGCCGGCCTCACGCTCATTGCCGGTTCTGGCCGCGTAGCGGTCGGCACGGCGGCGGCCGGCGCGGCGCTGATCGTGGCCGGCGTCGCCGCCGGGCTGCCCTCGCTGCGCCGGCTGGTCCCGGCCGGGACCCTGACCGCGCGCCCCGGGCTGCCGGCCACGATCCTCAGCCGGGGCCTGCTGACGTTCGCGTTCTTCGGGGCGGACGCGTACGTGACCCTGGCGATCACGGCGGTACGCCACCGCAGCCCGTTGCTGGCGGGCATCGCGGTCACCGGCGCCACGCTGGGCTGGACCGCTGGCGCCTGGGTGCAGGCCCGGCTGAGCGAGACCTGGCAGGGACGCCGCTTCGTGCGCACCGGGCTGGTGATCGTCCTGGCCGGCATCGCCGGGATGGTCCTGGTCCTGCGGCCCAGCGTGCCGGTGGCGGTGGGCCTGGCCGCGTGGACCGTGGCCGGCCTGGGCATGGGACTGGCGTATGCGCCGCTCTCTCTGATGATGCTGCGGCATGCGCCACCGGGGCGGGAAGGACGGGCGTCGGCGTCGCTGAACCTGGCCGACGTGCTCGGCACCGCGCTCGGCATCGGCGTGGGCGGCGCCGCCGTGGCGGCCGGCGCGGGCAGGAATCTGCCGCTGGGCATCACGGCCGCGTTCGCCGCGTCGGCGGCCGTGGGGATCGTGGCGCTGATGGTCACCCGCCGGCTGCCGGCCGGCACCACCTCGTCCCCGCTGCCCGTCCCGCAGCGCGAGCCGACACAGGTGCCGGGCGAGAAGCCTGCCTAGTCAGCGCGCCGCCGGCGCCAGGTGCAGCCGCTCCAGCCGTGACCATCTGGGATAGCCTCGTGGGATCCATGCCCCCAAGCTAAAAGTGCATCCCTTTCTTGCGCCGCTGGCAGTCAGGAGTGCCCGCATGGCTTCCGATGAAGACCGGCCGGGCTGGCTGGGCCTCCCGGCCATAAGGCGGCTTCTCGTCATCTCCGCCCTGCTAGTGCCGGGCGGAGGCGTCACGGCCATGGCGGTCTTTGGCCGCCCCGGCGGGCGAGTCGCCGGATGAGCGGGCGAGCCGTCCTGGTGACCGGCGCGGCGAGGGGGATCGGCCGCGCCATCGCGGAGGCGTTTGCGGAGCAGGGCGAGCGGGTCGCCGTTCACCACGGCCACTCGGCCGCGCTGGCCGCCGAGGTGCTGGCGGGGCTGCCCGGCGGCGGGCATGCCGTGGTGCAGGCCGACCTGGCCGACCCGGAAGCGGTACGCGCGATGGTAGGCCAGGCCATTGAGGCGCTTGGCCGCCTGGACGTGCTGGTGAACAACGCGGGCGTCTTCATCCCGCACCCGATCACCGGCACCTCGTATGAGCAGTGGCAGGAGGCCTGGCAGGCGACGCTCGCCGTCAACCTCACCGGGGCCGCGAACGTGACCTGGTGCGCGGTCCAGCACATGGTCAGCCACGGCGGAGGCCGCATCATCAACGTCTCCTCCCGCGGCGCCTTCCGGGGCGAGCCGGGCCAGCCCGCCTACGGGGCGAGCAAGGCCGGCCTGAACGCGTTCACCCAGTCGCTGGCCAGGGCCCTGGCCCCGCACGGCATCGCGGTGGCCGCCGTGGCGCCGGGCTTTGTGGAGACGGCCATGGCGGCCCGGCACCTCACCGGCCCGGCCGGCGATGAGATCCGCGCGCAAAGCCCCTTCGGGCGGGTCGCCCGCGCGAGCGAGATCGCGGCGGCCGTGCTGTACCTGGCATCCCCGCAGGCCGAGTGGGCCAGCGGGACCATCATCGACCTCAACGGCGCCTCCTACCTCCGTTAGCCCGCGAACCGCGTCAGCCGTGAACGACAGCGTCAGCCATGAAGGACATCGGTGTGGTGGCAGAAGTGCACCCGCGCGGCGCTTACCGCGTGGATCCGGCCCAGCGACCGCCGCCAGGCCGCTGGGTCGCTCGCCTGCCCCGGCGGCAGCTTGGCGTCGGCCGGGCCCGCGTACAGGCGCGGCGTGTAGGCCGCGTCCCCGATCATCAGATCGGCCGGGCCGGCCGCCGAGTGGGCGACGACGCACTGGTGGCCAGCGGTGTGCCCGGGGGTGGCGATCACCGACAGGCCGGGCAGGATGTCGGCGTCCCCGTCGAGCAGCTCGAACCGCGCGCCGGCGAAGCCGAACCAGTCGTACAGCTCCGGCGACTCGCGCCGGGCGCGGTCGAGTTCCGCGCGCTGCACATAGAACGCGGCATGCGGGAAGACCGCGTTCTGGCCGCAGTGGTCGAAGTGCAGATGTGTGTTGATCACCAGATCAATGTCGCCCGGGGTCATGTCCAGCCCGGCGAGAGCGTCCGCGACCGAGCGGTTGACCACCCGCCAGTCGTCCAGCCACTCCTGCGGGCCGCCGACGCCGGTGTCTACCAGCACCGCACCCCCGGGGTGGGTGACCACGAAGCCGTGCACCGGCCACTCCAGGCCGTCGACCCCACGCAGGCTCGCCAGGTGCAGCCGCCTGACCTCCAGTTCCATACCAGCTCCTCCCTCCTCGCCACTGCCCGCCATTGTCACCGCCGCTCGGACCAGGCACCATTTTGGAAGTGATCGAACCAGTGCCAGGGGCCGCCGCGGCCCATCGCATGCCGCGATTCCGCTGACGACCGGAGGCTCTCGTGACCGACACCAGGCATCTGATCGGGCTGCTGCTCGGGACCGAGGAGGACTGGCCCAGAGCGTTCGAGCAGATCCTGGGCCGGCTCGGCCCGGTCGCGGGCCTGGGCGGCAGCCGGCACGTGTTCGACTCCGAGCGGATCACCATAGAGCCGTTCGACCTGCGTGACCGGCCCCGCTATGAGCTGGTCATCGACCGGCTCGCGTACTGGTACTACCACCCACGGGAATGGCTGAAGAAGGCCGCGCTGATGGACGGCGTGTACCTGCTGAACAGCCCCTTCACGTTCCAGTCTATGGAGAAGCACGCGGCCTACTGCGCGATGATGCGGCTGGGGCTCAAGGTGCCGGACACGGTGCTCGTGCCGTACAAGAACCCGGTGGACAACGCCCGTTACGCCTACACCTCGGAGAAGTACAACAAGTCCTTCGACCTGGACGCCATCGCCGAGCGAATCGGCTACCCGCTGTTCATGAAGCCCTACGACGGCGGCGCCTGGCGCGGCGTCTCGCGTATCAGCAGCCCCGGCGAACTGCACGCCGCCTACAACGCCAGCGGCGAGATGCTCATGCATCTGCAGAAGGCGGTCGATAACTACGACGTCTTCGCCCGCTCGCTGTCGATCGGCGCCGAGACGATGGTCATGCACTTCCAGCCGGACCAGCCCATGCACCTGCGCTATGCCGTGGACCACAGCTTCCTGGCGCCATCGGTCGGGACCGAGGTGGTGACGATCGGGCGGCTGGTCAACGCGTTCTTCCGGTGGGAGCTCAACTCGTGCGAGACCCTGGTGGCCGGCGATGAGGTCTACCCCATCGACTACGCCAACGCCTGCCCGGACCTGGCGCTGACCAGCCTGCATTACTACTTCCCGTGGGCGATCAAGGCATTGGTCAAGTGGTGCGTCTTCGTGCTGGTGACCGGCAGGCGGGCCAGGCTGGACCTGGAGACCGACCGGTTCTTCGCGATCGCCGACGAGCCCGGCGCGTCCTACGGCGACAAGCTGGCTGCCTACGCCGGTCTCACCGACGCCTACTTCGAGTCGGAGCGCTACCACGACTTCTGC
>DATINY010000369.1:0-12676 GCA_035473755.1 Streptosporangiaceae bacterium
GTGCTGGCGTCGGTGGCCGCCTTCACCGAGGGGCTGCCGTGGCTGGACGCGGCGCTGGGCCAGCTGGACGAGAACCGGGCGCTGCTCGCCGGCCTCCTGCGCGAGCATCTTCCGGCGGTCGGGTACGCGCCGCCCCAGGCCAGCTTCCTGGCCTGGCTGGACTGCCGGGCGCTGGAGCTGGGCGACGACCCGTCAGCGGTGTTCCTGGACCGGGGGCGGGTCGCGGTCGGCCGCGGCCCTGATTTCGGCAACGAGGGCCACGGGTTCGTGCGGCTGAACATCGGCACCTCACCGGCGCTGATCGCCGAGGCGGTCCGCCGGATGGCCAGCGCCCTGTGACGGGTGGGAACGGGCTTAGGCCTGGGGCTGGCGCAGCAGGTCGCGGGTGATCTCCATCTGCCCGAGATGCTGGCAGACCTCCTCCAGGACGTGCAGCAGCGCGTGGCCCTGGCTGATGAGCTCGAGTTCGTCCGGCCCCATGGCGGGATGGTCGCCCGGGGGCCGGGCCTTCGGGTCGGCGGTCACGATGACGGTCCGGAACCGGCGCTGGGCCTCCCGCGCGTCGGCGATCAGGCCGGCGACCGGCCCGGAGGCGCGGAACTCCGCCTCCCGGTCCCGGTCCACCGTGCGTCCCGCCACCACCTGCCCGCCCCAGAACTCCATGACGCCCAGGCAGTGCCGCAGGATCGCGTACGGCGAGTTGGCCCCGGGCAGGTGGGGCCGGGCGTTGGCCAGGTCGTCACCCAGGTCGCCGACGATGTCCGCCATCGCCTCGACCGCCCGGTCGACGTAGCTGGCGACCGCGTCCGGTGCGATTCCCATCCAGCCATCATGGCGCGGGCCGGTGCGGCGGGCCAGTGCGGCGGGCCAGTGCGGCGGGCCAGCGCGGCGGGCCAGCCCACCCGGAATGCCGCCCGGGGAGTGATCCGCCGGGGACGCGGGAATGAACAGCGCGTTCGGTAGGTGACGAGGAAGGGACCCCGCGATGAAATTGTGGAAGCTGGTTCTCGCGGTGACGATCGTGGGCGTGGTGGTGCTCTTGCTCGTGGGCCGCAACGACATCGCGCGTATCCAGAGCATGCGCAGGATGTAACCGGCCGGCAGCGCTCCGCCCGGGATACCCGCTCGTCTGGCCCGCTGGGCAGGAGCCGCGACCGCGCACGAACGTATGCGCGGATTATCCGTTATGTACTTAATGTCCTATCTGTTCATGACGCGGGCCGCATGTCACGCTGTGGTTGAGGCCATCTCCCATGGCACGAGGCGGAGGGCCGCATGGGCAGGGATGTTCCCGCGATCATCGTCAGCCAGTACGACCGGCGGCGCTACCGGGACAAGGTCCGGCGTTGCCTCGATGTCTTCGCCAGGATGCTGCAGGATGCCCGGTTCAAGGAGGCACCACAGCAGGTCGGGCTCGAGGCCGAGTTCTATCTGGTCGATGGCGCGGGTGACGCCTCTGAGCGCGGCGCGGAGGTGCTCGCCGCGATCGGCGCCGGGGACTGGGCGCCCGAGCTGGCGAAGTTCAACCTGGAGGTCAACCTGGCCCCCCGCCCGCTGGCGGACGAGGCGCTGGGCGGGCTGGAACGCGACCTGGCCGACAGCGTCGCGTACGCGGACGGGCGGGCGCGGAGCGCCGGCGCCAGGCTGGCCATGATCGGCATCCTGCCTACCCTGCGCGAGCGGCACACCACCGGGGGGGCGATGTCGCCCAACCCCCGGTACTACCTGCTCAATGAGCAGATGTGCGCGGCGCGCGGCGAGGAGATGCGGATCTCCATCGAGGGGCCCGAGCGCCTGCTCACCCACGTCGACAGCATCATGCCGGAGGCCGCCTGCACCAGCGTCCAGCTGCACCTGCAGGTCACACCGGAGGCGTTCGGCAACTACTGGAACGCCGCCCAGGCGGTGGCCGGGATCCAGGTGGCGGTCGGCGCCAACTCGCCGTACCTGTACGGCAAGGAACTGTGGCGCGAGAGCCGGATCCCGCTGTTCCAGCAGGCCACCGACACCAGGCCGGAGGAACTCCAGATCCAGGGGGTGCGGCCACGGGTCTGGTTCGGTGAGCGCTGGATCACCTCGGTGTTCGACCTGTTCGAGGAGAACCTGAACTACTTCCCCTCGCTGCTGCCGCTGCTCGACTCCGGCGACCCGGTGGCCGAGCTCGAGAGCGGCGCGACCCCCGAGCTGGCCGAGCTCACCCTGCACAACGGCACCGTCTACCGCTGGAACCGGCCGGTCTACGCCGTGGAGGATGGCGAGCCCCACCTGCGGGTGGAGAACCGGGTGCTGCCGGCCGGCCCGACCGTCACCGACATCATCGCCAACGCCGCGTTCTACTACGGCCTGGTCAACATGCTCGCCGAGTCGGAGCGGCCGATCTGGACCCAGATGTCGTTCGCCGCCGCCCGCGACAACCTGATGGAGGCCGCCCGGCACGGGATCGAGGCCAGCGTCTACTGGCCCGGGCTGGGCGAGGTGCCGGTGGCCGAACTGACGTTGCGCCGCCTGCTGCCGCTGGCCCGGGAGGGGCTCCAGCGCTGGCAGGTCGACCGTGCCCAGGCCGAGCGCATGCTGACGGTGATCGAGGAGCGCTGCCTGACCGGCCGGACCGGCGCGACCTGGCAGACCGAAACAGTGCACCGCCTCCAGGGGCGGAACGGGCTGGACCGGGACACGGCGCTGCGGGAGATGACCCAGCGCTACCTGGTCCTGATGCGGACGGGCGATCCGGTGCACACCTGGCCGGTGGGCTGACGGCGGGAGCGATCATCCTCGCGGGCTGGGGGAGTCATGGCGTGGACTCGGCAGCGGATCACCTACACGACCGGCGTGGCCTTTGTGGCGGCCAACCTGGTGGTGGGCGCGCTGCTCGTGTCCAACAGTGCGGTGCGGGTAAGGCAGGCGGCGGCCACGCCCGCGCCCACCCACCCGGTCACGCCCCCGCCATCGCCCTCGTCCCCACCCCAGCTGCGGTCGCCGTTCACCGGCGAGCCGGTGCCCTCGCTGACCCCGGTGCTCGCGGTGAAGATCGACAACAGCGCGCTGGCGCGGCCGCAGACCGGGCTGACCGACGCGGACATCGTGTACGTGCTGCCGGTCGAGGGCGGGCTGAGCCGGCTGATGGCCATCTTCTCCTCCCATTACCCCACGGTGGCCGGGCCGGTGCGCAGCGCGCGGCAGGACGACCTGACCTTACTGCGGCAGTTCGGGACGCCCGGTTTCGCCTACTCGGGCGCGACCCCCCGCCTGCTCCGGTACATCCGCCGGACCGCCCGGATCGTGAACCTGTACGCGGGCAACACCGCCGGGTACTACCGCAACTGGAACCGGGCCGAGCCCTACAACCTGTACGCATATCCGCGGGACCTGCTGGCCACCGCGGCCAGTGCGAGCCCGGCCCATGACATCGGGTTCCGGTTCGGCCCGCCGCCACCGGGCGGCCGGGCCCGCCGGTCGGTGCCGGTGTCCTACCCGGCGTCCTCGTTCCGCTTCACCTGGTCGGCGGCGAGGGGGCGCTGGCTGGTGTCGATGGACGGCGCCCCCGCGGTCAACCCGCGGGGCGTGCCGCTTTCCGCCGCCACCGTGGTGATCCAGCACACGACGGTGCGCACCTCATCGTTCCTGGAGCAGGGCCGCCGCCCGCCCTTCGCGCAGAGCACCGGGTCCGGCCGGGCGCTGGTCCTGCGGAACGGCCAGGCCTGGGCCGGGCACTGGTCGCGGCCCAGGGCCAATGACGGCACCACCTTCACCACCGCGGCGGGCGGGCCGATGACCTTCGCCCGCGGCCAGGTCTGGATCGTCCTCGCGTACCCCTAGCCCGCGTCCGTTGCCCGGCCACGGGCGCAGCAGCCCGCGGCGGGCGTGGGGCGGCGGCGTGACCCCGCGTTGTGGTGACCAAGGACGGGGGACGGCAGACCGTCTGGTAGCGGGGCAATTCCCCCGATAGCCGGCATAATTGCCTGCGGGAGGTGCAGGCTGCGCACTCCGCGTACGGTGCGTCCAGGCGCGGCCGGGATCGTGCGATGGTGTTGGCCCGGCACAAGACGCTGATCGCGGTGGCGGCGGCGGTCCTGCTCGCCGGCGTGGTGGCCGGCTCGTATATCGCGCTCCGCCATGACCGGCAGGTGACAGGGGCGGCGGCACCGTCACCCTCACCCTCGACAGTGGCGCAGCTGCGGTCACCGTTCACCGGGGAGCCGGTGCCCTCGCTGAACCGGGTGCTCGCTGTCAAGATCGACAACATCGTGTATGCGCGGCCGCAGACCGGGCTGGCCCGTGCGGACATCGTGTACGTGCTTCCGGTCGAGGGCGGGCTGAGCCGGCTGATGGCCATCTTCTCGTCCCGCTACCCGCCGGCGGTGGGGCCGGTCCGCAGCGCGCGCGAGGACGACCTGCAGCTGCTGCGGCAGTTCGGGCGGCCCGCGTTCGCCTACTCCGGCGCGACGCCCCGGCTGCTGCCCTACATCCACCGGACCGCCCGGATCGTGAACCTGTACGCGGGCACCAGCAGCGGGTACTACCGCGACCTCAGCCGGGTCGCCCCCTACAACCTGTACGCGCACACGCGGCAGCTGCTGGCGCAGGCACCGGGCGCGAGCACGGCACGTGACATCGGGTTCCGGTTCGGGCCGCCGCCCGCCGGCGGGAAGGCCACCCGGTCGGTGCCGGTGTCCTACCCATCGGCCTCGTTCCGCTTCACCTGGTCGGCGGCGAAGGGGCGCTGGCTGGTGACGATGGACGGCACCCCGGCGGTCACCTCGAGCGGCGTGCGGCTTTCCGCCGCCACGGTGGTGATCCAGCACACGACGGTGCGCACCTCCCGCTTCAAGGAGTATGGATTCCGTCCGCCGTACGCGGAGAGCGTCGGGTCTGGCACCACGCTGGTGCTGCGCGACGGCAGGGCCTGGGCCGGGCACTGGTCGCGGCCCACCGCGAACGGCGGCACCACCTTCACCACGGCGTCCGGCGGGCCGATGACCTTCGCCTACGGCCCGGTCTGGATCGTCTTCACCCGGCGGTAGCGGGCGGCCTGTCCGTCCCGGGTCCCGGGGTGTTCACTACTTCAGACGGGGTAACGCCTCAAGCCCACGGCGTACTCGCAGCCGGCGCCCAGGCCGATGTACCCGGCCATGTTGCGCAGGAACTCGTCGGGGTCAAAGTCGCGGCCGAGGCCGTCGAGGTAGGCCTTGTGCTCGCGCAGCGACGCGATGCCCGCCTCGATCGTGGTGGTGGTGTCCACGAAATGGGTGGGGTTGCCGCTGGCGGCCACGTAGATCGCCTTGATCCCGTTCCAGGCCGGGCCGGCGTCGGGGAACAGCCAGGAGTTGGATGCGTCCCGGCAGGCGTCCAGCGTGGCCAGGCCGACCGCCCGGTGATCGGAGTGATTGACCGGCCCCTCCTCACCCCAGGTGAGGTCGAAGCTCATCGTGATGACCACGTCGGGCTTGTGCCGGCGCAGGGCGGCGGCCAGGTCCCGGCGCAGCGGGACACCGTATTCCACCAGCCCGTCGGGGTGGCCGAGGAAGTCCACGTCGGTCACGCCGACCAGGGCGGCGCTGCGCCGCTCCTCCTCCACCCGCAGCGGGCCGACCACGTCGGGAGCCATGCCCTCGATGCCTGCCTCGCCCTCGGTGGCGAGCACGTAGGCAACGTGCTTGCCCTGCCCGGTCCAGCGGGCGACCGCGGCGGCCGCGCCGTACTCCAGGTCGTCCGGGTGGGCGACCACGGCAACGGCCCGCTCCCAGTCCTCCGGCATCGGCTCCATCGGCTCTCCCTCAGCGGCAGTGGCCCGGCTTTTGTCAGGCCCCAGGCTCCCACGCCCGGCCGCCGCGGGGTTAACCCGGGCCGGTCTGGCCAGCCGTGCAGGCCGCTGCCCAAGGCGGCCACAAGGCTGAACCGCTCACGGCGGCCAGGCGCCGGGCCGCCGCCGGGACGGTTCCCGCCACCGCGCGGTAGCACGGCCGGCGCTTTGCCGATTCTTGGGGATGACAGTGCTGGGAGCTTAGGCTGGGCCCAGGAGGACATGTGGACATGCTGCATGTGTCGCTCTTGGGGGAGCAGTCAATCACCGGCGGCGGCGAAGACGGAGCCGCGACCCGGACCCGCTCGTCGCGCTCCGTTGCCCTGGTCGCGTTCCTGGTCGTGCACGCCGGGTCGCCCCAGCCGCGGCAGCGGATCGCGGGGCTGTTCTGGCCCGAGTCCACCGACACGCAGGCGCTGACCAACCTGCGCCGCGAGCTGCATCAGCTGCGCCAGGTACTGGGAGACGAGCCTTCGCTGCTCGTCACGCCGGTGGATCTGTGCTGGCGCGACACCGAGACGTGCCGCGTCGACCTGCGCGTCTTCAGCTTCGAGCGCGAGGCCGCGCTGATGGCGGCGGCGGCCAGCGATGACGAGGGGGTCCTCGCCCACGCCGCCGCCGCCCTCGCCGAGTACCGGGGCGATCTGCTGCCCGGAGGGTATGAAGACTGGCTGCTCGACGCCAGGTCGGAGATCGAGCGGCAGTGCGTAGGCCTGTGCGACCTGCTCGGCGAGCAGCGAGCGCGCAGCGGCGACCTGGCCGGGGCGGTGGATGTGGCGCGGCGCCGGATTCAGTTGCAGCCGCTGGAGGAGACCGGCTACCGCACCCTGATGCAGCTGCAGGCCGAGCTGGGAGACCGGGCCGGCGCGGTCAGCACCTATCACCACTGCGCTTCGGTGCTGGAGCGCGAGCTGGGCGTCGTCCCGGACGCCTCGACACGCAAGGTGTTCCAGCGCCTCATGGCCCACGCACGCCCGGCGGCCAGGTCCCCGGAGACGGCCGGGCCCGGGACCGGGCGGCCGGGGCTGCCCGCGGCGCAGCTCTTCGGCCGGTCAGCCGAGCTCGGCCAGCTCCAGGACGTGTGGCGGGCCGCGACCGCTGGCCGCTGCGGCCTCGCGCTCGTCCGCGGCGGTCCGGGTGTCGGCAAGACCCGCCTGGCGACAGAGGTCGCCGCGATGGCACAGCTGCAGGGCGCCGTCGTCGCGAGCTCCCAGTGTTTCGGGACGTCGGGGCGGCTTGCGCTGGCCCCGGTGGCGGACTGGCTGCGCAACCCCGCGGTCCAGTCGGCGGCGGCGGCCCTCGACCCCGCCTGGCGCGCCGAGGTCGGCAGGCTGATGCCCGGCGAGAGCTACGGAGGGCGCGGGACCGGACCGAGGGCGATGGTGGACGCCTGGCAGCGCCACCGCTTCTACGAGGGCCTCGCGCGGGCGCTGCTGGCCGTGGGCCGCCCGACGCTGCTGGTGCTGGACAACATGCAGTGGTGCGACCAGGAGACGCTGGCCTTCATCACCTTCTGCCTTCAGCTCGCCGACGGCAGCCCGCTCCTGGTGGCCGGGACGCTGCGCGACGACAACCGTGGCGAGGATCCCGAGCTCGAGGACTGGACAGTCCGCATGCGGGCCACCGGACTGCTCACCGAGATCTCCCTCGGCCCGCTGGACGCCGGCGACACGGCGCAGCTCGCCGAGGCGATCTCCGGACAGCCCCTTCCCGCCGCCGGTGCTGACCTGCTGCACGCGACGACGGGGGGCTTCCCGCTGTACGTCATCGAGGCGGTGCGCAGCACCGCCGATCCCGGTGGCACGCTGCCGGTCGGCGACCTTGGGGCAGTGCTGCGTAAGCGCTTCGAGCAGGCGACCGCGGCGGCCCGGGAGGTGGCCGGTCTCGCGGCGGCGGTGGGCACCAACTTCACCCTTGACCTGCTCACCGAGGCGAGCGACCTCGAGGCCGACACCGTCGTGGAGGCCGTCGACGAGCTGTGGCGGCGCCGGATCATGCGGGAGCTCGGGGACGGTTACGACTTCTCCCACGACATGCTCCGCGAGGCGGCATACGCGGGCGTCAGCCCGCCGAAACGCTGGCTTCTGCACCGGCGCATCGCCCAAGGGCTCGAGTTGCTGTACGCCGACGACACCGACGCGGTTGCGGCCCAGCTCGCCGAGCAGTACGCGCGGGGCGGGCGGGGCGACCGGGCGCTGGCCTACTACCGGCGCGCGGCCGAGGTCGCGGCGGCCCGGCTCGCCCACGCCGAGGCGATCCGGCTGCACCGGGAGGCGCTGTCGATCATCGAGGGCATGCCCGCGGGGCGGGGCCGGGACTCGCATGAGCTCGCGGTCCTCGAGGCGATGGCGGCACCGCTCAACGCCAGGCACGGCTACTCGTCCCCGGACCTGCAGCAGGCCCTGGAGCGTTCGATCGCTCTGGCCGAGTCACTCGGCCGCAAGGATTCGACGGTCACCGGCCTGGTCGCGCTGTGGACGTCGCAGTTCGTCCAGGGGCGTACCGCCGACGGGTACCAGACGGCCAGCCGCGCCCTGGCGCTCGTCGACCCGGACTCCGAGCTGAGCGGCCAGGCCCACTTCGCCGTCGGCGCATCGGCCGTGAGCCTGGGCAGGCCCGCCGAAGGGCTGCAGCACCTGGAGCTCGCCGCCACGATGGGCGGCGGTGCCGTCTCGCTGATCATCGGCACCCGGTCGGATGTACACAGCACAGCCTGGGCGGCGCACGCCTACTGGCTGCTTGGCCGCGATGACGAGGCCCTGTCCGCCTGCCGCGAGGCCATCAGGCTGGCCCGGTCGATCGACGACCCGTACAACCTGGCGGTGGGCCTGGCCTACGGCGCCATCACCCACCAGATGCGGCACGACCTGCCCGCGCTCAAGGAGACCGTCACCGAGCTGCGCGAGCTGTGCGACCGGTACGGCTTCGCCTACTACGGCGAGTGGGGGCTGATCCTGGACGGCTGGTCCGGTGCGGGCCAGCCGGGTCTCGATCTGGCCCGGCTGGGCATCAGCAACCTCAAGTCGCAGGGGGCGTTCGCTCGCATGCCGTACTGGCTGTCGCTGCTCGCCGATCTGCTGGCACGCAATCATCAACCCGGAGAGGCGCGCGCCACGCTCGATGCCGCCATCGCCGGCGCGCAGGCCAGGGACGACGTGTGGTGGCTGGCCGAGGTGATGCGGATGCGTGCCGCGCACGACGACCAGCAGGCCGCCATCTCGCGGCTACGCTCCGCGGCCCAGATCGCGGCGGCTCACGGCAGCACCGGGCTGCTCCGGCGCTGCCAGGATGACCTTGAAAGCCGGGGCGTTCGCCGGCCCGCTCCCGGCGTTCTCCCGACCGCATAGCCCTCCGCTGGCGTCCCGAACGCTGCGCGAACGCGGTGGTTCTTACCTTCGGTCTGCTACCACATGACGCACCCGAAGGGGACAACACGACATGACTACCTCAGCCACCGTGACCACAGCTCCGTACGAGGAGCTGGCCGCCGCTGTGCGAGGCGACCTGATCACGCCCGGCGACCCCGGTTATGACCAGGCGCGCGCCGTCTACAACGGCATGATCGACAAGCACCCGGCCGCCATCGCGCGCTGCCGCGACACCGCCGACGTCATTACCTGTGTGCGGTTCGCGCGCGAGCATGGCATCGAGATCGCCGTCCGCGGCGGCGGCCACAACGCGGCGGGCCTCGCGGTGTGGGACGGCGCCCTGGTCATCGACCTGTCGCTGCTGCGCAGCACCACGGTCGACCCGGAGAATCACACCGTCCGAGTCGACCCTGGATGCACGTGGGCAGACGTTGACCACGCGACCGTCGCATTCGGCATGGCCACCCCCTCCGGCTTCCTGGGCTCGACCGGGGTGGCCGGCCTGGCGCTCGGGGGCGGCGTCGGCTACCTGTCCCGGCGCTTCGGCCTCACCGTGGACAACATCCTGTCCGCCGACGTGGTCCTCGCGGACGGTACGTTCGTGACCGCCAGCGCGAACTCCCACAGCGACCTGTTCTGGGCCCTGCGCGGCGGGGGCGGGAACTTCGGCATCGTCACCTCGTTCACGTTCCGCTGCCACGACATCGGCGAGGACGGCACGGTGATCGCCGGCCCGGTGCTGTACGACCTGGCCGACACCGCGGACGTTATGCGCTGGTACCGGGAGCTGGTGCCGTCGCTGCCGGAGGAGCTGAGCGGCTGGATCGCGCTGCTCACCATCCCGCCCGCGCCGCCGTTCCCGCAGGAGCTGTGGGGCCGCAAGGCCTGCGGCATCGTCTGGTGCTACACGGGGCCACACGACCGGGCCGACGAGGTGCTCGAGCCGATCAAGACGTTCGGCTCCCCGCTGGTGGTCGGCCTGCAGCCGATGCCGTTCAACGTGCTGCAGACCGCGTTCGACGCCCTCTACCCG
Source organism: Streptosporangiaceae bacterium (assembly GCA_035473755.1). Taxonomy (GTDB): domain Bacteria; phylum Actinomycetota; class Actinomycetes; order Streptosporangiales; family Streptosporangiaceae; genus UBA9676. Next base: position 10,202 of record DATINY010000369.1, read on the forward strand.
GCCGGCCTGCAGTGGTACTGGCGGACGGATTTCTTCAACGAGATCTCGGACGCGGCAATCGATGTGCACGTCAAGTACGGTCCGCAGCTGCCGACCGGCCACTCGACCATGCACATGTACCCCATCGACGGGGCCGCCAGCCGGGTCCCAGCGGACGCCACGGCCTTCGCCTACCGGGACGGCGGCTGGACAGGCGTCATCGTGGGCGTGGACCCCGATCCCGCCAACGCCGGCCGCATCTCGCAGTGGGCCAAGGAGTACTGGGAGGCGCTGCACCCGACCTCGGCCGGCGGCGGCTACATCAACTTCATGATGAGCGAGGGCCAGGACCGGGTGAAGGCGGCGTACCGCGGCAACTACGAGCGGCTCGCCCAGGTCAAGAACCGCTACGACCCGGGCAACGTCTTCCACATCAACCAGAACATCGAGCCTGCCGGCTGACCACGCACCCAGGCCGGGCCCGCCAGCGCCGGAAGGGGCCCTGCTGCCCGATCCGCTCGACTTGATCGGGATGCGGGGCCCCGCTCCGCCGCCGGGACGGGTTCCCGGGCCGCTTCACCCGGCATAACCGGGGCGGCACCCGGGGCAGTCGGCTGGCCTGCACCGCCGCCCGAGCCTGGCGGCCGAGCACGCACCGGGTAAACGCGGCTAAGCTCTGTGTCTCCCGCCCCGTCGCGCGCGGGGAGGCGGTAACAGCCGACGACACAGAAGGCCCATCCATGCGCTGGTCACAGATGCACATCCCGACCCTGCGGGACGACCCGGCGGGCGCCGAGGTGGCGAGCCACCGGCTGCTGGTCCGCGCGGGCTACATCCGGCAGCTGGCGGCGGGGCACTACTCGCTGCTGCCGCTCGCGGTGCGGGTCCGGGCCAAGGTCATCGGGATCATCCGGCAGGAGATGGACCGGATCGGCGCGCAGGAACTGCTGGCGCCGACCATGCACCCGGAGGAGATCTGGCGGCGCAGCGGGCGCTGGGACACCATGGCCGACGTGATGTTCCGGCTGACGGACCACAAGGGGGCGGTGAACGTCCTCAGCGTCACCAACGAGGAGATCTTCACGGTCCTGGCGCAGGAACTGAACTCCCACCGGCAGCTCCCGCAGGCGTGGTACCAGTTCCAGACCAAGTTCCGGGATGAGCCGCGGCCGCGGGCGGGCCTGATGCGAGTGCGGGAGTTCACCATGAAGGACTCCTACACCTTCGACCTCGACGCGGCCGGGCTCGATGCCGCGTTCGACCGCCACCGCGCGGCCTACCTGCGGATCTTCGAGCGGCTCGGCATCCCGGTGATCCCGGTGGAGGCGTCCAGCGGGGCGATGGGCGGCCGGGACTCGACCGAGTTCATGTGCCCGTCGGAGGCCGGCGAGGACACGATCGCGCACTGCCCGGCGTGCAACTACGCCGCCAACGTGGAGAAGGCCACGTCGGCGCTGCCGGAGATCGCCGACGGTCCGGGGCGGCCCGCCCCGGAGCGGTTCGGCACCCCCGGCGTGCGCACCATCGAGGACCTGGCCACCGGGTACGACGCGCCCGCCGACCGGCAGATCAAGACCCTCGTCTACCTGCTGGACGGCCAGCTCACCCTGGTGCTGATGCGCGGTGACCACGCGCTGAACGAGCAGAAGCTCGCCGACGCGACCGGGGCGCTGTCGATCCACCCGGCCCAACCGGAGGAGATCAGGGCCGCGCTGGGGGCGCTGCCGGGCAGCCTGGGCGCGGTCGGGGTCACCCAGCTGCCGGTGGTCGTGGACGAGGCGCTGCGTGGGCGGCGGGACATGGTCACCGGCGCCAACGTCGACGACGTGCACCTGCGCGGGGTGGACGTCGGCCGTGACATCGCGGCCGGCTCCTGGGCCGACCTGCGCGAGGTGAAGGCCGGGGAGCCGTGCCCGGAGTGCGGGCAGCCGCTGGAGCTCCTGCCGGCCATCGAGGCCGGGCACATCTTCAAGCTCGGCTACAAGTTCACCAAGGCGTTCGACGTCACCGTGCTCAACGCCGCCGGGGAACGGGTGCACCCGATCATGGGCTGCTACGGGATCGGGGTGGAGCGGGCGATGGCGGCGGTAGTCGAGTCCCACCACGACGACCGCGGCATCGTCTGGCCGGTCTCGGCGGCGCCGTTCAGCGTGGTGGTGACCGTGGCCCAGGCCGAGGACACCGAGGTCGCCAAGGCGGGGGAGTCGGTGTACGAGCAGCTCAACGCGGCCGGCATCGAGGTCATCATCGACGACCGGGCCGAACGGGCCGGGGTGAAGTTCCGCGACGCCGAGCTCACCGGGATCCCCTTGCGGGTCACCGTGGGCAAGCGCGGGCTGGCCGAGGGCACCGTCGAGCTGACCGAGCGGGCTACCGGTGACGACGCAAGCACCACAAGCCGGTCACTGACCGGCTTTTTCTTTTTCGGGTGTTCGCGGCTGCAGTGCGGCCGGACTGCAGACGTAGCCGAAGCGCCGCGGCAAGTCATTCGCAGGC
>DATINY010000370.1:0-9210 GCA_035473755.1 Streptosporangiaceae bacterium
CCGCGGCCAAGATCGAGGTGTTCCAGCGCTGGACCGAGACCGGGATGCAGCCCTGAGACGCCGGGAAGGGGGCAGCGCATGGCTGACCAGAAGTTCGGCTCGGTCGAGGAGTACATCGGCTCCTTCCCGGCCGGCGTCCAGCCGGTCCTGGAACAGGTCCGCCGGGCGATCCTGGACGCCGTGCCCGGCGCGGGAGAGAGGATCAGCTACCACATCCCCACGATCACGCTCGGCGGCAGGCCGCTGCTCTACTTCGCGGGCTGGAAGCGCCACATCAGCCTCTACCCGGCACCGGCCGGCGACGAGGCCCTCGAGCGCCGCCTCGGGCCGTACCGGGCGGCGAAGAGCACGCTGAAGTTCCCGCTGTCCCAGCCGGTCCCGTACGACCTCATCTCGCAGGTGGCGAAGCTCAGCCTGCGGCAGCGGCAGGCCGGCGCCGGCGCGGGCTGATGGCAGGCCCTCAGCCGGCTACCCCGATGACCTGCTTGATCGTTTCGGGCCGTCCGAGCGCACCGAGCATGAGATGGGCGACGTCGGCGCGCGGGACGATCCAGCCGCCCCGGACGTTCTGCCCGTACGCCGTCCGGTAGTTGCCCGTTCCGGGCTTGCTGCTCAGCCGTGGTGGGCGCACGACGGTCCAGTCCAGGCCGCTGTCGCGCAGGACGTCTTCCATCTGCGCCAGATCGGTGTAGACCTGGCCGAACAAGGTCCTGGCCACGTGACTGAACAGGTGGCGCATGAAGAACCCGTCGCCCGGGTCGTGCCCCGGCGGCCGGGGGCGGCCCGGCGACGGCACGGTGCCGACCGGTGCGGCGCTGACCACGACGATGCGGCGGACGTGTGTGGCCTGCATCGCCGCCACGATGGCCGCCGTGCCCCGGGCCGCGATCCCGGCATCGGCGTTCGACCGCGGGCCGAGGCCGGACAGGACCGCGTCGGCCCCGCTCACCGCGGACTCGAGCGCCGCCGGGTCCGGGGCCGCCAGGTCGGCCTGGACGACGCGCACCGCCTCGCCGGACAGCTTCTCCGGGCTCCGCACCACCGCCGTGACGTCGTGGCCGGCGGCGATTGCCTGCTCGAGCAGCTGCCGGCCGATGCCGCCGGTCGCCGCGAAGATCGTGAGCTTCATGGCTTGCTCCTGGTACCTTGTTCTCCGTAGATCGTATAATACGGAAAGCATATCACATGGGAACCGAGATAAAACCTGAGGACCGCCAGGCCGGGCGGCACCGGCGGCGGCTGACCACAACGATCAAGGAGTCACTGCGCGAGCTGAGCATCCAGCTGTCCCTGCTCAACCACCACGTCAGCGGGCGCCTTGAGCTGAACGACGTGGACCTCGACTGCCTCGACCTCATCAGCCGCCATGGCCCGCTCAGCCCGAGCGCCCTAGCCCGGCGGGCCGGGCTGCACCCCGCGACCATCACCGGCATCCTCGACCGGCTGGAGCGCGGCGGCTGGGTGGCGCGCGACCGCGACCAGGCCGACCGTCGCGCGGTGCGGGTCAGGGCGCTCCGCGACCGCGGCGCCGAGGTGCTGCGCCTCTACTCGGGGATGAATGCCTCGATGGACCAGATCTGCGCCGGGTATACCGACACCGAGCTCGAACTGCTCGCCGGCTTTCTCCGCCGGACCGCCGGCGCAGGGCAGGCCGCGACCGACGCGCTGGCCGGTGACTGAGGCGCCCTGCCACACTGCTGATCGACGGAATAGCAAGGAGGGCGCCGTGTCCGCCTCGGTCGAGAACCTGGCCATCGTCTGGTCGTCGATTGACCAGCTGTGCTCGGGCCTGCCGGACGGGCAGTGGGAGCTGCCGACCGGCTGCCCGGGGTGGACCGTCAAGGATCACCTCTCCCACCTGGTGGACTACGAGGCCCGCGCGCTGGGCCGGCCCGCTCCCGGGCCCGAGCCGGGCCCGCTGCCCCACGTGAAGAACGACATGGGCCAGGCCAACGAGATCGGTGTCGACGCGCGCCGCCCCCGGCCGGGCCCGCAGGTGCTGGCCGAGTTCCGCGAGGTGACCGGCGAGCGGCTGGCGCGGCTGCGCACGCTGACCGGGCAGGACCTGACCGAGCCGGTGGCGACTCCGGCCGGGCCGGGCACGATGGCGGATCTGCTCACCCTGCGGGTGATGGACAGCTGGATGCACGAGCAGGACATCCGACGCGCCACCGGCCGTCCCGGGGACGTGGACGGCCCGGCCGCCGGGGAGGCGGTGGGCTATTTCACCCGGTTCCTGCCCTACGTGGTGGGCAAGCGCGCGGCCGCGCCGGACGGGTCGAAGGTCGTCTTCCGCGTCGGCGGGCGGGATCCGGTGGCGGTCCAGGTGGCCGGCGGCCGGGGGAGCTTGGCCGCGGACGCCGGCGGCGCGACCGTCGGCCTGGCGATCCCGGTGACGACCTTCGCGGCGCTGGCCGGCGGGCGTTCCGACGCCCCCGGTGACGCCAGCATCACCGGCGATGATGGGCTCGGCCGGCGGGTCCTGGCGTCGCTGGGCCTCATGCCCTGACCTCGGCGCCGGCCGGGTCAGAGCAGCCCCAGCCCCGCGGTCACCGCGTCGATCCGCTGGCTCTCCGCCGGTCCCAGGGCGCAGCAGGTCAGGGTGCCCGGCGTCACCTGGGTGCGGCCGGCGTCGCTGATGACCTCGACGGGAAGCCAGCCGGCCCGGGCCTGGCGCACCACGTCCTCGAGCTGGCCGGCGGTTCTCACCCGCAGGACCACCTTGGGCTGTCCCTCGGCCAGCCAGGCGGCGAAGTCAGCGGTGCCGAGGCTGGCCAGGGTGGCCGCGACGGCCGCGTGGGCCACCTGGGCGGCGATCTTCCCACGCCCCATATCCAGATCGGTCCTGACCACCACCGCCAGCTTCACCGCCACCGTGGCAACGATCTCAGTCGCGGATGAGGATCTCGGGGGCATGCTTGCGCAGCTCGGCAACGGAGGTGACCCCCAGCAGCCGCATCGTCCGCTGGAACTGCTCGGCCAGCAGATCCAGGGCCTTGTCCACGCCCGGCTCGCCCGCGGTCATCAGGCCGTACAGGTAGGCGCGGCCGATCGCCACCGCGTCGGCCCCGAGCGCGGTGGCGATGACGATATCGGTGCCATGCCGGACGCCGGAGTCGACCAGCACCGTCAGATCAGAGCCGACCGCCTCGCGGACCCTGGGCAGCAGATCGATGGGGGCGATGGCGCGGTCGAGCTGGCGCCCGCCGTGGTTGGACAGCTGCAGGCCGTCGACACCGGCCTCGACGGCCCGGCGGGCGTCGGCGGCGCCGAGCGGCCCCTTGATGACCAGCTTGCCGGGCCACTGCTCCCGCAGCGCGGCGATGTCGTCCCAGTCGATGCCCGGTTCGAAGAGGCTGCCCGTGTGGGCGATCGTCACGGGCTGGCGGAGGGTGAGATTGGCCAGGCCCGCCGCCGGGCTGCGCAGCATGCGCACCCAGTAGGCGGGCCGCGACCCGATGCTCGCGACGGTGCGCACGGTCAGCTCGGGCGGCAGGGTCAGGCCGTTGCGCACGTCCCGGATGCGCCGTCCCGTGACCATCGTGTCCACGGTCACCACCAGCACCCGGAACCCGGAGGCGGCGGCGCGGTCGACCAGCTCCCGGGTCAGCCCGCTGTCGGTCTGGATGTACAGCTGGAACCACAGGTCGCCGTGCGCGGCGGCGGCCAGGTCTTCGATCGACGTGTTCGCCATGGTGGACAGCGTGTAGGGCAGTCCGTGCCGCTCGGCCGACCTGGCCGCCGCGATCTCCCCGCCGGGATGCATGATGCGCGTGTACCCGGTGGGCGCGAGCACCAGCGGCAGCGGGACCGGATGGCCGAGCACCTGCCCGGCGGTGTCCACCTCCGCCACGTTCGCGAGCGCCCGCGGCACGAGCCGCCAGCGCCGGAACGCCTCGACGTTGCCGGCCAGGCTCAGCTCCTCGTCGGAGCCGCCGTCGACGTAATCGAACACCGGCCGCGGGATCAGCCGCTGCGCGGCGCGGCGCAGGTCGGCGATGTCGTGGCAGTTGGCCAGCCGGCGGTCTGCCGCACGCAGTTCCGGTGGCTTCACCCGGATGAGCTCGCGGATCTCCTGGATGTTCACGTGCCTGCCACTGTCCCTTCGGGCCGTCGTTGCCGCCTTATGGGTCATCTTCCATGCGAAGCGGCGGCAGCGGAAATCCTACGGCCGGCCGCCGCGGGCTGGCCCGCGCCGGCCAGCTGAGGGCCGGCCGGCTGGACTCCGGCGCTTCCGGATAGTTGGATGAAGCGGTGCCGGCCGTCAGTTCGCCATCCGCGCGGGAGCCCGGGGTGCCAGCGCCTGGGGTCCCTCCGCCCGGCGGGCCCGCACCCGGCCGGGACGCCGGGCTGGTGGTGCGCGACGTCGCCGTGCGGCCGGTGGTGGTTCCGCTGCGGCGGCCGCTGGCGACCAGGGTGGGGGACTTCCCCCGGTGGCCGCTGCTGCTCATCGACGTCGCCACCGAGCAGGGCATCACCGGGCGCAGCTACCTGGCTCCCTACCTGGACCGCGCGGCGGCGGCGTTGCTGCCGGCGGTCCGTGACCTCGGCGCCGGGCTGGCCGGGCGGCCGGTTGCGCCGGCCGCCGCATTCGAGCAGGCCCGCGGCTGGTTCGGCCTGGCCGGGTACCAGGGCCTGGCGCTGGCGGCGGTGGCCGGGCTCGACATCGCCTTGTGGGATGCGCTGGCCCAGGCGGCCGGGCTGCCGCTGGTGCGGCTGCTGGGCGGGACCCTGGCGCCGGTGCCGGCCTACAACAGCAACGGGCTCGGGCTCATCCCGCCTGTCGCCGCCGGTGACGAGGCGCGGGAACTGCTCGCCGAAGGCGGGTTCACGGCCCTGAAGGTCCGGGTCGGGCGGGACAGCCCGGCCGACGACGTCGCCGCGGTCCGCCGTGTCCGGGAGGCGGTCGGCGATGACGTCACCCTGGTCGTGGACTACAACCAGGGGCTCGCCCGGGGCGAGGCGCTGGAGCGCTGCCGTGCCCTCGACGCCGAGGGCCTGGCCTGGATCGAGGAGCCGCTGCGGTACGACGACCTGGACGGCCATGCCCGGCTCGCCCGCGACATCGCCACGCCGGTCATGCTGGGGGAGAACTTCTACGGCCCGCGCGCCATGCTGGCCGCCATCCGGGCGCAGGCCTGCGACCTGGTGATGCCCGACCTGATGCGGATCGGCGGGGTGACGGGCTGGCTGCAGGCGGCCGCGATCGCCGACGGGTTTGGGATCCCGATGTCGTCCCATCTGTATCCGGAGGTCTCCGGCCACCTGCTGCGCGTCACGCCGGGCCGGCAGTGGCTGGAGTGGCAGGACTGGGCCCACCCCGTGCTGGCGCACCCGTTCGAGGTCCGGTCCGGCGAGCTGCACCTGCCCGATGTCCCCGGCAACGGCCTGGAGTGGGACGAGGACGCGGTGGCCCACTACCAGGCACAGTGACTCATCCGTTGGGGGTGAGCTGGGGGTGTTCCGTTCCGCGGCGGGCTACCGGTGATCTAGAGTCCCCCAGGTGAAAGAGCTCGAATCGCTGGACGCCGCCTTCGTCATCGACACCTTCCTGCTGCTCCTGATCGGGATCGGGCCCAAGATCGCGCTCGTGCCGTTCCTCGAGATGACCGCTGGCATGACGGAATCCACCAAGCGCCGCGTCCTGCGCAAGATGCTGGTGACCGCCGCTCTGGTCGCCGCGCTGCTGCTGATCCTCGGGGGCGTGCTCACCAGGCTGCTGCACTTCTCGCCGGGCGCGCTGGGCGTCGCCAGCGGCATCATCCTGCTGATCATCGCGGCCACCATGGTGCTCGGCCCGGGCGACGGCGGGGGCGGCGGCAACGGCGGCGGCCACCAGATCATCGGCCGGGACCCGATGCAGGTCGCCGTCTTCCCGCTGGCCGTGCCCTACCTGCTCAACCCGGCCGGGATCGTGGTCCTGGTCACCCTGTCGGCCGAGGCCAGCTCATTCGCGGTGTTCGGCGTCGCCGTCGGGGTGCTCGTCGTGGTGCTCGCGCTCGACGCGGCGGTGTTCCGCTGGGCCGCGGCGGTCAGCAGCAAGCTGGACCCGAGCCGGATGCTGGTGACCGAGAAGGTGTTCGGGTTCCTGCTCGCCGCGCTGGGAGTCCAGTTGGTGCTCAACGGATTGGCGGACGTCGGCGTTATCCACCTGACTGGCCACTGAGGTCAGGAGGACACCTGCCGTTGCAGGGCGGCCAGCGATTCGGCGATCTCGCGGCGCATCTTGGGGGCGAACAGCCGCAGCAGGGGCCCGAACCCGCCCTGGACCCCCACCCTCTTGATCACCCGGACGCGTCCCCGGCCGACCTGCTCGAGCGAGTGGTCGAAGATGACCTTGCCCAGGGGAACCGGGCATTCGGTCACCCAGCGCCGCCCGGCGTCCACCTCCGTGATGGTGAAGGCCCCGCCCAGATTGCCGCGCTGCTTGGCCCAGCCGGAGACACCGGGCTCGAACGGGCCGTCCAGCCGCGCCATCTCCTTGCTGACATCCCAGTCCGGCCAGCGGGCGACGTCGGTCCACACCTTCCAGACCGCATCCGGCTCGGCCTCGAAAGTTGCCTCACATTCGAATTCGTACATGCCTAGCCTTTGGTAAAGTCCGGCCAATACCGAAAACCAGCCGGCTTATGCCTCAAAAGCACCTCCTCGCATTCTGGCTAGCTGCCCGATACACCGCAACCCCCGAACCCGGTGTGTCTTCATCCGCCCGGTCAGCCCGCCCGCTCCAGCGCCCCGCCGCCGGTACGCCACGCGCTTGGGAGCAGGTCAGCGAGCGTGCGGCCGGCCTGCGGCAGCCTGGGCGCGGTCCCGTCGCTCACCTCGCTGGCCAGGCTCGGGGCGCGGCCTGGCCGGCCGGCCGCCCTCGCCCGGCCGGCGTAATCGGCGTAATCGCAATGCACAGCATGACCTCTTGGCCGTGGCGGTACATCCTTTGGGCAATAATCCGGTTGCCTTTGAGATAGCTGGCACGCCCGTGCCACCGGGCGCCGCGCGAGGCCGGCGCCATGCCCGGGCGCCGCGCCGTGTGAGCCCGGCGCCGGTGGCTGAGCCAGCCTCGCGGGCCAGCCTGCTGCCGCCCGGTGCAGCCCGGCCGGCAGCACGTCGCCGCGGGCGCCGCGGACGGGCGGGGGACGGCGCCCTGGTTTGGCCTCCCCGATGCGGGTGAGGGGGAAAATCGCCATGACGTGCACCGCTGGGTGGCGGGGCAGCTCGCCGACATCGCGGCCCGCGGCGCCGCCGGTGAGCGTGCTACTCGAAGGTGTGCAGGGCTACCTGGTCGACCGTGAGGACGTCGGCCGCCTGGTCCGCGGTGGCCAGCGCGGACGGGCGGACGACGGGGACCGCGGTTACCGTCACGCTGCGCTCGTCGCGCCCGATCAGATCGCGGATGGCATCGGTGACGGTGAGGTAACGGGCAATGGGCACCAGCGCGTGGGGCTGGCGCCGGTCGAACGGGCTGACGGGCGGGCGGACCTCACAGTGCCCTTCCTCGCCGAAGCAGCCGCCGTGCGCGAACACCGCGAACTTGCCGACGTACCCCTCACCCGCGATCAGCGGCGTATCGGGGCCGGCGTTGGGGTTGTTGAAGAAGACGCGCACCTGGTAGCTGGGGCCGCTGTTATCCAGGCCGTAGAACGTCAGGTCGGCCCGGGCCAGCTCGGGCCGCGCGTCACCGGCGGGAAGCTCGAGCTCGAAGGTGATAGCCACGGCAAGTCAGCCCCCGATCTGGGTGCGCGAGGAGAAGGACGCGTAGTCGTAGCCGAGCGTGTTGACGTTGATGGTCTGGGCGACCGTGATGTTGAACGGGGGCAGCGCCTCGGCCAGCAGGCTGGACGGCATTCCCGCGGTGGGGTGCCGCAGCTGCCACAGCCGCCAGAGCCGGTCGATCATGCAGTGGTGGGCGAAGAAGATCGGGTCGTAGGCGGCGAAGGGGATCTCCGCCATGGTGCCGCCCGACCAGACGTGCACGTCGTCGTGGATGCTCTCGAGCTGCTGCTGGAAGTCCAGGAAGTCGCCCAGGGCTAGCAGCGTATTGATCTGCGCGGCCGTGGGCAGATTGGCCGGGTCGTCCGGGCTCCGGGAGGTGTGGTCGGGCGCGCCCGTGCCGCCCTGCTGCGTGGCCAGGGCGTTGATCGGCCCGCCGGTCAGCGGATTGGGCTCGCCGCCGGCCTGGGCGACGGTGTAGGAGACGGGGAAGCCCACCTGGTGCGACCAGGAGGACGTCCAGTCCCACCATGGCAGGGTCACAGTCGGCTCGACGTCCTTGAGCGAGAGCTCGAAGTAGTAGAGGTAGGCGCGGTGCCAGGCCAGGAAAAGCGGGGTGTGGTGCTGGCAGTACATGGGCAGCGGCAGGCCGTGGATCCCGGCCCAGTGCTGCCACCCGCGGTCGTCGCTCAGCTGCATGCTGGCCCGGTACGCGCTCCGCAGCGTGGCCAGCTGCGGCCCGCGCAGCATCGCCACGTTCTTCCGGTAGGAAAGCGGCGCTTGTGCTACCGGCTGCGCCTGCAGAGTGGTAACCGTCATTCCCGTCTCCCCCCGTCCGGCCGCAGACCCGGTGAACCGCAACCATGCGCCATCGCGTCATTACGGCCATCCTGGCACGCCTAATCCCCGCGGCAACACCCTCGCGAGAGGCGGCATGGGCACGGGGGAGGAAGTTTGCCGGTGCTTGACGCCGGCCAGAGCCCCCGCCACCTACCGGCGGAAACGCTTCATGATCTCGGCGCCGGGATCCCGGCGGCTCCGGCACCGCCCGGGCCCCGATACCCGCCCGGGGCTGGGTCTCCGGCCGCCGTCACCCGCGCCGCTGCGGCGAGATAAGCGAAGCCAAGGCCTCCCCTGCCCGCGCGCCCCCCCGGCACGGTAGGCTCCGGCGGCCGGAGCCACACCGTCAGCCGCGCCCGGTATCGGCGCCATTCCTCTGCCGTTCCCGCGCCCAGCTGATCCAATGACGGTAGGGCGCGGCGACTGGCGCCGCATCGTCAGAACTATGTAGGTAGTTATGTATTCACCGAGCGCCTCAGCGGTCAGCCGGCAGGGACGGGCGCGCCTGAAGCCAGTCCCGCGCTCCCCGTGAGCCACTCCATTCGCATCTTTGCCGGTGATGTGCGCGCTCTTCCTTCTTCGGTGAAGATACTCAGGGCTATCGTGGGGAAGATGCTTCGCCTCGGATGGGTGCCCGGAATCCGGCGAAGAGGAATGAGGTAG
>DATINY010000371.1:0-10690 GCA_035473755.1 Streptosporangiaceae bacterium
AGGGCGGCGTCGTCCTCCGGCGAGCCGGCGACCGGGACCACCACGCCGCCGTTCGGCAGGTAGAAGTTCAGGTACGAGATCCCGCCCGGTGACGGGCAGTCGAACTCGATCACCTCGAGGCGCCGGCCGCGCGCATCGGCCGCCCGGGCCGCCCGGCGGACGTTGTCCCGGCCGTTGTCGTGATCGGGGTCGGCCTGCCCGCCCGGCGCGTGGATCATCACCACGCCGGGACGGACGTACTGGGCGATCCCGTCGATGTGGCCGTCGGTGTCCCGGTCGGCAGAGTGCCCCCGCCCGAGCCACACCACGACCTCGGCACCGAGGTAGTCACGCAGCCCCCGCTCGATATCGGCGCGGGACAGCGCCGGGTTGCGGTTGGGGTTCAGCAGGCACTGCTCGGTGGTGAGCAGCGTGCCCTCACCGTCCACGAAGATCGAGCCGCCCTCCAGGACGAACGGGGCGGCGTACCGGCGGACGCCAAGGTGCGCGGCGATCGCCGCCGGGACCAGCGCGTCGCGGTCGTAGGGCAGGTAACGCTCGCCCCAGGCATTGAACTCAAAGTGAACGAGCGCGAGACGGCCCTGGGGGTCGGCGACGAAGATCGGGCCGTTGTCCCGCATCCAGGAGTCGTCGATGGGGACCGGCAGGATCTCGATGCCGCTCCCGCAGTGGTCGTGGGCCTCGCCGGCCTGGGCCGGGTCGGCCACCATGATCACGGGCTCGAAGGCGGCGATCGCCCGCGCCACCGTGGCGTAGTCGCGCTTGGCCTCGTCCAGCCGCTCTCCCCAGAGCGGCGCGCGGGTCTGGGTCGGCCATTCCATCAGGCATGCCTGGTGGGGAGCCCATTCGGCCGGCATGGCGAACCCGTCCTCATAAGGGGTGTTCATCGTCATCTCCGTAGCGCACCAGCCCGATCTCCTTTGCCTCGCCGGGACCCCAGCGCACCGAGGACCCCGCCGGGATGTCCAGCCGCATTCCCCGGGCCGCCTCGCGGTCGAACTCCAGCCGGGGGTTCACCCGCCAGAACGGGTAGTGAGACGACACCCGGACCGGCCGCCCCGATTCGTTGCGTACCGTCAGCCGCTGCCGTTCCCGGCCGTCGTTCAGCGTTACCGGCTCCTCCGGGTGCCGGATCGCGCCGGGGGCGTCCGGGCCCGTCCCCCAGGGCTGGCGCAGCACCACCAGCCGGCTGCCGTCATCCAGCAGCACCTCCAGCCGGATCTCGTCCACCAGGTCCGCGACGCCCGGCAGCAGGCCGGCCGGCGAGACGGCGCGCCTTCCGGCATCGAGCACGTCGTCGAACGAGCCGCCGGCCCGCGCCGCCAGGTGCATCTCGTCGCACGCCAGCGCGACCGCCTCCGGCGCGTTCAGCCGGAGCCCGCGGGCGATCGTGCGGCGCGCCAGCTCCGCCGCCGCGAACACCCGCAGCCGTTCCTCATCCGCTGGGCTCAGGTACATCGGTCAGACGACTACGCCTTCATCGGCCATGCGCATCACGCTACCGGGCGGCCCGGTCGAACCGCCCTGGGCGCGGGCACGTTTGCAACGGTGTGGGGACATCAGGTGCGGGGACATCACACCATCGCGTGGCGGGGTAGACCGTGCTGGTCTTGCGGCTGCTGGCCTACCTGCTGTGGATTCCGGCTTTGTTCGCCGTCATCGCGGCAGTGATCTTGCCCGTTGTCGGTTCCGGCCTGTCGCGCCGCAGCCGGGTGGCCGCGTCCTGGCCGCAGATCGGGTGTGCGCAGGTCCGGGCCGGGCCTGAGCCGGTCCACGTGCATGGCGCCAGTGCGCCGGGACCGCGCGGGCTGCTGCGCGGGCGCCTGTCGGGAACCGAGTGTGTCTGGTACCGCATGCGGGTCCTGCGGCGGTACCTGGTCAAGCAGATCCGCTACGTGGGCGACGAGTGGACGGAGGTCGATGTGCTGGTGGAGGACGAGATCTGGGCCTGGGACTCCGGCCCGTTCGCGGTCCGCGACTTCACCGGCAGCGTCCTGGTCTCCCCGGCGCTGCTCGAGCACACTCTCAATGTCCTCGGCCATCCGGCGGAGAAGGAGGCAGTCGACGAGGTCCGTGACGAGGGCGCCGACCCCTGGCCCTACCGGAGCGGGAAGCTGGGCATCCTGCTCGCCGACGGCGTGTTCCCAGCAGAATTGCTCGATCGTTTCGCCCACCCCAGCAACCGGACCTCGGGCTACCGCGTGCAGGAGGACGTCCTCCGGCCGGGGAAGCCGTTCTACGTCTTCGCCGTGCCGGGCGAGCTGGGCGGCGAGCCCATCATGGCGGCGCGCTACCAGGACGTCTGGGCGATCTCCGCCGACCCGATGCAGGTGTCGCTGGCCCGCGGCGGCAGGCGCACCAGGTCGTGGGCGGTCCGGTTCGGCCTGGTGGGCCTGGCGCTGTTCGCCGTGTCCGCGGTGCTGCTGATGCAGGCCGGCCGGGCGCCCGGCTGACCTTGACGGGAGGGCTGATGGTCGTGCAGGGCTCACCCGAGCCGGGTTACCTGGCAACCGCCGGGTACGTGCTGCGCCGGCGCGAGCGCTTCTGGCTCGGGAGCATCATCTTCGTGTACGCCTTCCCGGGCTCGCTGCTGACGCTGGTCACCATCGGCTACCTGAACGGGTACCCCAGCGTGGCGGAGGTGATCTACTTCGGGCTCTTCTTCCTCCTGGCGGTGCCGTGCGGTTACTGGATGTGGCAGGAGCGCGCCGCCGTGGCCGGCCAGGTGCTGCTGGCGGTCGACGAGGGCGGCGTCTACCTGGTCGGCCCGCCCCGGCGGATCCCGTGGCGCGAGGTCGCGGGGCTGGTTGCGTTCCGCATGGTGGCGGAGGACGACGCCGGGGACCTCGTGTGGCGTCCGCGCCTGGTGGTCGTGCGTCCGGGCGCGGACTGCCTGCCCGGCGCGGTGGCGCTGCGCGTGTCCAGCCCGGACCGGTGGGGCGCGGTGGTGGATCTGCATAACGAGAAGCTCCGGCTGCGCAAACTGGCCGCCGCGGTGCACGCCTACGCGCCGGGCCTGCCCGTGTGGGACGCCGGCAAGATCAAGTGACCAGGGTCAGGTCGGCGGGCCTTTCAGCGCGTAGACCTGCTCGCTGCCGAAGTAGGCGATCCCGCCGGCCACCGCGATCTGCGATTCCACCGGGCCGTCCGCGGTGAAGCTCAGGAGCTGCTTGCCGTCGCTGGCACGCAGCGCGCGCACCAGGCAGTCATTGCCGCCCGCGTACACGACCCCATCGGCCACCGCGATCCCCGAGGTCACCGAGCCCTTGGTGGGGGAATGCCAGAGCTGCTTGCCGTCGCTGGCGCGCAGCGCGAACACCGTCTCGTCGTTGCTGCCGGCACAGACCATCCCACCGGCCGCGGCGATCCCCGATTGCACCGAGCCGCCGGCCGGGAAGTCCCACAGGCCCTTGCCGTCGCTGGCGCGCAGCGCCAGCACCCGGTTGGCATTGCTGCCGGCGTACACCACCCCGCCGGCCACCGCGATCCCGGTTGACCCGCCGGCCCCGGTGGGGGAGCTCCAGAGCGCAGCGCCGTCGCTGGCGCGCAGCGCATACACCTGGTCGGCGCCGCAGGCGAAGACGGTGCCGCCGGCCACGGCGATCCCCGCCACGCCGTTGACGCGGGCGCCCCAGAGCTGGCTGCCGTCGCTGGCGTTCAGCGCGTACAGCGTCGCGTCCTCGCTGGCGGCGTAGACGGCCCGCCCGGCCACCGCGATGGTCGATTCCACCGGGCCGCCGGTGCGGAAAGCCCAGGCCTTGCTGCCGTCGCTGACGCGCAGCGCGTACACCTGGCCGTCGTTGCTGCCGGCGTAGACCCGGCCGGCGGCCGCCGCGATCCGCGATTGGACCGGACCGCCGGTGGGGAAGTCCCAGCGCCTGGTGCCGTCGCCGGCGCGCAGCGCGTACACCCTGCCGTCGGCGCTGCCCGCGAACACGCTGCCCGGGGCCAGCGCGATCCCGGTCACCGTGCCGCTGGTGGGGAAGCTCCAGAGCGCGGCGCCGGCGTGCTGCGCGACCGCGCTGCCCGATGCGCTCGGCCGGGACGCCGGGCCGGGGCTCCGGCCCGGCTGGCCGCCGGCGGCCAGTGGTGAGCCGCCCCGGGTGAGCTCCCAAGCGGCGCCGGCGAGCCCGGCGCCGGCCACCACGGCCAGCCCGATCAGGGCCCGCCGCCGGGTCAAGCCGCGCTCCGGGAGACCGGCGGGCGGCCCCGCGGCGGCCCGGTCCGCGGGCATGGCTGGCCCGGCGTCCGGGGCCAGCCATGCGGCGGGCGCCGGCTCGGCCGCCGGGACCAGCCCGGCGGGGGCGGTGGCCAGGACCGTCGGCCGCACGGTCGGGCCCGGCGGGTCATGCGCTTCGGTGGCGGCACCGGCGGCGGCCGGCGTGACGTGCCAGCCGCTGACGCTGCGTCCGGCCCGGGCCCGCCCGTGGCCCCCGCCTGCGAGGTGGGCGGCTCCGTCGTGTGCGGCCCTGTCGTGTGCGACTCCGCCGTTCCCGGTGCCGACGGCGGCGCCGCCGTCCGCTCCCGCATCTCGGTGGTGAGGCGGGCCTGGTGGGAGCGGATGAGCCCGGTCACCGGCACCGGCCAGAACGAGGCCAGCGCGTCGCCCTCATCCGGTGCCCGCCCCGCCGCCGTCGCCTCCACCAGCTCCGCCAGCCCCGGCCGGTCTGCGGGCGCCTTGGCCAGGCAGGCCGCCGCCAGCTCGCGGAGCCCGCCGGGCACCTCGTCCAGGGCCGGCTCGGCGTGCACGACCCGGTACAGCATGGATGCCTGCGGACCGCCGCCGAATGGCCCCCGCCCCGTCGCGGCGAAAACGATCACGCACCCCAGCGAGAACACGTTGCTGGGCGGGCCCACCCGCGCGCCCTCCGCCTGCTCCGGTGACATGTACGACGGCGTCCCCACGACCATCCCGGTCGAGGTCATCGCGGTCTTTTCCAGCGTCCGGGAGATCCCGAAGTCGATCACCCGCGGCCCGTCCAGGGCCAGCAGCACGTTCGCCGGCTTCAGGTCCCGGTGCACCAGGCCGCAGGAGTGAACCGCCTGCAGCGCCTCGACCAGGCCGGCCGCCAGCTTCCACACCGACACCGCGGGAAAGGGTCCCGCCGCGGCGACCGCCTCCGCGAGCGACGGCCCCGGTACGAACACGGTGGCCAGCCACGGCGGGTCATCGTCGGGCCCGGCCGCCGTCACCGGCGCGGTGTAGGCGCCGCTCACCGCCCGGGCCGCGGCCACCTCGCGGCGGAACCTGGTGCGGAACTCCGGATCGGCGGCCAGCTGGCGGTGGATGACCTTGACCGCCACCGCCCGTCCGGCCGGCGAGTAGCCCAGGAACACCTGCCCCATCCCGCCGGCCCCGAGGCGGGCCCGCAGCCGGTACCCCCCCACCTGCCGCGGATCTCCCGCCGCCAGCGGCTCCACAGCTCTCCCACCCACTGCGCCGGCAACCAGCCCCGGCAACCCAGCCCCGGCAACCAGCCCCGGCAACCAGCCCCGGCAACCCAGCCCCGGCAACCCAGCCCCGGCAACCCGGGAGGCCCAGGATTACCACCGAATGCCAACAACACGTGGCGGGCCGCCGAGAAGTTCAACCAAGATTCAGCCGTCGATGACGGCGGCGGCGACCCGGGCGGCGTGCTCGGAAGGCCGGCCGAAAAGCTGCCCCGCGCCGTGCGCGCGTTTGAGGTAGCGATGGGCGTCGTGCTCCCAGGTGATGCCGATGGCGCCGTGCATCTGGATCATCTCGCCCGCCACCCGGGCCAGCGCCTCCGAGCAGTAGACCTTGGCCGCGGCCGCGCGCAGCCCGAGGTCGGCCGCGCCCCCGGCGGCGGCGTCCGCGGCCGCGTAGGACAGCGACCGCGCCGACTCCACCAGCACGTGCAGGCCGGCCATCCGGTGCTGGAGCGCCTGGAAGCTGCCGATGGCGCGGCCGAACTGGACCCGGACCTTGGTGTAGGCGACGGTCAGCTCCAGCGCCCGCTGCGCCGCCCCCACCTGCTCGGCGCTGAGCGCGATGCAGACGAGATCTCTGGCCCGGGCCAGGGCGGCACTGCCGGGAATGGCACCAATGGGTCGGCCGGGCGCCCGGTCCAGCCGCACGATGGCCAGCCGGCGGGTGGTGTCCATGGTGGTCACCGCGGCGCGGGTGATGCCACGGCCGCGCGGGTCCACCTCGAACAGGCCCACCCCGCCCGGCGTCCGCGCGGCGGCCAGCAGCACGTCGGCCTGGTCGCCGTCGAGCACGTGGTGCGCCTCGCCTGTCAGCACCCAGTCGTCCGGGGACGAGACGGACGGGACGCTGGCCTTGGGGGCGCCCGTGCCAGCGCCCGTGCCAGCGTCCATGCCAGCGTCTGGGCGGGCGGCCTCGGCGATGGCCTGGATGGCGTCCGCGGCGGTGGTCCGTGCGGCGGGGTGGGCGGTGTACGCGGCCTCGCCGGGATCCCAGTGGCCGGCCGGTGCCGTCCAGGCCAGGGCCGCGACCGCGGAGCCATCGGCGATGGCCGGCAGCAGGCGCTGGCACGCAACGGTATCGCCGGATGCCAGCAGCGCCTGGGCGGTGAGGACGGCCGAGCCGAGCAGCGGCGAGCAGGTCAGGCCGCGCCCGAGTTCCTCCATCACGATGTGGGTCTCGACCGGCCCGGCGCCGGCGCCGCCGTAGCTCTGCGGTATCGCGAGCCCCGCGACGCCGATCTCGCCGCACAGCCGCCGCCACAGCGACTTGTCGTCCCCGGCATCCCCGCGCTGCTGCTGCGCCAGCAGCCCGCGGACCGCATCGCGCAGGTCGCGCCGCTCGTCGGTCAGCTCCATGCCAGGCTCCCATCGGCGATCGCCGCCATCACCCGGGCGCGGTGCGCGGCCTGGCTGCCCCAGGCGCCCGCCAGCGCGCGGACCTTGGTCAGCCACAGGTGCAGGTCGTGTTCCTGGGTGTAGCCGATCGCCCCGTGCACTTGCAGGGCGGCCCGGGCCGCCCGCTGGGCCGCAGCGGTGCAGGCGACCTTGGCCGCCGACACGTCCCTCGCGGCGGTGCGCTCGCCTTCGGTAACGGCGATGGCGGCCGCGCCGAGCAGCGGCCGGGCGAACTCGAGCCCGATCGCCACGTCGGCGAGCTGGTGCTTGACCGCCTGGAACGACCCGATCGGCCGGCCGAACTGGCTCCGCTGCCTGGCATGGCTGACGCCGGCCTCCAGCAGGGCGCGGCCCGCGCCGAGCAGCTGCGCCGCGCAGGCCAGCGTGCCCGCCTCGCGCGCCCGCGCCACCGCAGCGGCCACCGCGGGACCCTGGGCCAGCACCTCGTGGCCGCGGGCCTGCGACAGCGACCGGGCCGGGTCCACCGACCGGTGCCGGGTGCCCGCCGTGGCCAGCCGCACGGCGCCGGGTTCGGCCAGCAGGACCAGCCCGGCCGCGTCGGCGTCCGCCGCATAGGGCAGCCACGGCGGCAGGGCGAGGGTGGCGATCAGGTCCCCGGCGGCCAGGCCGGGCAGCCACCTGGCGCTCAGGCGCTCATCGGCCAGCGCGGCGATCAGCTCCGGTACCGCGGCGGCCGACTCGGCCACCGGTCCCGGCACTGCGTGATGCCCGAGCTCTTCGCATGCGATCACGACGTCCAGCCAGCTGGCGCCGAGCCCGCCGGAGCCCGGCGGTACCGCCAGCGCGGTGACGCCAGTCCCCGCGAGCTTGCGCCACAGCGCCAGGCCGGGGGAGTGGTCCCCGTCGGCCCACCGCCGCGCGGCGCCGGGCACGTCGGCGGCGGCCAGCAGGTCATGCAGGGACGAGGCGAACTGCTGCTGCTCGGCGGAGCGGGTGAGCGTCACCGGCGTGGCCTCATCGGGGCAGTCCCAGCAGGCGCTCGGCGATCACCGTCCGCTGGATCTCATTCGTGCCGGCGTAAATCGGGCCGGCCAGCGAGAACAGGTAGCCGTCCAGCCAGCGTCCCTCCTCGCCGCCCCGCAGCTCGGCCCGCGGCCCGAGCAGGTCCAGCGCGGTCTCGTGCAGCGTTACGTCGAGCTCGGACCAGAACACCTTGCCCAGGCTGGCCTCGGCGCCGAGCGTGCCGCCCGCGGCGAGCCGGGCGGCGGTGGCGAAGGTGTGCAGCCGGTAGGCCTGGGCCCCGATCCACGCGTCAACCACCCGGTCGCGCAACGAATCGGCGTCCGGCCCGCCTGCCCGCCGCCAGAGTTCCACCAGCCGGTCGGCCGCCGCGCTGAACCGTCCCGGGCTGCGCAGCGACAGCCCCCGCTCATCTCCCGCGGTGCCCATCGCGATCCGCCAGCCGTCGCCCGGTGCGCCGACCACGTCGGCGTCGGGCACGAACACGCCGTCCAGGAAGATCTCCGCGAATCCGGTCTCGCCGCCCAGCTGGCGGATGGGCCGCACGGTGACGCCGTCGGCCCGCAGGCCGAACAGCAAGTAGGTCAGGCCGTCGTGCCTGCCGGGACCGGACCGGAACAGCCCGAACGCCTTGTCGGCGAACGCCGCGCGCGAGCTCCAGGTCTTGATCCCCGACAGCAGCCAGCCCCCCTCGGTCCGGCCGGTGTTTACCCGCACGGCGCTGGCCCGGACCGAGGCCAGGTCGCTGCCCGCCTCCGGCTCCGACCATGCCTGCGCCCAGATCTCGTCCGCCCGGGCCATCGGCGGCAGCAGCCGGTCACACTGCTCGGCGGTGCCGTGCCGCATCAGCGTGGGCGCGAGCAGGAACAGGCCGTTCTGCCCGGCCCGCACCGGCGCGGCGGCGGCGTGGTACTCCTCCTCGAAGACCAGCCATTCCAGCAGCGACGCGCCGCGGCCGCCGTAGCGGGGCGGCCAGGAAACCACCGACAGCCGCGCCGCCGCCAGCTCGCGCTCCCACGCGCGGTGCCGGGCGAACCCCTCGGCGGTGTCCACCGACGGCAACGGCCCGGCCGGCACGTGCGCGCGCAGCCAGTCGCGCACCTCGGCCCGGAACCCGGCGAGATCGGGGCTCACCCGCCGGCCTCACCGTGTTCGCCGGCACCGTGTTCGCCGGCACCGTGTTCGCCGGCACCGTGTTCGCCGGCACCGTGTTCGCCGGCACCGTGTTTGTCGGCACTGTGTTTGTCGGCACTGTCCCTCATCCCGCGAGCGTCCAGGCCCGCGAGCGGGTCGCCCGATACCTCGGCGTTGTGCGCGTGTGCGAGGTGATGCAGGCCGAACACCGCGTCCATGCCCGGCCGCATCCCCATCAGGTCCTCGCACTGGTTGACGGCACGCTTCGCGAGAGCCAGGCCGAACGGTGGCATCGTGGCGATCACGTCCGCCAGCGCGAAGGTCGCTTCGGCCAGTTCTGCGCGCGGCACCACCCGGTTCACCATGCCGAGCTGGTAGGCGCGCAGGGCGCCGAACCGCTCGCCCGTGAACAGGACCTCCTTGGCGAAACGCGGCCCGAGCACCCACGGGTGGGCGAAGTACTCCACGCCAGGTATCCCCATCCGCACCACCGGGTCGGCGAAGAAGGCGTCGTCGGCGGCGACGATCAGGTCGCACACCCAGGCGAGCATGAGGCCGCCGGCGATGCAGGCGCCCTGCACCATCGCGATGACGGGCTTGGGGATCTCCCGCCAGCGCCGGCACATCCCCAGGTAGACCTCCATCTCGCGGGCGTAGCGGGCGTCCGCGCCCGGCCTGCCTACGTGGTCCCACCACAGCACCGCCTGCCGGCCGAACGAGACGTCGGCGTCCCGGCCCGGCGAGCCGATGTCGTGGCCCGCGCAGAAGTGCTCACCCGCGCCGGCCAGCACGACCACCGTTACCTGTTGCGCGTTCACGGCCCGGGCGAAGGCCGCGTCCAGGGCGTAGGTCATCGCGGAGTTCTGCGCGTTGCGGTACCGCGGCCGGTTGAGCGTCACCACCGCGACGGCGCCGCGCTCCTCATAGCTGACGGGTTCCTCATCATGCCCAGCCTGATCATGCTCAGCCTGCTCCGTCACCTTGCCTCCTCGCGCAGCAGCCGCTTCAGCACCTTGCCCGCCGGGTTGCGGGGCAGGCCGTCGCGGAACACGACCTGCCGGGGCACCTTGTAGTTGGCCAGCCGTTCCCGGCAGAACGCCAGCACCTCCCCGACGTCCAGGGCATGGCCGGGGCGGGTCACCACGTACGCCCGGCCCACCTCGCCGAGCCTGGCGTCGGCCACCCCGATCACGGCCGACTCGGCGACGTCGTCGAGCCGGGCGAGCACCTGCTCCACCTCGGCCGGGTAGACGTTGAAGCCGCCGCAGATGTACATGTCCTTCAGCCGGTCGGTGATAGTCAGGTACCCGTCCGGGTCGAGACGGCCGACGTCGCCGGTGTGCAGCCAGCCGTCGGCGTCGATCGCGGCGCGGGTCGCCTCCTCGTCGCGGTAGTAGCCGAGCATCAGGTTCGGCCCGCGGAGCAGGATCTCGCCGGTTTCCCCGATCCGTACCTCGAAGCCGGCCGTGGCCCGGCCCGAGGTGTGCGCCACGGTCTGCGGGGCGTCGCCCGGACGGCACATGGTGGCCACCACGGCCTCGGTCAGCCCGTAGGCGGTGAGCACCGACTGGAAGCTCAGCTCCCGCCCCATCCGCTCCACCAGGGCGACCGGGACGGTCGCCGCGCCGGTCACCGCCAGCCGCAGGCTGGACAGGTCGTGGGCGCCGCGGTCCGGGTGATCGAGGATGGTCTGGTAGATCGTGGGCGGGCCGGGGAACACGGTGATCCG
>DATINY010000372.1:0-4216 GCA_035473755.1 Streptosporangiaceae bacterium
GACATCGGCACCGGCATCCCCTCGGCGAACAACACCCATGAGGTCGCCCAGGCGGCCGCGCCCGCCTCGCGCATTGTCTACATGGACAACGACCCGATCGTGCTCGCCCACGCCCGCGCCTTGCTCACCAGCGCCCCCGAGGGCGCGACGGCCTATCTCGAGGCCGACCTCCGCGAACCCGACACCATCCTGGCGGCCGCCCGCCAGGCCCTGGATTTCCGCCAGCCCATCGCGCTCATGCTGCTCGGGATCCTGCACCTGATCCAGGATGCGGAGGAGCCGTACCAGATCGTCTCCCACCTCATGGATGCCCTGCCGGCCGGCAGCTACCTGGTCATCTCACACCCGGCCAGCGACATCCACGCCAACCAGGCCGAGGTGCAGAAGCGCTACAACGAGCGGGTGGCGACCCCGCAGACCCTGCGCAGCCACGCGCAGGTGTGCCGCTTCTTCGAGGGCCTGCAACTGGTCCCGCCGGGGGTGGTGTACGTGCACACGTGGCGTGCCGACCCCGATGACGAGCCGCCGACCGAGATGGTCTCGGCGCACGGCGGCATGGCGCGCAAGCCCTGACGTCGCGCGGGCCCAGCGGCCGGCCGAGCCCCCGGGCCGGTCAGCGGATCTCCCCGGTCAGATAGCGCTCGATGGTCGGGCCGATCGCGGCGGCCAGGTCGTCGGCACCGGCCTCGGCGATCGGATCGATCTTGAGCACGTACCTGGCCAGGGCCAGGCCGAGCACCTGGCTGGCCACCAGGGCGGCGCGGAACTGCCCGTCGGCACCCGGAGGGCCGGGCGCCGCCACCTCGGCGATCCGGCCCAGGATCGTCTCGGTGGCGAACTCCCGCAGCATGCCGGCCGCCTGCTCGCTGGTCACCGCCGAGCGGAGCAGCCCCAGGAAGGTGGCCCGCATCTCGGCCACATCCCAGGCCCCGAGCACGGTGCGGAGCATGTGCTCGCCCAGGCTCTGGCCCGGCTCCTCCGCGCCGGCCGCGAGCGCCGCGGCCACCAGCTCGCTGGGCAGGACGGGCAGCCGCATCGCCGCCGCGAACAGGCGCTCCTTGGTGCCGAAGAAGTGGTGCACCAGGGCGGCGTCCACCCCCGCGTCGGCGGCGATGCCCCGGATCGTCGCGCCGTCGTACCCGTAGTCGCCGAACCGGGTGCGCGCCGCGGCCAGGATCGCCTCCCTCGTGCCGCTGTCGCCGCCCCGGCGGCCGCTCCGGCGCCGGCGCCCGCCGTCGCGCCGGTCCGCTGGCTCCGTCACACCGGCGACCCCGGCCGGCGCTCCCGCCCCGGCGCCCTCACGCCCGCTCACCCGCTCACGCCGATTCCCTCGCCCGGCTGGAGGTGAGGGTGAGCTCGAAGAAGCGCTCCTCCAGGGTGGCCGGGGCGACGGTGACGCTGGCCTCGACCGGCCCAAGCGCGCGGCGCACAGCGGCGGAATCCGCGCCTGGTACCCGCAGGGTCCGGCCGACCAGGGTGGCCGGCAGGCCGGCCGCCTCCAGAGCGGCAAAAGCCGCCGCCCATGACCCGGTCTCCACCACGCTCACCCTGGCGTCGCCGATGATCTGGCCCGCCGTTCCCCCGGCGACCACCCGGCCATCGGCCATCACCATCAGCCGGTCGCACTCCCCCGCCTCCTCCATGTAGTGAGTCGTGACCAGCACCCCTGTCCCGGCGGTGGCGGCGATGGCCACCGTCTCCCAGAGCCGGGCGCGGGCCAGCGGGTCCACCCCGGAGGTCGGCTCGTCGAGGATCAGCAGGTCCGGCTGATGGGCGAGGGCCTGCGCGAACGCGGCGCTCCGCTGCACCCCCAGCGGCAGCGAGCCCACCACCGTCCGGCGGTAGGGCCGCAGCGATTCCGGCAGGGCCGATGCCATGACCTGGCGGCCGCCCTCCCCCGGCTGCGCGCCGAAAACCGCCGCCGAAAAGGCCAGGTTCTCGGCCGGGGTGAGGTCGTCGTACAGCCCGAGGGTCTGGGGCACATACCCGATGCGCTGGCGGGTCCGGCGGGACGGCGGCTCCCCAAACAGGAGCACCTGCCCGCCGGAGGTCGCCAGCAGCCCCAACAGCATCCTGATGAGGGTTGTCTTCCCGGCGCCGTTCGCGCCCAGCAGGCCGACCACCTCGCCCCGGCCGAGCTGCAGGTCGACACCGTCCACGGCGGTGAAGCTCCCGAACCGCCTGCTCACCCCCACGCACTGCGCCAATGCTCCCGTCATCGCGAGCTGCCCCCTTCCAGCTCGACGCTCCCGGCCTCCGCGCCCGCCAGCTCGCGCGCGAGAATCGCGACCGTGACCGCGTCCTGCAGGTCCGGCGCCACCGGCCGCCCGGGCTCCCGCGGCTCGCCCGTCTGGCCGGGCGGATCCCAGATCCGCCAGCGGCCGCCGCGCCGCCACGCCCTCCGCCTAGCCTCACCCTCCGGCCGGTCGTCGCTCACCCGCAGCGTGCCGGGCATGGCCGCGATGATCTCCTCGGGGGTCCCCGAGCCCAGCGCCCGGCCATCATCCAGCGCGAGCACGCTGGCGGCGCGCTCCGCCTCGTCGAGATAGCTGGTCGCGAACACCACGGCCGCCCCGTTGGCGGCGGCCTGGGCGATCAGCCACCACAGGTCGGCCCGGCTGACCGGGTCGACGCCGGTGGTCGGCTCGTCCAGCACCAGCAGGTCGGGCTGGTGCAGCATCGAGGCGATGACGCCGAGCTTTTGCCGCATCCCGCCGGAGAGCCGTCCCGCCAGCCGGTCGCGGGCGCCGGACAGGCCGGCCCGCTCGAGCAATGCGGCGCTGCGCTCGCGGGCGACGGCCGCCGGCAGCTGGTAGGAGGTGGCACGGAAGGCCAGGTTCTCATCCACCGACAGGTCCGGGTAGGTCCCGGAACCAGCGGACAGGTACCCGATCCGCAGCGGCGGGGGCAGCCGGACCCGTCCGCTGCTGACCGCGAGCGCTCCGGCCAGGCAGCGCAGCAGCGTCGTCCGGCCCGCCCCGTCACCGCCCACCACCGCGCTGACCCGGCCGCGCACCGCGCGAAAGGTGACGTGGTCGAGGGCCAGCTTGTCCCCGTACTGGAAGCACGCCTCCTCGGTCCCCCACCAGTCCTGGGTAGCAGCGGCGTCGGAGCCGGCCTCGGAGCCGGGTGATGGCGCGGTCATCGCCCGCCCCCCGCGCTCCCGGGTCCGGCCCGGTCGGCCGGGCCAGCCGGGCCGGGCGGGTCGGCCGGGCCAGCGGCCGCCGGGACAGCGGAGCCGGCGCCTGTCTCCGCGCCGGCGCGCTTCTCCGCACCGGCGCCCGTCTCCGGCCCAGCGCCCGCCTCCTGTCCGCCGCCCGCCTCCTGCCCGGCCCGGCCAGCGCCGACGGCAGCTGGCTGCGGCGCGGCGGGCGCGCGGCCCCGGCCATGGCGGGGCGCGGCGGGCGCGAGGAAGCTGCGGAACCGCAGGCTGGCCAGGGTGAACACGATCAGCCCGAGCAGGGCGAGGAAGACGAAGGGCTGCCAGAGCGGGCCGATCGGCTCGGCCCGCAGCATCACGCCCCGGGATATCTCGTTGAAGTAGGTCAGCGGGAGGATGTAGGAGATCCACCGCACGCCGATCGCGATCGAGGACAGCGGGAAGATCAGCCCGGACAGCAGCACCTGCGGCAGCATGACCATCATCGACAGCTGGATGGCCTGGCCCTGGTTCTCCGACACGCTGGATATCAGCACCCCCAGGCCCAGGGTGACGAAGAGGAACAGCAGCGCCCCGAGCCCGAATACGGCATAGGAGCCGCGGAACGGCACGCCGAAGACGGCGACGCCGATCGCCAGCACGATCGCGAGGTCGAGGCAGGCCACGACGAAATAGGGGGTGATCTTGCCGAGGAAGACGTCCCGGGGGCGCAGCGGCATCACGGCCAGCTGCTCCATCGTGCCCGTCTGCCGCTCCCGGACCACCCCGAGGCTGGTGATGATCGTCCCGATGAAGACCAGGATCACCCCGCACAGGCCGGGGATCATGATGTACGAGGTTTTCAGCTCGGGGTTATAGAGGACCGTCACCTGGGGCCGCTGGACCGGGCCGCGTGTCCGGGCGTCTCTGGCGCCACCCGGCCGCGCGACGGGATCTCAACGCGCGTTGAATTCTACGCTCGTTGAATTCCAGCGGTCAACGCCCGGCCGGGCATGGATGTGGGACCGGTGGACCGCCAACCTCGGTTCAGGTGCCCCCGGGGGCGCCGGCGGCCGG
>DATINY010000373.1:0-9100 GCA_035473755.1 Streptosporangiaceae bacterium
TCAAGGCACTGTACGAACTGCGCCGCACCGGCGGACACTACGCCCTGGTCACCATGTGCATCGGCGGCGGCCAGGGCATCGCCGCCATCTTCGAGAGGGCATGACGCGCGACACGGGAGGAGAAGCATGAGCTTGCAGGAGGGAACAGCATGGCAGGTCGGGGCCGACGCGAGTGAGGTGCTCGGCCCCGAGAGCAGCGTGTTCGCCCAGGTGGACCCGGTGGACTTCGGGAGCTCGGTGCTGTCGGTGCTCGGCCGCGCCGCCGGCCATCCGGACGAGTTCGGCAGCGCCTGGCTGCGGTTCGGGGCGGCGGTGGCCGGGGCGGGCCCGGCCGCGGTCGCCCGCTGGCTCGGGTCGGACCGCGAGCCGCCCGTACCCGTTGACGAGCGGGACAAGCGGTTCGCCGACCCGGCGTGGGACGCCAACCCGGGCTGGTTCGCGCTGCGCCAGGCGTACCTGGCCGCCCGGCGGCTGGGCGAGGACCTGCTGGCGGCCGGGCGGGGCGACCCGGTGACGGACCAGAAGGCACGGCTCGCCGTCGGCCTGGCCTTCGACGCCCTGGCCCCGACCAACTTCCTGCCCACCAACCCGGCCGCGCTGAAGCGGGCGTTCGAGACCGCCGGCGCTAGCGTGGCCGCCGGGTCCCGGAACTTCGTCGACGACCTCGTGCACAACCAGGGACGGCCGCGCCAGGTCGACACCTCGGGGTTCGAGCTGGGCCGCAACCTCGCGGCGACCCCCGGGAAGGTGGTGTTCCGCAACGAGCTGATGGAGCTGATCCAGTACACGCCGCAGACCAAGCAGGTGCACTCGGTACCGCTGCTGGCCAGCCCGCCCTGGATCAACAAGTACTACATCATGGACCTCGCGCCCGGGCGGAGCTTCCTCGAGTGGGCCGTGCAGCACCGGCGCACCGTGTTCGCGATCTCCTACCGGAATCCGGACGCCTCGATGAGCGGCGTCACCCTGGACGACTACATCATCCATGGCCCGAAGACCGCGCTCGACGTCATCTCCGACATCACCGGCTCCCCCAAGACCGACATCGTCGGGCTGTGCCTCGGCGGCGCCGTGACCGCGATGCTCGCCGCCTACCTCACCGAGACGGGCGACGACCGGATCGGCTCGATCACCCTGCTCAACACCCTGCTCGACTACAGCGAGCCGGGGGTGCTCGGCGCCTTCGCCGACGAGCGGACCATCGAACGGCTGGACGCGCAGATGGCCCGGACCGGGGTCATGGAGGGCTCCACGATGGCCGGCACGTTCGACGTGCTGCGGGCCAACGACCTGATCTTCAGCTACGTGGCGTCCAACTGGCTGATGGGCCAGCAGCCGCCCGCCTTCGACATCCTCGCCTGGAACGCCGACAGCACCCGGCTGCCCGCCGCCATGCACTCCTTCTACCTGCGGTCGCTGTATGCGCAGAACCAGCTCGCGAAGGGCGTGATGGAGCTCGCCGGGCAGGTGCTGTCGCTGTCCGACGTCAAGAGCGACACCTACATCGTGGGCGCGGTGAACGACCACATCGTGCCCTGGCCGGGGTCCTACCGGTCGACGCGCCTGCTCGGCGGCACGGTCCGGTTCGTGCTGTCCAGCGGCGGCCACATCGCGGGCATCGTCAACCCGCCGGGCCCGAAGGCCTGGTTCGAGGCCGGCGAGCACAGCCCCAAGGACCCGGCGCAGTGGCGGAAGGCCGCGGAAAGGCACGACGGCTCATGGTGGGAGGACTGGACGCGCTGGGCCGATGCCCGGGCCGGCCGCCTGGCCGCGCCGCCGTCCATGGGCAGCGACCGCTACCCCGCTCTCGGCGCGGCGCCAGGCGAGTACGTCCGGGGCTGAGGGGAGGCCTCCCCAGCGCGGCCTGGCCACCGGAAACCCGGAGGTAGTCTCGGAACCCGGGTGTGATCGCGAGCCCGATCCATCACCCGAACCACACGGGCACCCTGAGGTAAGCCGGAGCATCTGCCGTGGCCTCTCTGACCGCGCTGCTGGACCGGTGGCGCGAGGATCTCGCCGCGTGGGCGATCCCCGAGCACATCACCGCCGCCGTCGCCGAGTCTCCCTGGGTGCTGCCCCGGCAGGTGTTCGCGCGCCGCGCGGACCGGCTGCGCCGTGACCCGGGCGGCCCGTCGTTCGAGCGGGCCTTCGAGGCGCTTGACCCGCCCGGCAGCGTGCTGGACGTCGGCTCGGGAGCGGGGGCGGCGTGCCTGCCGCTGGCCCCCCGGATCACCACGCTGACCGCGGTCGACGCCGACGACGAGATGCTCGGGCTGCTCGCCGGCCGGGCCGGCGAGGCCGGCCTGGCGGCACGGATCGTCCACGGCCGGTGGCCCGGCACGGGCGGGCAGGTCCGCCCCGCCGACGTGGTGACCTGCCACCACGTGGTGTTCAACGTGCCCGACCTGGGGCCGTTCCTGGACGCGCTGACCGGTCATGCCCGCCGGCGGGTCGTGGTCGAGACCGCCGCGGCCCACCCGCTGACCTCGCTCAACCCGCTGTGGCTGCGCTTTCACGGCCTGAAACGGCCGGAAGGCCCGACCGCCGCCGACACGATCGCCATCCTGGCCGCAATGGGCCGCAACCCGGGGCACACTGAATGGAGCCGCCCGGCCGCAGCCGATTACCGGTCGATGGCGGAACTGGTCGAGGTGACCAGGCGCCGGCTGTGCCTGCCGCCCGAGCGGGCAGGCGAGGTGGAGGCCGCGCTGGTGGAGCTGGGGATCAATCCCGGGCGGCCCGGTGACCTTGGATCGTCCGGGAGAGATGTGGTCACGATCTGGTGGGAGGGGACCGCGTGAACGAATGGCCATCGGGCTGGTTCCGTGACGATCAGCCCAAGCCCGCCGGTGGCGCCGACGGGCCCGGCGCGGCGCAGCCGGGGACGGGCGAGCCCACCGTGCGCCTGCCCGCGGGCAGCGCCGGGGCGGCTCCGGCCGGCGGCTATGCCCGGGCGGCCGGCGGGCGCGGCCAGCAGGCCGGCGCCTGGCCGGATCAGCCGCCGATGTACGGCGCGCCACCCGGCGGCCAGCGCGGCCGGGCCCCGGCCACCTACCCGCGGTCGCCGCAGCCGCCTCCTCGCGGCCGGGGGGGCGGCCGGGCGGGGCGGCACCGGGGACGGCGGATCCTGCTCATCGCCGGCAGCGTCGTGCTGGTGGTCCTGGTCCTGCTCGGCGCGATGTACTTCTATCTGGACTCCCAGCTCGCCCGGCGCAACGTGCTGGTGGACTACGCGGGCCGCCCGGCGGCGGGCGCCGGCCAGAACTGGCTCATCACCGGCTCGGACAGCCGGGCGGGCCTGACCCGGGCGCAGAAGCGCCAGCTGCACACCGGCGCCGCCGCCGGGCACCGTTCGGACACCATCCTGATCCTGCATATCCCGTCGAACGGCGGCCGTGCGGTGCTGATCAGCCTGCCCCGCGACTCCTATGTGAACATTCCCGGGTATGGGCAAAACAAGATCAACGCCGCCTACTCGTTCGGCGGCCCAAAGCTGCTGGCCGAAACGGTGCAGAACAACACGGGCCTGCGGATCGAGCACTACATCGGAATCGGTTTCGGCGGCCTGGTGAACGTCGTCGACGCGGTCGGCGGCGTCCGTATGTGCCTGCCGACCCCGATCCATGATCCGGCCTCCGGCCTGAACCTGAAGGCGGGGTGCCAGACGCTGTCCGGCGCCGAGGCCCTCGGGTATGTGCGCACCCGGCATACGTTCGCCAACCAGGACCTCCAGCGCGAGCAGAATCAGCGGCTCTTCCTGCGGGCCCTGCTCCGCAAGATGACCAGCCCGACCACCCTGCTCAACCCGTTCGCCTCCCTCCCGGCCGCGTTCGCCGCCCCGGCCGCGGTCAAAGTGGACACCAACACGCACCTGTACCAGCTGCTCCAGCTCGCGCTCGCCCTGCGTAACCCCCAGACCACGACCGTCCCCATCGCCAACGCGAATTACTCGACCGCGGCCGGTGACGCGGTGCTGTGGGACAACGCCAGGGCGAACCAGCTGTTCCGCGACCTGAACCACGACCGGCCGGTGCCCAAGAGCCTGCTGACCGGTTCCCACCTGGCGGGGTAGGGGGCCGGCGGCACGCCGCACACGATTGCTCTTGCGCGGGCGGGGGCAGGTTTCGATAGCATGCGTCGCAACTTATTCGCTGGTAATTGGTGGGCGGAGGTCAGATGAGGACCGCCAGCGAGTCACGTGAAGCACGTCCTCTGGGCCTTTCGTCGCGCGAGGCGGAGATCATGTCCCTTATTGCGGAGGGGCACTCGAACGGGAAGATCGCCGCCCAGCTTGTGCTCGCCGAGAAGACCGTGAAAAACCACGTGAACCGGATCTATGCCAAGCTCGGAGCCGATTCCCGGGCGGCGGCCATTGTCCGCTGGAATGCCGCCAGCAGCGGCCCGGCGTGACCCGCGCCGCTGGCCCCCGGCCGGCCGGCCTGCCCCCGATCGTGGCCCGCGCCCCTGACCTTGGCATACGATCGTCAGATCAGACCCAGTGCACGTTCAGGAAATCCTCAGGTAGATCTTCCAGGATCGCTACATGACCACGCCGTCGAGCGACGGGCGGAAGCGGCATGATGCCCGGCTGCTCGTTGTGGAGGATGAGCCGAACATCCTCGAACTGCTGGCCGCCAGCCTGCGCTATGCCGGATTTGAGGTGATCACCGCCTCGGCGGGCACGGAGGCCGTGCAGGCGGCGGGCCGCCACCGGCCTGATCTCATCGTGCTCGACGTCATGCTGCCCGACATGGACGGGTTCGACGTCATCCGGCGGCTGCGGGGCGGCGGCACCCGCATCCCGGTCGTCTTCCTGACCGCGCGGGACGCGATGGAGGACAAGGTCCGGGGCCTGACCCTGGGCGGCGACGACTACGTGACCAAGCCGTTCAGCCTGGAGGAGGTCATCGCGCGGATCCGGGCCGTCCTGCGCCGGACCAGGGGCGATGCCGCCGAGCCCACGCCCCGGCTGAAGTTCGCCGACCTCGAGCTCGACGAGGACAGCCACGAGGTGTGGCGGGCCGGGAAGCCGGTCCAGCTGTCCCCGACCGAGTTCAAGCTCCTGCGGTACTTCATGGGCAACGCCAACCGGGTGCTGTCTAAGATGCAGATCCTCGACCACGTGTGGGACTACGACTTCCGCGGCGACACCGGGATCGTCGAGTCCTACGTGTCCGTGCTGCGCCGCAAGGTGGACAGCAGCGGGCCGCGGCTGATTCACACCCTGCGCGGCGTCGGGTACGTGCTCAGGCTTCCTTCCTCGTAGCAGCGGCTCATGTCTTTGCAGTCCGGGTTCAGCCGCCGCTGGCAGAAGGTCCGGCGGCTGCCGGGCCGGATCCCGCTGCGGATCAAGCTGATCACCGCGGTGCTCGCGCTGGTCTTCATCGCGCTGGGCGTCATCAGCGTCGCGGGCATCTCAGTGCTCCGGAGCTACCTGCTCGGCCAGGTCGATACCCAGCTGGCCGACTCCGCGGAAACGACCCAGCACACGGTGAGCAGATGCCTGTCGGACCCGTCCCCGTGCCCGTTCTACTCGCGCGGCCTTACGATCTACTGGCTGCCCACGGGCGGCCCGACACAGCAGATAGTGCTGGCGGCGCAGAACCCGTTCGCCATGCCTTCCCAGCAGGAACCCATCCCCGGGCCGGCTCTCTCGAACAGCCAAAGCTGGACGGACAGCATCGTGGGAAAGCCGGTCACCGTGCCGGCGGTGACGGGTGATGGACGCTGGCGGGTGCTTGCCCTTCCCGCCACGGCCAACAACAACCTGACCGGGCAGGCGACCAACGGCACCATCATCATCGGAATCGACGTCTCCAGCGTCTACAGCACCCTCGGGGCGCTGGTCATCATCGACCTGATCGTGAGCGGGATCGTGCTGGTCGCACTGGCCATCGTCGGGATCGCGATCGTCCGCACCAGCCTGCGCCCGCTGACCGACATCGAGCTCACCGCGGGGGCGATCGCCGCCGGCGATCTTTCCGAGCGGGTGCCCGACCGCGACCCCCGGACCGAAGTGGGGCGGCTCGGCCGCTCGCTCAACACCATGCTGGCCCAGGTCGAGGCCGCGTTCCATGCCCGGGAGAACTCGGAGGCCGCCGCCCTGCGGTCGGAGGAAAAGATGCGCCAGTTCGTGGCCGACGCCAGTCACGAGCTGCGGACGCCGCTGACCGCGATCCGCGGCTACGCCGAGTACTACCGGCAGCGCGGCGGCGTGGGCAACGGCGCGCGCCACGCCGCGCCCGCGGACGCCGAACCCATCCTGGGCGGCGGCGGCCGGCTCACCGAGCCGGACATAGACCGGATCATGCAGCGGGTGGAGCAGGAGTCCGCCCGGATGGGGGTGCTGGTGGAGGACATGCTCCTGCTGGCGCGGCTCGACCAGCAGCGGCCGCTCGAGCGCCGGCCGGTTGACCTGCTCACCCTCGCCGCCGACGCGGTGCAGGACGCCCGGATGATCGCCCCCCAGCGGAAGATCGACCTGACGGTCGGCCGCGGCGCGGCCTTCCTGGTCCTCGGCGATGAGGCCCGGTTGCGGCAGGTCATCACCAACCTGATGAGCAACGCCCTGTCCCATACTCCCGACGGGACGCCGATCGACGTCCGGATCCTCGCCCACGGCCCGGACGGCCGTCTCCCGGTGCCCAGCGTGACCATCGAGGTCGACGACCATGGCGCCGGCCTGAGCAAGGAGCAGGCCGAGCGGGTCTTCGAGCGGTTCTATCGGGCCGACCAGGCACGGGGGCGCAAGACCGGCGGCGCCGGGCTGGGCCTGGCGATCGTCGCCGCCCTGGTGGACGCCCACGGCGGGGCCGTCGGCGTAGATACCGCCCCCGGCACCGGCGCCATGTTCTGGATCACGCTCCCGCTGGCCGCCGAGGCGGCCTGACCGCGCCCGGACGGGAGAATGGCGGTCTCACCCAGCCGCCAGGGCGGCCCGGGCGGCCTCGGCGACCGGCTCTGCATAACCGGCGCCGAACAGACAGGCGTGGACGAGCAGCGGATGCAGCTGGTGCAGCGGCATCCGCGCCCGCCAACCCGCCGCCAGGGGGGCCGTCTCGTCGTAACTGGCCAGGATTCGGTCCAGGAACGGCGCGCCGAACAGGGCCAGCATGGCCAGGTCGGTCTCCCGGTGCCCGCCGTGCGCGGCCGGGTCGATCAGCCAGCCCCGTCCGCCGGACCACTGCACGTTTCCCGACCAGCAGTCCCCGTGGAGGCGGCTCGGCGGCTCGACCGGGCCCGCCAGCTCCGTGATGCGGGCCAGCACGGACTCCACCGGCAGCACCTGGCCGGGGCCGAGCGCGCCCGCGTCGGCGGCCCGGCGCAGGTAGGGCAGCAGCCGCCGGCTGGCATACCACTCCGGCCAGGTGCCGGCGTCCCCCGCGCCGTCCCGGCCGGCCGCGGGCCCGTCATTCGGGAGCGGCAGGCTGGCGATGAACCCCGGCCACGGCGCCCCGAACCGGTCGGCACCGGCCGCATGCAACCGGGCCAGGTCGCGCCCGAACCGCCCGGCCGAGGCCACATCCGGCGTCCCGGGCGGCAGCCAGGAGATGACCAGCATGGACTCATCCCAGCCGACCACGCCGGGC
The DNA here is from genome assembly GCA_035473755.1 of Streptosporangiaceae bacterium. Taxonomy (GTDB): domain Bacteria; phylum Actinomycetota; class Actinomycetes; order Streptosporangiales; family Streptosporangiaceae; genus UBA9676. The sequence goes on from DATINY010000373.1 coordinate 7,590, forward strand.
ACTGGCACCGCCCCAGCCGCGCCCAGCCAGGCCAGGCCCCGGGCCTCGGCGCCCAGCGCACCGGCCGGGCCGGCCGCTGCCTCCTTGACGAACACCACCCGCCCGTCGGCGAGGGTGGCGCGGTAGTGGCGGGCCTGATGCTGGGAGCCGGTGAGCCGCAGTTCGCTCACCCCGGCGCCGGCCAGCCGGGTCAGCCGCTGGGCGGTTTCCCCCCGGGCGGGCCCGCTCACCTGCCGGCGGGCTGCGCGCCCAGGAACTCGGCGAGCCGCCCGGCCAGCCCCTTGGCGGCGGCATGGATCAGCTCGAACGCCCGGGCGTACTCGCCGGGCTCGCCGCCGTAAGGGTCGGGCACGTCGCCGTCGAAGGGGTCGTCTTCGGCCGGGGCGGGGTCGAACGAGCGCAGCAGCCGCATCCGGCCGGCCGCGTCGGAGCCGCGTGCCATCCGGCGCAGGTCGGCCAGGTTGCTCGCGTCCATCGCGAGCAGCAGGTCGTACCGGCCCAGCCAGGAGGCCTCGATCTGGCGGGCCCGGTGCGCCGACCCGTCGTAGCCGCGCCGGGCGAGCTCCGCCCGGGCCGGCCCGTGCATCTGCTCCCCCACGTGCCAGTCCCCGGTGCCCGCGCTCTCGACGGTCACCGCCCCAGCCAGGCCCGCCCGCTCCAGTTCCTCACGGAGGATCACCTCGGCCATGGGCGAGCGGCAGATGTTCCCCAGGCAGACCAGGCAAACCCGGTAGGGGCCAAACGATTGACGGGGCCCGGGCAGTGCCTCGGTGACGGGTCTTTGAACGGACATGCAACCAGAATGCCCCACCACGGCTAGTGTTGCTCGTGATGCCTGCGAATGAGACATACCGGTCACTGTCGTACTGGCTGGACTCGGTGCCGGGCCCGCTCGCCCCCGCCGACCCGCTGCCGGGAGACCTCGACGTTGACGTGGCCATCGCCGGCGCGGGGTTCACCGGGCTGTGGACGGCCTACTACCTGGCCGTCGCGCAGCCCGGCCTGCGGGTCGCGGTATGCGAGGCGAACATCGCCGGGTTCGGCGCGTCCGGGCGCAACGGCGGCTGGTGCTCCGCGCTGTTCCCGGCGTCGCTGGCCAAGCTCACTAGGATGGCGGGCCGGGACGCGGCGATCGCCATGTACCGGGCGATGCAGCGATCCGTGGACGAGGTGGGCCGGGTCGCCGCGGCCGAGGGCATCGACTGCCACTGGGCCAAGGGCGGCACTGTGCACTTCGCCCGCTCCGCCACCCAGCTCGAGCGCGCCCGGACCGAGATCGCCGAGGCGCGGGAGTTCGGGTTCGGCGAGGAGGACCTGCGGCTGCTGACCGCCGCCGAGGCACGCGAGCACGCCGAGGCGACCGACGTGCTCGGCGCGACGTACACGCCGCACTGCGCGGCTATCCACCCCGCCCGGCTGGTGCGGGGCCTGGCCGTGGCGGTGCGGCGGCGCGGGGTCGCGGTCCACGAGGCCACCCCGGTCACCGAGATCGCGCCGGGGAGCCTGCGCAC
>DATINY010000374.1:0-1661 GCA_035473755.1 Streptosporangiaceae bacterium
GCATGCTCTGGCGCAGCGGCATGGTCATGGCGACCTGACCTCCTTGGGCAGGCTGAAACGGATGGATTCGGTGGTGGTCACCCGCTCGTTGACTTCCACCGGGCCAAGCCCGGCCAGGGCGGCGATGATCTCCCCCACGACTGCCGGGGGCGCGGACGCCCCGGCGCTGAGGCCGACCGTGAAGACCCCGGCCAGCCAGCCCAGCTCGATGTCGGCCGGGCCATCAATGAGATAGGCCGGCACCCCGGCCCGCTGCGCGGTCTCCACCAGCCGGACCGAGTTCGATGAGTTCGCCGAGCCGGCCACCAGCACCAGGTCGGACTCGACGGCGACGGCACGCACGGCCTGCTGCCGGTTGGTGGTGGCGTAGCAGATGTCGTCGCTGCCCGGCGCCCGCGCGGCCGGGAACCGCTCCCGCAGCGCGCCGGCCACCTCCTCGGCCTCGTCCACGGCGAGCGTGGTCTGCATGAGGTAGGCGACCTTGGCCGGGTCCGGCGGGCGCAGGCGGGTTACGTCTTCGGCGGTCTCCACCAGGGCCATGGCTCCCGGTGCCTCGCCCAGCGTCCCCTCGACCTCCTCGTGGCCGGCGTGGCCGATCAGCGCCACCAGGTATCCCTCCGCGGCGAACCGGCGCGCCTCGACGTGCACCTTGGACACCAGCGGGCAGGTGGCGTCCACGGTGGCCAGCCCGCGCCGGTCCGCGTCCGCCCGCACGGCCGGGGAGACGCCATGCGCGGAGAACACCACGCGCGCCCCGTCCGGCACCTGGTCAAGCTCGTCCACGAACACCGCGCCGCGGCGCTCCAGGTCGGCCACCACGTGGGTGTTGTGCACGATCTGCTTGCGCACGTACACCGGCGGCCCCTGCTGCTGGAGCAGCTTCTCAACGATCTCGATCGCCCGCTCCACCCCGGCGCAGAACGACCGCGGCCCGGCGAGCAGGACCCGCCGCTGGCCGGCCGCCGCCGCCCACCGGGTCAGGGACGGGCCGGCGGCCCGCAGGGAGCGGAGCGCGCGCAGCCCGCCGGCCAGCGCGGCCGGGCTCCGCAGCGGCCGCTGCGGGGTGTCGGATATGGCCCGGACCACCGCCACCGGCCGCTCGCCGGCCGCGGCGCCCAGCCACGCCGACTCCAGGTCAACGGCCAGCGCACCCGGGTCCACCGTCCGTGCCCGCTCCCGGCCACCGGCGAGCCGCTCCACGCTCACCACCGGCCCGGTCCTGACCGCCAGCCCGGCCCGCCGCAGCTCCCCCGCCAGCAGCGGCGCCGACGGGCACGCGGTGGTGGTGGTCCCGTCAGTGACCTCGGTAGCCACCACCAGGTCACCGGGGCTGAGGTCATCGGTCAGCCCGCCGCCGGTCCCCGCGACCGCGAGCGCGCCAAACGTATCCTGCCGGAGCCGCCCCGCCTGCCGCCGCGCGCGCCCCGGCCCGTACCCACTGACCCGGACCTCGCCGCGGCCCCCCATGCCACGCCGAACCGCCCAGGCCTCTGGCAACAGCGGGGCACATACCACGAGCCGGGGACCGGGCCCGGTGCCGGTAGCCGCATCCGGCCCGGCGCCGGATGCCACACCAGCCGCCCCCATCCTCGCGCCGTCGTGCGGCACGCCAGCCGCATCTGGCCCCTCGCCGAACGCGACGGCGGCCACCTCGGGCTCTG
>DATINY010000375.1:0-12539 GCA_035473755.1 Streptosporangiaceae bacterium
CCTGGCCCGCGTCTTCGGCGACATCGACATCGCCGAGGACGCGGTCCAGGAGGCCTTCGCCGTGGCCGCGCAGCGCTGGCCCGCCACGGGCGTGCCGCCCAACCCGGGCGGCTGGATCGTCACCACGGCCCGCAACAAGGCGCTGGACCGCCTGCGGCGGGAGTCGTCCCGCCCCGGCCGCGAGGCCCAGGCGGCCCTGCTGCGGGCCGGCGCCGAAGCGCCGGAGGCGGGACCGGTGCCCGACGACCGCCTGCGGCTGATCTTCACCTGCTGTCATCCGGCCCTGTCCGCCGAGGCCCAGCTCGCCCTCACCCTGCGGCTCATCGCCGGGCTCCAGACCCCCGAGATCGCCCGTGCCTTCCTCGTGCCCGAGGCGACCGTGGCCCAGCGCCTGGTCCGGGCCAAGCGGAAGATCCGCGCGGCGGGCATCCCCTACCGGGTGCCGCGCGACGCGGAGCTGCCCGACCGGCTGCCGTTCGTGCTGGCCGTGGTCTACCTGATCTTCAACGAGGGATACACGGCCTCGGCCGGCGACGACCTCGTTCGCGCCGACCTGTGCGCCGAGGCCATCCGCCTGGCCAGGCTGCTGGCCGGGCTGATGCCCGACGAGCCCGAGGCCCGCGGCCTGCTGGCCCTGCTGCTCCTGACCGAGGCCCGCCGCCCCGCCCGCACCGGGCCGGACGGCTCGCTGATCCTGCTCGGCGACCAGGACCGTGGCCGGTGGGACCGGGCCATGATCGCCGAGGGCCAGGATCTCGTCCGGTCCTGCCTGCGGCTGGGCCGCCCCGGGCCCTATCAGCTGCAGGCCGCGGTCAGCGCCGTGCACAGCGACGCCCCGGCCGCCGCGGACACGGACTGGGGCCAGATCCTGGCGCTCTACGACCAGCTGCTGGCGGTGGCGCCGACCCCCGTCGTCGCCCTCAACCGGTGCGTCGCGGTGGCCGAGGTGGAGGGCCCCGCCCGCGCGCTGGAGCTCGTGGACCAGCTCGGCCTCGAGGACTATCACCTGTACCACTCCACCCGCGCCGACTTGCTGCGCAGGCTCGGCCGGCGGGACGACGCCGCCGCCGCGTATGACGCGGCCATCGCGCGCAGCACCAACCAGGCCGAGCGGTCGTTCCTCCGGCGACGGCGGGACGGCCTGTGACCCTGACCCCGCTGACGAGGGGCCTATCGCCCGGCCGGCGGGCGGGGCCAGCCGGGCGAGGGGCCGCCCGGCTCGCCGGTGCCCGACCACCACCACAGCACGGGGGCCAGCGGGCGGGCGGTCCGGTGGGTGAGGCAGCCCTGCCACACCCCGACGCTGTAGGCCAGGTCGTCGAGGAGCCGGGCGGTTGCGTAGCTGGCGGGCGGCATCGGGGGCCGCCGCTGCCGCCAGTCGAGGACCGGCGGCACGATCAGGGCCGCCGCCAGCGGCAGCCGCAGCCGGGGGATGGCGGCGGCGGCGGGCACGGCCAGCGGCCACCAGGTGCGCGCGACCGCGCGGCCGAGCAGCCGGCCGGCCGCGAGGGTCCCGCGGCCCGCCAGCCGGCCGGCCAGCGGCCAGGCGTCATCGGTGAGCGGGCCGAGGCGCCGGGCGAGCACCGCCGCCGCGGCGCCGGTGATCGCGGCGCCGGCCGCGGGCCGCCCGGCCGCCACGGCGGCCCAGGCCAGCGCGCTCCATCCGGACATCGCGCACGCGGGCACCGTGCCCGGATGGCGCAGCTCCAGCGGTGCCGCCGACGTGCCGTAGTCGCGGCGCCGGCGCAGCCAGTCAGCGAGCCGCACCCGGTGCTGGTGGCCGACGGCCGCACGCGGCTCATACCTGACGTGCCAGCCGGCCGCCGCCAGCCCCCAGACGAAGTCGACGTCCTCCCCGACCGGCATGTCCTCCGCGAACCCGTGGCCCGCGGCGGCCCGGCGGACCAGCAGCGCCGCGCCCGGCACGTACGGCACCCGCGCCCCCGGCCGGACGATGCTCTCCGCCGGCCCCATGTCGAGGGCCGACGCGGCCGCCTCGTACCGCGCCAGCCAGCCGCTGCCCGGCTCATGGGCCATGATCCGGGGCGCCACGGCTCCCACCGCGGGATCGGCGAAGTGGCGCAGCAGCGGCGCCAGCCAGCCCGGCCCGGGGACGCAGTCGGAATCGACGAAGGCGACCAGCGGCGTGCGCACGGCGGCGAGGCCGGTGTTCCGGGCGGCGCCGGCTCCTCCGCACCGGTCGCGGCGCAGGCAGAGGGCACCGGCCGCGGCGGCGGCGGCCGCCACGGCGGCGTGGTCCGCCGATCCGTCGTCGACCACGATGACGCGCATGCCGCCCAGGCCGGCCAGGCACCGGGCCAACTCGGCCGGGCGGTCGCGCACCGGGATGACGGCGGTTACCTCGTCCGGCCCTGGGCCGCCGGCCGGGTCCGGGTGGGCGAGCCCGGCGTCGAGCAGGCGCCGCGCCAGTTCCTGCGCGGCGGGCCGGCCGGGCACCGGCACCCCGTCCCACCACCCGCGGGCCAGCGCGGCGCCGCGCGGGCGGAGGCGCAGCAGACGCAGCGGCGACCCGCCCACCAAGACGGTCCCGCCGGCCAGGCTGAGCAGGCCCGGGTCAGGGCGCAGGTGCATCCCGGCCGGCACGGGGGAGCGGCCGGGCCGGGGAACGAGATCATCTCCGGCCGGGAGTGAATGCCCGGGGCGGGGTGTGGCACTGGCCGGCACGGTATGGAAGCATAATTCCAGCGATCATGCCGCCGTGGCCTGGCGCCCGGGCGGCGACACGGAAGGGGCGCTCATGAGCGCGGAGAACGCCGGCACCGAGGCCCCGGCCGAGGTCCCCACCGAGGCCCAGGACGTCGCGGAGACCGAGGAGCTGCTGGTCGAGGAGATCTCCATCGACGGCATGTGCGGCGTCTACTGAGCGCCATGACGGCGGGCCCCCATGGTTGCCGGGTTTGACGCCGGCCGGGCTTACGAGAAGCACCCGCAGGTCGCGATCCGGCGTGAGGGGTTCGGCGGCCTGGCCTATCACTTCGGGAACCGCCGCCTGGTTTTCCTTAAGGCCCCGGAACTGGTCGTGCTCGTCGAGGCCCTGGGCGACTACCCCAGCGCCCGCGAGGCCATGGCCGCATGCGTGCCGGAACCGCGCCGCGACGCATGCGGCCGGGCGCTGTCCAGCCTCCTCGCGTCGGACGTGATCCGGCCCCGGCCGGGCCCCGGGCCGTCAGGCTCGTGAGCGCGCCTCGGTCAGCCCGCGGGCGACCAGCACCCGGGCCAGGTGCTCGCGGTACTCGCGATCGGCGTTGATGTCCTCGGGCGGGCTGGTCCCCTCCGCGGCGTGGGCGGCGGCATCGGCCGGTGCGGCCCCGCCCGCCAGCGCCTGCTCGACCGCGCTGGCCCGCAGCGGCGTCGACCCCATGTGGACCAGCGCCACCTGATCGCCCTGCACGGCGGCGCCGACGATGGCCCAGTCGATGGCCCGCTTGGTGAACTTCTGGAACGACCACCCGGCCTGGGCCGGCCGGGGGATGCGGATCTCGGTCAGCAGCTCACCGGGCTCCAGTACGGTCTCGAACAGGCCCTCGAAGAACTCCCCGGCGGGAATCTCGCGGCTGCCGGAGGGACCGCGTGCGACCAGCGTGGCGTCAAGCACGAGGATCACCGCCGGCAGGTCGCCCGCGGGGTCGGAGTGCACCAGCGAGCCGCCGAGCGTGCCCCGGTGGCGGATCTGCGGGTCGCCCACCTGGCCGGCGGCGTGGGCGAGCAGCGGCAGCTCGCTGCCGAGCAGGCCGGAGTTCGCCACGTCGTGATGGGTGGTGAGGGCTCCGACCGCGATGTGGCCGTTCTCCTCGCGGACGTAGGAGAGCTCGCTGAGCCGGCCGATGTCGATCAGCACCTCGGGCACGGCCAGCCGGAGCTTCATGAGCGGGAGCAGCGAATGCCCGCCGGCCAGGAATTTCGCGTCATCGCCGCCCTCGGCGGCCAGGCTCAGGGCCTCGTCCACCGACCCGGCCCGCTGGTAGGTGAAGGGTGCGGGAATCACTAGATGTCCCCCCCTTCGGCCGCGGCGAGCACGGCCCGGACGATGTTGTGGTAGCCGGTGCACCGGCACAGGTTGCCCTCCAGCCCGGTGCGGACCTCCTCCTCGGTGGGCCGGGGGTTCTCCGCGAGCAGCGAGACGGTCGCCATGACCATGCCCGGCGTGCAGAACCCGCATTGCAGGCCGTGCTCGGCGTGGAAGGCCCGCTGGACGGGATGCATCTCGCCATCGCCGTTGGCCAGCCCCTCCACGGTGGTCACCTGATGGCCGTCGGCCTGGGCGGCGAGCACGGTGCACGACTTCACCGACTGCCCGTCCAGCAGGACCGTGCAGGCCCCGCACGACGTGGTGTCGCAGCCGACGTTGGTCGCGGTCAGGCCGGCCACGTCCCGCAGGAAATGCACGAGCAGGGTCCGGTCCGGCACTTCGGCGTCCACCGCCGCGCCGTTGACGGTCATGCTCACCTTCACTGGCTGTTCCTCGCTTCTTTGATCGCGGCCCATACCCGTGCGGGCGTGGTCGGCATGTCGATGTGGCGGACGCCCAGGTGGCTGACCGCGTCGATGACGGCATTCTGCACGGCCGGGGTGGCGCCGATCGTGCCCGCCTCCCCGATCCCCTTGACCCCCAGCGGGTTGACGGGGGTGGGGGTCTCGCTCACCAGCAGCTCGAAACTCGGCAGCTCGGTGGCGGTGATGGCGGCGTAGTCCGCGAGCGTGCCGGTGAGCGGGTTGCCGTCGGCGTCGTACACCATCTCCTCCAGCAGCGCCTGCGCCGCGCCCTGGGCGATGCCGCCGTGCCGCTGCCCCTCCGTCAGCACCGGGTTGACCACGATCCCGGCGTCGTCCACGGTCACGTGCCGCACCAGGGTCACCTTGCCGGTCTCGGTGTCGACCTCGGCCACCGCGACGTGGGAGCCGAACGGGAACGTGGGCTGCGCCTCGGTGAAGTGGACGGCGGCCACCAGGCCGTCCGATCCGGCATGGCTGGCCACCTCCGCCCAGGTCTTACTCGATTCCGGGTCACCGCGGACATGCCAGAGGCCGCGGTCGATGTCGAGCTCCAGGTCGGCCTCGCTGGCCTCCATCATGTCCGCGGCCAGCCGCCGTGCCTGCTCCTTGACCTCCAGATCAGCCTTGTGCACGGCCATCCCGCCGAGCTGCAGCGAGCGTGACGCGTAGGTGCCGGTGGCCAGGGGGATCTCGTCGGTGTCGCCGTGAAGCACGGTGACCTTGTCCATGGGGATCCCCAGGTCCGACTGGACCAGCATCGACCATGCCGTGTAGTGGCCCTGGCCATGCGGGGAACTGCCGGTGTAGACCGTGGCCGTGCCGTCGCCGTTGACCACCACCCGGGCGGTCTCGCCGTTTTCGGCGTCCGCCGCGGTGATCTCGACGTAGCTGGCCACCCCGATGCCGAGCTGGAGCGCGTCCCCGCGCTCCCGCCGGCGTGCCTGCTCGGCCCGCAGGCCCGCGTAGCCCGAGCCGGCCAGCACCTTGTCCAGCGCCCCGATATAGTCCCCGCTGTCGTAGTGGGCCCCGCACGGGGTCTGGTACGGGAACTTGTCGGCCGGCACGAGGTTCTTGCGCCGCACCTCCGCCGGGTCCATGCCGATCTCGGCCGCGAACAGGTCCATCGCCCGCTCGATCGCGGCGGTCGCCTCCGGGCGGCCGGCGCCGCGGTAGGCGGCGATGGGCGTCTTGTTGGTCACCACGACGCGGTACCCGGCCTCGACGTGGGCGATGTCGTAGGGGCCGACCGCCATCAGGTTGGTGAGGGTGGGCAGGAAGCCGCTCATCCGCGGGTAGGCCCCGGTGTCCTGCAGCACGTCAAGCCGGTAGGCCAGGACGCGCCCGTCCCTGGTTCCGCCGATCTTTATTTGGTGCTGCTGGTCGCGCCCGTGCGTCATCCCGACCAGGTTCTCGCTGCGCGTCTCCACCCACCGCAGTGCCCGGCCGGTGTGCCTGGCCGCCCAGGCCACCAGGATCGCGTCCCGGTCGATCCCGACCTTGGCGCCGAATCCGCCGCCCACGTCCGGGGCGACCACCCGGATCGCGTCCGGGTCAAGGCCGAAGGCGCCAGCCATGATGAAGCGGCTGATCTGGGCGTTCTGGGTGCTCACCCACACGGTCAGCTTGCCGTCCACCCACATGGCGGCGGCGGCCCGGCCCTCCATGGGCACCGGCGCCACCCGCTGGTTCACGATGTCGCGGGAGACCACGACGTCGCAGCCGTCGAACGCGGTGTCGCCCGCGGGATGGGCCACGGCCACGTTCGACCCCGCGTCGGGGAACAGCAGCGTGTGCCCGGCCAGCGCGTCGGCCGGGTCCACGATGGCGGGGAGGGGCTCATAGTCCACGCTGACCAACTCGGCGGCGTCCTCGCCCTGGTAGCTGTCGTCGGTGAGCACCATGGCCACCGGCTCGCCCACGAACCGCACCCGGTCCACCGCCAGCAGCGGTTCCTGCCACACCCCGCCCATCGGGAGGGGAGCGGCCTCGCTGCCGGGGGGCGGGCCGCCCTCGGGCAGCGGCGGTGGCGGCGGGATGTCGTTGATGTCCTGGTAGGTCAGCACGGCGATCACGCCGGGTGCCGCCAGCGCCGCCGAGGCGTCGACGCCGGTGATGAGCGCGTGGCCGTGGTGGCTGCGCACGAACGTGACCCGTGCCGCGCCCGTCAGCTGCGGGAGCCTGAGGTCATCCACATAGGTACCACCGGCGGTCAGCAACCGCGGGTCCTCGATCCGCACCACCCGGGTGCCCAGGATGCTCATCTAGCCTCCATAACTTCCGACGCCTTGTTCAAACCGCTCAGGCGGGACGGCCTGGGATGGCGGGTCCCGCTGGGTGCGCTACAGCATGCGGCAGCGGCCGATTGCCTGCTACGGCACATCCCACAAGGTCCCATCCGGACCATTGTGCTCTGGCCACGACCTCCGCGCCCGGGCCACGGCCGGCTTTCCGGCGCACCGCACATCCCCGCCGCGCCGCCGTGAGGATACTCATGCCAGGACCGCCAGGAGCGGCCCCAGCGTTGCCGCATCGCCCTCCGGCATGGTGAGCACCACCCCGTCGGCCAGCGGGCGCGCCTCCGCGAGCAGGTCCGCCGCCAGGCGCAGGCCGGTCGCCCTCGCCGCCGCCTGCCCGGCGCTCTCCATGGCGCGCCGGGTGGCGGCGGTCACGCTCACGTCCGGCACCTCGTGCGCGAGGTAGTCGGCCTCTTCGAAGCTGCGCAGCGGCGTGACGCAGGCGAGGACCGGTACCTGGGCCCTCTTGGCGCCGCCGCCAAGGGCGGCGGTCATGTGCCGCAGCGAGTCAAGCTCGTACAGCGGCCGGGTGACCAGGAAATGCGCCCCGGCCGCCACCTCGCCCCTGACCCGCTCGAGCTCGGCCCCGGCGTCCGGCGCGCCCGGGTTGACGCGGCTCCCGATGCAGAAGGAGGTCTTGGTGGTCAGCGGCAGGCCGTCGAGATCCCGGCCGGCGTTGAGGCCCGCGAGCAGGGCCACGAGGCCGAGCGAATCGACCTCCCAGATCCCGTCCACGGCCGGGTAGTCGCCGAGCACCGGCGGGCTCCCGGTCTCGCAGATGACGCTGCGGATGCCGAGCGCGTGCGCCCCGAGCAGGTCGGCCTGCAGCGTCATGATGGTCTTGTCCCAGGTCGTCATCGTGACGATGGTCTCCACTCCGCCCTGGGCCTGGAGCTGGACCGCCATGCCGAGGGAGTCGCGGTGGGCCCGGGGGTTCTCCGGCGAGGTCACCGTGAACAGGTCGAGGCCCTGCCCGCGCAGGGCGGTCACGGTCTCGGCCGGTATGGCGCCGCCGTCGGGCGCGGGTATCTCGGCCGCGACGACGAAGTCCCGGGCGGCGAGCCGGGCGGCGAGGATGCCCGTGCCGGTGCCTGCCCCGCCTGCGCCCGCCCCGCCCGGGGCCGCCTGGGCCGGCCTGCGCGGCCGTGGCCGGGCGCTGGCGCGTGGCCCCGGCACCGGCAGATCCGACACGTTCGCCGCCGCCGCCTCGATGTGCGTCGGGGTGGTGCCGCAGCACCCGCCGACCATGGCCGCCCCGGCCTCGGCGAACCGGCGCAGGTAGCGGGCGAAGTAGGTGGCGTCGATGCTGAACTCGAACCGGCGGTGGCCGACCTTGCGCGGCTGCCCGGCGTTCGGCTGCGCGCTGACCGGCAGCGCGGAGTACCGGACCAGGCTCTCCACGACGGCCAGCATCCGCTGCGGGCCGATGGTGCAGTTGGTGCCGAGCATGACGATCGGCAGCTCGCCGAGCACGGTGGCAACCTCGTGCGGCGTCTCGCCGCCCAGGGTCCGTCCGTCGTCGGCGAAGGTCGCCTGCGCGACGATGGGAAGATCGCAGACGCCGCTGGCCGCGGTCACCGCCTCGGCGAGCTCGTCCAGGTAGCCGAACGTCTCCAGGATGATCAGGTCGACCCCGGCGGTGGCGAGGGAGCGGATCTGCTCGGCGATCACGTCCTGCCGCTCGGCCGCGCCGACCTGGCGCCGCTGCCGGGCCGTGACCGCGGGCGAGACCGAGCCGGCCACGAAGACCTCGCGGCCGCTGCGCTCGCTCAGATGATCATGGCCTCCCTCGCGGGCGCTTCGCTGGCTTCGGGAGGCATGTCCTCGGCGCCGGGACACCGCTGGCGCGGCGTTCGGCCCGGCGCCTGCGGCCTCCCGGGCGATGCCGACGGCGGCCCGGTTGATCTCCTCGACCTGGTCGGGGTAACCGTGGCCGGCCAGCCACAGCCGGTTCGCCCCGAAGGTGTTGGTCTGGATGACGTCGGCGCCCGCGGAGACGTAGCTCTCGTGGATGGCGGCGACCAGCTTGGGGTCGGACAGGCTGACCTCGGGCAGCGCCCGGTCGAGTGCGCAGCCCGCGGCGTGCAGCATCGTGCCCATGGCGCCGTCGCAGACGATCAGCCGCTGCGCCAGCGCGTCGGTGAACCTCGCCGAGCCGGTCATCGCCCGTCCCCCAGCGCGTCCAGGATCTCCAGGGCCACCTGCGTGGTCAGGCGGTCCCGGTAGCTGTCCATCGACAGCCCGGTGATCTCCTCGATCCGCTTGACCCGGTAGGCCACGGTATTGGGGTGGACGTGCAGGAAACGCGCCGCCCGCTGCGGGCTGCTGTTCTCCCGCAGGTAGCAGGCGAGCGTGGTCAGGTACTCGGCCCTTCGCTCGGGCTCGCCCGGGGACAGGCTGCCGAGCACGTCGTCCGCGAACGACCTCAGCTCCGCCAGCTGTGGCACCTGCAGGAGCAGCCGGTGGATGCCGAGGTCGGCGAAGGCGGTGACCGTGCCGGCCCGCCCCATCCGCTGCAGCGTCTCGATCGTCCGGTGGGCCTGTTCGTAGGAGCGGGTGATCTCCTGCGGGTCGCGGCAGGTGCCGCCGATCCCGATGACCACCTTGGTGTCCGGGAACAGCTCGGCCAGGCGGCTGATGCAGGTGCTGCCGAGGCGCTGGGCGTCCAGGGCGCTGCCGTGCCCGTCCCCGGGCACGGCAGCCACCAGCACCACCTCCGATTCGCGCGCCGAGATGATCACGTCGGGGGCGCGGGTGGTGACGAAGTGCTCGATCACGTCCCGGACCCGCTGCCGGAGCGCCTCGCCGTCCTGGGGCGGCCGCGGGTCGCCGATGTCGAAGGCGATGACCATCACGTTGTGCTCGCGGCCGGGGTCGTATCCAAGGTGCGCCGCCCACCGCTGGGCGTCGCCGTCGTCCCGGCCGCGACCCAGCAGCAGGCCCTCGACCAGGTCGTCACGCACGCGGCGGGCAGCGGCGGCGACCACGTGCTCCCGGCCGAGTATCACCCCGCAGATGGTGGCCGCGTGCTCGGTGACGAGGAGGTTCATGTCCTCATCGCCGCCGTTCTCCGGCGGGTCCAGGGTGATCAGGTGGGCGGGCACCTCGTCACCGACGAGGATCGGCGCGACGATGATGGCGGGCATCCCGCCGACCCTGGGCAGCCACAGGGAGCGGTGGCCCTGGCGCGACGCCCGCAGGACCTGCCCGAGGCGCGGGTGGACCAGCGCGTCGGCGACCATGACGGCGGCCTTCTCCGGCGCCGCACCGGGTGCCGCGGCGGCCATGACGTCCATGACCGGGCTGACCACGGCGACGGTCGCGGCGGTCCGGTCCGCGAGCAGCTGGGCGACGCTGGCCAGGTCCGCGTCCTGCAGCGCCAGGCCGGACAGCTGGCGGTACACCGTCACCAGCTCACGCAGGACCATGTTCTCCCGGCCGAGATCACGAGCCGGCCCGGCCCGGCCCGCGGCGCGGAGGTTGTCCGTCACAAGCGCAGCATATGACCGGAATCGGGAATGGTCCTTGTGGCTCAGCACAATCCCCGGACGCAGGGATAGGGCCGGCCGGCGGCCGGAGCCCGCGGGGATCTTGACAACCGGCCTGCCTGAGGCCGAGGCCGGTGTTCCTGCCGGAGCCCTACCCGAGCCCGGCCTGACGGCGCAGCGTCTCCGCCTTGTCGGTGCGCTCCCAGGTGAACTCGGGCTCGCTCCGCCCGAAGTGGCCGTAGGCGGCCGTGATGCGGTACCGCGGGCGACGGAGGTCGAGGTCATCGCAGATCGCGGCCGGGCGCAGGTCGAAGTTCTCCCGCACCAGCTCACCGATCGTGGCCCGGCTGACCTTCTCGGTGCCGAACGTGTCCACCAGCAGCGAGAACGGCCGGGCCATGCCGATGGCGTAGGCGACCTGGACCTCGACCCGGTCGGCCAGCCCGGCGGCCACCACGTTCTTGGCCACGTAGCGGGCGGCGTACGCGGCGCAGCGGTCCACCTTCGAGGGGTCCTTGCCGGAGAACGCGCCGCCGCCGTGGCGGGCGAAGCCGCCGTAGGTGTCCACGATGATCTTCCGGCCGGTCACGCCGGCGTCGCCGACCGGGCCGCCGATGACGAACCGGCCGGTGGGGTTGACGTAAAAGCTGTCGCGCAGGACCGCGGGGTCGTACAGACCCGCGGGCAGCACCGGGGTGACCACGTGCTCCCACAGTGTGTCGGGAAGCTTGTCCTCCGCGCCCTCGGCGTGCTGGGAGGAGATGAGCAGCTTCTCCACCCGGACCGGCCGCCCGCCGGAGTCGTAGCGGACGGTCACCTGGGTCTTGCCGTCGGGGCGCAGGTAGGGCACGAGGCCCGTGGCGCGGACCTCGGTCAGCCTGCGTGCGAGCCGGTGCGCCAGCGTGATCGGCAGCGGCATGAGCTCGGGGGTCTCGTTCGTCGCATAGCCGAACATCATTCCCTGGTCGCCGGCGCCGGCCCGGTCATACGGGTGCTCGGGCTGGCTGGTCCGCGCCTCCCGCGAGGCGTCGACGCCCTGGGCGATGTCGGGGGACTGCTTGTCCAGGGCGACGAGGACGCCGACCGCGTCGGCGTCGAACCCGAACTCGCCGCCCACGTAGCCGATGTCGCGCACGCATTCGCGGGCGAGACTCGCGTAGTCCAGGACGGCCTTGGTGGTCAGCTCACCCGCGATCACGATCAGGCCGGTCGTCAGCAGCGTCTCGACCGCCACCCGCGAGCCCGGGTCCTGCGCGAGCGCGGCGTCGAGGATGGTGTCGGAGATCTGGTCGGCCATCTTGTCCGGATGCCCGCCGGTCACCGACTCCGAGGTGAAGACGAAGCCGTCGGAGTCCTCAGTGCTCATCGCCCAGTCCCTGCCTTGTTCCTGATCGGGGCCTTGTTCCTGATGGAGCCGGAGCCGGCCGGGTGCCCGTCGTGCTGGCCACCGGACAGCTGTTCCTCGCGTACCTGGGCGGCCCCGGCCACCAGCGCGCGCAGCTTGGCGCGTGCCGCGTCGGCGGGCAGGTGGCGCAGCCCGCAGTCGGGGTTGATCACCAGCCGCTCCGCCGGGACGAATTCCAGTGCCCGGCGGATGCGGGAGGCTACCAGATCCGGCGACTCCACGTCGGCCGTCTTCACGTCGATCACCCCGAGCCCGACCCCGCGATCCCAGGTGTACTGCTGGAACAGCCGCAGGTCGCCGTCGCCCTTGCGGGCGAATTCGAGCACGAGCTGGTCGATGTGCGCGGCGAGGACGGCGGGGAACAGGAAGTCGTAGTGCCCCTCCCACAGCGGCCTGGCGTAGCGGTTCCCGTAGCACACGTGCAGGGCCCAGGTGGCGTCCACGCCTTCGGTGACGATGTTGACCGCCTCGATCGCCAGCTCCACCGCCTCGGGGTACCCGGCGAGGAAGGGCTCGTCGATCTGCAGCAGGTCCGCGCCGGCCGCCACCAGCGCCCGCGCCTCCGCGTTGAGCCACCCGGCGAGGTCCCGTACCAGGTCGCCGGGATCGGGGTAGGCGCCGTTGCGGATCCGGCGGGACAGCGAGAACGGGCCGGTGAAGGAGAACTTGATGGGCAGCTTTGTCTGCTCCCGCGTGAAGGCGAAGTCCGCGGCCAGCCCCAGGCCCATGCCCTCGCCCGCCGGATCGGGCAGCGGCCGCGTCGCCGCCGCGTCGTAATAGTCGTAGTAGTCGGTCTTGGCCCGGTGCGGGATGTCGACGCCGGGGATGCGGGTGAGC
>DATINY010000376.1:0-8290 GCA_035473755.1 Streptosporangiaceae bacterium
GACCGGGACGAAGGCCACGAGCAGGATCCAGGCGAACCGGTTCCGGACCTGCCCGGCCAGGCTGAGCCGGACGGCGGTGTCAAGCTGCTGCCGCATGGCCGCTCGCCTCCTCGCCGATCCGCCCGCCGGTCAGGTGGCAGATCCGGTCGAAACGCTCGTGCTCGAAGACCAGGTGGCTGATGACCACCGTCGCGGTGCCCCGGTCGCGCAGCTCGCCGGTCAGGTCCCAGAAGGCGAGGTAGGTCTGCCAGTCGAACCCCTGGTAGGGCTCGTCGAGGAGCAGGACCGGCGGGTCGTGCATGAGGGCCAGGGTCAGGCTGAGCTTCTGCTTGGTCCCACCCGACAGGGTGCCGACGCGCTGGCCGCGGCAGCCGGCGTAGCCGAGCCGCTCGATCAGCTCCTCGGCCCGGCCGGTGCCGCCGATCCCGTACGCGGCCTGGAAGTAGCGCACGTTCTGGTCCACGGTGAGCGCCTCGTCCAGGACGACCGTCTGCGGGCAGTAGCCCGGCCGGCCGTCGATGGTGACGTTGCCCGCGTCCGGGCGCAGGTCGCCCGCGAGGATCCGGAGCAGCGTCGTCGTGCCGGTCCCGTTCTCCCCGACCACCGCGACCAGCTCCCCCGCCGCGACCTCGAGGTCAACGCCGGTCAGCACCTGCCGCCGGCCGAACGATTTGCGGATGCCCCGTGCTGTCAGCGCGGTCATCGCCTCCGCCGCCTTTCTGGTCACCGCCAGTTCCTTGGGAACCTGTCACCGCCAGCCTTGTCCTGGCCGGCCGCGGCCGGCCAGGGTGCTGCCCGGCCAATCCTGGGTGTGCTTGCCACCACCGGTGACCCCGGGCGGGTGGCCCATGGAGGGTGGGCTTGCCACCACCGGCGGGCAGTGCGAATGGCCCGTGGCGTTCGGTTGGCCGACGCCGGATAGGCCGCTCCCCGGGTATCGGCCGGGTGGTTTACTCCGCCCGCAGTACCCGGGCCGGGCTCAGCCTGGTGGGCCGCACCGCGTGGCGGATCTTCGCCCACCAGCTGGGCATCCTGCCGGTCGTAGCCATCCCGCCGCTGACCCTGGCGGCCATGGCGGCCATCGCCCTGGCGGTCGCCGTGGCGGCCGCCGCCGTGCCCGGCGAGTCGGCGGCCCGGTCGGCGCCCGCCACGATTCTCCGTTCTGAATGATGGCGGCCGGTATCCTCCGCTGCGGAGGATGGTGCCTGGCGGGGGCCTGGTGTGCCTACCACCACCAGTGCTGTACGTGCCTGCCCTCTGGCGGGCTACGACCCCGATATGCGAGAACTAGGTAGATGGACCACAACGACGCGCAGCCGCCGGGCACGATCAGGGTCTTCCTGGCCGATGACAACCTGATCGTGCGGGAGGGCGTACGCGCCCTCATCGACCGGCACGCCGACCTGCAGGTGGTCGGGGTGGCCGCCGACTACGACGAAGCGGTCAGCGGGGCCACCGCCGCCAATCCGCAGGTGCTGGTCACCGACATCCGGATGCCGCCGTCCTTCTCGCGCGAGGGCATCGACGCGGCCAAGGAGGTCCGCAAGCGCCACCCCGGCACCGGGGTCGTGATCCTGTCGCAGTACGAGGACCCCGAGTACGCGGTCTCGCTGCTGGCGGAAGGCTCGGCCGGCTACGGCTACCTGCTGAAGGACCACGTGGCCGAGGGGAACCAGCTCGCCGACGCGATCCGGGCGGTGGCGACCGGCGGCACCGCGCTGGACCCGTCGATCGTGGAGGCGCTCGTCCGGCCGGTCGTCCCGGCGGGCGGGCTGTCGCCCGAGGAGGAGGAGCTCTTGTCCATGGTGGCGGAGGGCAAGCCGATCAAGGCGATCGCCGCCGCCCGGGGAGTCCCCCCCGAGGCCGCCGAAGCCGACGTGGAGGCGGTCTTCGTCAAGCTGGCCGAGGGCGTCTCCGCGGGCAGCCAGAGCGCCCTGCGCCGGCTCCGCATGCTGCAGCAGGCCATCATCGACCGGGAGGAGCAGGGCGAGACGCTGTCCCGCCTGCTCCCCGGCGGGCTGGCCGAGAAGCTCCGGCTCGAGCACCGGGAGATCGGCGAGACCGAGCGGGTGATCGTCACCGTCCTGATGAGCGACATCAGGTCCTATTCGACGATCGCCGAGCACGCCGACCCGAGCCAGCTCGCCGGCCAGCTCAACACCCACCGGGCCGCGATGAACCACGCCATCCTCGGCGAGGGCGGGACCGTGATGCAGTTCGTCGGCGACGCGGTCATGGCCGTGTTCGGCGCGCCGTTCCCGCAGGAAGATCACGCTGACCGCGCGGTGGCCGCGGCGGCGGTGATGCATGAGCTTCAGGCCGGGATCAACACCCGGTGGGAGACGGACGGCCTGCCCCCGTTCGGGCTGGGGCTCGGCCTGTCCACCGGCGAGGCCGCGGCGGCCCTGCTCGGCTCGGCGGAACGGCTGGAATACACGCTGGTCGGCGACACCGTGAACCTCTGCCAGCGGCTGCAGCAGCTGGCGGACAAGGGCGAGACCGTGCTCTCCGAGGCCACGCTCAAGGCACTGAAAACAGCGGTGGACGCCGTCCTGATCGGCTCCCAGCACGTGAAGGGCCGCGCCACCCCGGTCACCGCCTACAAGATCGCCTGCCGGGACGGCATGCCCGAGGCCGCCGCCCAGGCGAGCCCGGCCGACCCCGGCCCGGCGAGCAACAGTACATCCCGGATGGGGGGGTTATGTCTGAGAGCCAGGCCGCGCTTACCGTACGCGGCGTACGCAAGACCTTCGAGGCAGAGAACGCGCCGGTCCGCGCCCTGCGCGGCGTGGACCTGACGGTGAGCGAAGGCGAGTTCGTGGCCCTGATGGGGCCGTCGGGGTGCGGCAAGTCCACCCTGCTGAACCTGGTCGCCGGGCTGGACACCGCCGACGAGGGGGACATCAGCGTGGCGGGCGAGCAGGTCACCGGCCGCAGCGAGGACGACCTGGCCCGGCTGCGCCGGCGCCACATCGGGCTGGTGTTCCAGTTCTTCAACCTGCTCGAGGGCATGACCGTGCTCGAGAACGTCGCGCTGCCGGCCGTCATCGCCGGCCGCAGGCGCAAGATGGCCGAGACCCGGGCCGCCGACCTGCTCGACCTGCTCGGCATCGCCGACAAGGCCCGCGCGGTGCCCGGGGTGCTGTCCGGTGGCCAGCGCCAGCGGCTGGCGATCGCCCGCGCCCTGGCCAACGAGCCCACCCTGCTACTGGCCGACGAGCCGACCGGCGCGCTCGACTCCGAAGGCGGGGATGAGGTTATCGAGCTGCTGCGCCGGCTGCACGGCGGCGGCCAGACCATCGTCCTGGTCACCCACGACGCCAGCGTCGCCGCCGCCGCCGGGCGGGTGGTCCGGATGCGCGACGGCCGGATCGCCGAGCCCGAGCCGGAGCTGCAGCCGGACGGCGGCGGGTCCGTTGTGATCGAGGCACGCTTATTATGCGCCGGCTAGGGCACCGCCGACGGGTCCCGTGGGAGTGCCGGTGAACGGCACCGTCCACGGCCCCGCCGCTACGGCCCGGCCGCGCGGGGCGGCCGCGGGCCATCTGACGACCGGGGTGGTCCTGCCGGTGGTCACCGTGGCGGTCGCGCTCGCCGGGCTCCGGGTCCAGGTGCCCGGTGGCCTGTCCCCGCTGGATGGGGTGGCGGTCGGCGTGGTGCTCGTGTGGGCCCTGGCCGTGGCCGTCTGCGCCCGCGCACCCGGGCGGGTGCCGCAGTGGCCGCTGGCGGTAGGGACACTGGCGGGCGCCGTGGCGCTGACCGGGGGGCGGCTCGCCAGCCAGCCCCCGGCGGGCCAGCACCAGCTGGCTCGGGCGGTCGCGACGCTGGCGGCGGCGCTGGTCATCGCGGCTTCCTGCCACTTCCTGCTCGCCCTGCCCGACGGCCAGCTCGGCGGCCGGGCCCGGCGTACCGGCGCCGCCATCGCCTATCTCGGAGCGGTGGGCACGGGCCTGGTGTTCGCCCTCGCCGGCCGGCCGCTGCCGTCGCTGGTCGCGGCCGTGGGGCTGGTGGCGGCCGTCGGCTGTGCCCTGCCGGCCGTGCGGGTCCGTTACCTCCACGCCACCGCCGCCGGCCGGGAACGGCTGCAATGGCTCGCCATCGGCGTCGTGGTGGCCGTGGACGCAGCCCTGATCGTCGTGGTCCTGCATCTGCTCGTCGGCTGGCCGACCGCGGTGGCCGCGGCCGCGGCCGGGGTGACCGTGGCGATCCCGCTCAGCCTGATTGCCGGCGGCACCCCCCGGCTGGCGCCGCATGGCGGCCGGCTCCTGGTGCACGTGCTGTGGGTAGCGGGCTTCAGCCTCGTCGTCGCCGCGGTCTACGTCGTGATCGTGCTGGGCCTCGGGAAGGGGCCCGCCGACGCCGGCGACCGGGAGATCCTCGGCCTGTCCATGCTCGCCGCGGCGGTGGCGGCGGCCGGCTACCTGCCATCCCGGGACCGGCTGCTGGCCTCGGCCACCCGGTTCGTCTACGGGGCGCGCGAGGCGCCGGACGAGGCGCTCCGCACGTTCGGCAGCAGGATGACCCGCGCCGTCGCCATGGACGAGTTGCTGCTCCAGCTCGCCGAGTCGCTGCGTAAGACCATGGGCCTGACCCGGGCCGAGGTCTACACGGGCGGTGGTGAAGTGCTGGAACGCTCCGTGTCAGTGCCGGACGCGGGCCGCCAGACGATCCTGATCTCCGAACGCGAGCGGCCGGTGGTGACACGCGCGGGCGTCTCGGGCAACGCATGGGCCTCGATCTGGCTGCCCGCGCTGCTCGACGGCAGGGAGCGGTCCCAGCTGCGGGTGGCGCCGATCAGCCACGGCGGCGAGCTGCTCGGCCTCATCGTGGTGGAACGCCCGGCCGAGGCGGACGCCTTCTCCGAGGAGGACGACCGCGTGCTGACCGAGCTGGCCCGCCAGGCCGGCCTCGCCTTCCACAACGTGCAGCTCGACGCCGCCCTGCAGACCACCCTGGATGAGCTGCGCAAGCAGGCCGACGAGCTGCGCGAATCGCGGGCCCGGATCGTCGCGACCGCCGACGCCGAGCGCCGGCGGGTGGAACGGGACCTGCACGACGGCGCCCAGCAGCACCTGGTGGCGCTGGCCGTGAACCTGCGCCTGGCCCGGGACATCATCGCCGACGACCCCGGCGGGGGCGTGGAGATGCTCGAGCAGATGACCGAGGACGTCCAGACGACGATCAGGGAGCTGCGTGAGCTCGCGCACGGGATCTACCCGCCGCTGCTGGCCGACGCCGGCCTCCCCGACGCGCTGCGCGCCGCGGCGGGCCGGTGCACGATCCCGGTCGCCGTGAGCGCCGACGGGATCGGGCGCTACTCCCAGGGGGTGGAGACAGCCATCTACTTCTGCTGCCTGGAGGCTCTGCAGAACGCGGCCAAGCACGCACCCAAGGCCAGCGCGCAGATCCGGATCTGGGAGGAGTCCGGCGGGCTGCTCTTCTCGGTCAGCGACAACGGGCCCGGGTTCAACGCCGAGAAGGCCCGGTCCGGGCACGGCTTCGTCAACATGGCGGACCGCCTGGGCGCCATCGGCGGCACGGTCCGCTGGGAGTCACAGCCTGGGCAGGGCTCGACGATCAGCGGGTCGATACCGGTTATCTGATCGCGGCCAGCCGTACCCCGGCAAACGGCGTTTGCCATGGTTGCGCCAACCACGAGCCTCTAGGGACTCTCTCTGGTGACAACCTCAAGCTAGATGGCCATTACGGAGAGTGAGTGTCCGGCGAGTACGACTGCCGGGCATTCGCGCGTAACGCCGATTTGTGCGTCTCGATGTCGGCCGGCCGGCATGACGGCTCGCGCGCAGGTGGGCCGGAGCTAGCGGGCAGCCTTGTGGTAGCGGGCAGCCTTGTGGTAGCAGGTGGATTGTATGAGCGAGGCCGGCGTCATCAACACGCCCGATCAGCGGCTCCGGGTGTTCGTGAGCTCGACGCTGGAGGAGCTGGCCGCCGAGCGCCGGGCGGTGCGAGCCGCGGTGACCAGGCTGCGGCTGGTGCCGGTGATGTTCGAGCTGGGCGCCCGGCCGCACCCGCCGCGCGAGGTCTACCGTGCCTACCTGGCGCAAAGCCAGGTCTTCATCGGGATCTACTGGCAGCGCTACGGCTGGGTTGCGCCCGGGGAGAAGGTCTCCGGGCTGGAAGATGAATACCTGCTGTCGGCGGGACTGCCCCGGCTGCTGTATGTCAAGACGCCGGCACCGGACCGCGAGCCGAGGCTGGCGGAGCTGCTCGCCGGGATCACGAACGAGGGCGCCGTTTCCTACCAGCACTTCACCGGCGCCGCCGAACTGCGGCGCCTGGTTGAGAACGACCTGGCGGTGCTGCTGAGCGAGCGGTTCACGGTGACCCAGCCGCAGCGCGGCGCAGCGGCCGGAGATGAGGTGCCGCCGGCGGGGGCGCTGCCGGTGCCGGCGACCCCGCTGGTGGGCCGCGAGCGGGAGGTAGCGGCGGTGGAAGCCCTGGTTCGCGGCGAGGGCGTCCGGCTGGTCACCCTCACCGGCCCGGGCGGTTCGGGGAAAAGCCGGCTCGCGGTGGAGGCCGCGGGACGGCTCCGGCCGGGTTTCGCGGACGGGGTGCGGTTCATCGGGCTCGCGTCGGTGCCGTCCCCCGATCTGGTGCCCGGTGCGATCGCCGCCGGGCTCGGCCTGAATACGTCGGGTGGCAGGCTGCGCACCGACCTGATGTCATACCTAAGCCCCAGGCGGCTGCTACTCGTGCTCGATAACTTCGAGCAGGTGACCGACGCGGCTCCACTGCTCGCCGAGCTGCTGGCCGCAGCGCCCGGCCTGAAGATGCTGGTGACCAGCCGGAGCATGCTCAGGCTCAGCGGCGAGCACGAATTCCCGGTTCCCCCGCTCCCCGTCCCGCCGCCGGGTGCCGCCCCGGACGCCGGGACGGCGGGACGGTACGCCTCGGTGCGGCTGTTCACCGAGCGGGCGCAGGCGGTGGCTCCGGGATTCAGGCTGACCAGCCAGAACGCCGGGACCGTGGCCGAGATCTGCCGTCGGCTGGACGGCTTGCCGCTGGCCATCGAGCTGGCCGCCGCCCGGGTCAGGCTGCTGCCGCCGCAGGCGCTGCTGGCCCGGCTCGGTGACCCGATGGGCGTGCTGACCGGCGGGCCGCGGGACGCGCCGGAGCGGCAGCGGACCCTGAAGAACACCCTGGACTGGAGCTTTGCCCTGCTGGCCCCGGGCGAACAGGCGCTATTGGCCCGCCTCGGCGTCTTTGCCGACACGTTCAGCCTGCCCGCCGCCGAGGCGGTCTACGGCGACGCTGGCGGTCCCGGCCAGGCAGACCCGCCCGGACCGGTGATCGACATCCTGAACTCGCTGGCAGACAGCAGCCTGGTCCAGGTTGACACCCGCGGGGACGAGCCGCGGTTCGGGCTACTGGAGACCATCCGGGAGTACGCCCTGGGACGCCTGCGTGGCAGCGGCGCCTGGAAGAAGGCACACGACCGGCATGCGGCCTACTTCACGGGCCTGGCCAGGCCGGCCGAATCCGAGCTGCGGGGCGACGGGCAGCTGGCGTGGCTGAACCGGCTGGAGACCGAGGCCGGCAACCTCAGCGCCGCCCTGTCCTGGCTGATGGACCAGGACCGGCTTGACCAGGCGATCACTTTTATCTGGATGACATGGAGATTCTGGTTTCTGCGCGGGCACCTTGGCGAGGTCGCCCGTCACGGGGGAAAGCTCCTGGCCAACGGACGGGAGATGGCGACACACGAGCGTGCCCTGGCGCTAAGCGGTACCGGCTTCACCCTCATCGCTGACAGCGAACCGGACAAGGCACGGCCGGTTTTCGAGCAGAGCCTGCCGCTCTTCCGCGAGGCGGGGGATCTACTCGGCGGTGCCCTGGCCGCCGCCGCCCTCGGGCACGTGCTGGCCTCGCGGCACGACTACCAGCGGGCCAGCGAGGTGCTGGACCAGGCCAGGAAACTGCTCCGAGAGGCCGGCACCAGTGAACGCAGCGGGCAGGAGCGTGTGCAGTACCTGCTGATTGTCGCCCTGGTCGACAACTTCCTCGGCCAGATCCAGCTCAGCAAGGCTGATTACGACCGCGCGGCGCAGCTGTTCACGGCGGGACTGGACGCGGCCCGCAGCAGCCCGGACCGGTTCACGATCCTGATCTCGCTGTACGACCTGGCGCTCGCCAGCCAGGCCCGGGGCGATCTGGACGGCGCCAGGGGACTGCTCAGGCAGGGGCTGTCGCTGGCGGCCGAAGCCGGAGACGAATCAGCGGCCGCCTACTACCTCGAGGCGCTGGCCGCCATAGCGCGGCGGCAGGATGA
>DATINY010000377.1:0-2017 GCA_035473755.1 Streptosporangiaceae bacterium
CGGCGACAGGAACGTCGGGTTCGCGATCTGGAAGCTGACCGCGACCACCACGATGGCCAGGACCACGGGCAGGATACCGCTGTCGCCACTGCGGACCCGGAGCCACCAGGCCCGGAGGTACTGGCCCAGCGACTGGGCGAGGAGCTCGGGCGGGACGTCGGCCGCGGCGGCCTCAGGGGCGGCGGTGAGGTCGGTCGCCGTCGCGGTGTCCGCCGTCCCGGCCGGAGTCTCGCCGGGGCCCGCGGTCCCGGGGATGTCAGACACGGGTCACGCTCCCAGTCCCGCGCCGTGACAGCACGTCAACCAGCACTGCGACGATGAGCACGCCGCCCGGCACGATGTACTGCAACGGCGTGGCCAACTGACCCAAGCTGAGAAGGGACACGCCGTAGGCGATGGCGCCGACGAGGAGGCCGCCGAGAACACCATGGATTGCCTTACCCCGGCCGCCGAAGAGGCTGACCCCGCCGATGACGGCGGCGGCCACCGAGTACAGGACGAGCTGACCGGGGTCTGCCGTATTGGTGCTGTACTGACCGAAGAAAAAGGAGCCGAGCAGTATGCCGCCCAGGCCCGCGGTCGCCGAGCACAACGCGAAGGCCCACGTGCGGATGCCGGCGAGGCTGACGCCGGCGCGGCGGGCCGCTTCGGGGTTGCCACCGATGGCGTAGACGTAGCGGCCGAAGCGGGTCCGCTGGAGCAGGAGCGTCAAGACGCCAAGGACGACGAGGACGATCGGGATGACCCACGGAACTCCCTGCACCGTCACAAGGGGGGTCCCGCGGTTGATACTGCAGATCAACACCACAGCTACCCCGACCAGCGCCACCAGGGCGATTCTGATTGCTGTCACGCTGGCCGGGGGAGCCACCAGGCCTTGGCGTCGCCTCGCGGCGGCGCGTAGCCAGAGGGCCGTGCCGACGGCCCCGACCACCACCGCCAGGGCTACCCAGCTGGCAATCGGGACGATCAGCCCCTGGACCATGTCATAGATGACCCGCTGGTTGGGCGCCGAAGAGCTGACGCTCACGGTGCCGTTGGCCCCGCCGAGGACGACGACAAGGATTCCCGAGAAGAGCAGGAACATAGCCAGGCTCACGACGAAGGATGGGATCTTGAGCCGGGCAGTCAGCGTCCCGGTGAAGGCGCCAATCAGGCCGCAGCCGACGAGCGCGGCGAGCATCGCTGCCCACCACGGCCAGGCCGGCCCGGGCTGTTGGACCAGCTTGAAGGCGATCACCCCGCCGAAAAGCGCGACCGCGCCGACCGAGAGGTCGATCTCCCCGAGGAGCAGGACCACTGTCTCAGCCATCGCCAGCACCATGTACACGGTGCTCAGCCCGAAGATATAGACGATGTTGCTCGGCCGCAGGAAGGCGTGCTCGGGGGTGACGATCTCGAAGACGACGGCGACCACCACCAAGCCCAGGACCACCGGCAGGATACCGCTGTCGCCACTGCGGATCCGGAGCCACCAGGCCCGGAGGTACTGGCCCAGCGACTGGGCGACGAGCTCGGGCGGGACGTCGGCTGCGGCCTCGGGAGCGGCGGTGAGGTCGGCCACCATCGTGCCGTCCGCCGTCCCGGCCGGGGTCTCGCCGGGGTCAACGGTCACTGGGATTTCCCGATCCAGGCCATGGGCTCAGCCCTCGCCGCCGGCGGATCCGGCAGGCTCGAACGGCCGCCCGCCGGCGCTGCCCGTCGTCATGTACTCCACCACGCTCTGCCGGTCGAAGTCCGCCGCCGGCCCCTCGGCCACCATCCGCCCCAGGTACAGCACCGCGATCCGGTCCGCGACCTCGAAGACGTCGTTCAGGTTGTGCGAGATCACCATCACGGCCAGCCCGCGGTCCCGGAGCCGTTTGACCAGGTCCAGCACTACCCGGGTCTGCACCACCCCGAGGGCGGCGGTGGGCTCGTCCAGCAGCACCACCTTGGAGTTCCACATCACCGCCTTGGCCACCGCCACCGACTGCCGCTGACCTCCCGAGAGCGAGGCCACTGGCTGCCGGATCGA
>DATINY010000378.1:0-13380 GCA_035473755.1 Streptosporangiaceae bacterium
CACCAGGTGGCCGGGGCCAGACCCTGACGGTGCGGGCGGTCAGGGCGGCGGCTGCATCCCGGTGATGGAAGCCGACTGCGAGCGGGGGTCGCGCGGCCGCCAGGCGCCGCGTGCGACGGCGGCGAGGAACCGGTCCACCAGCCCGTTGAACACGTCCGGTTCCTCGAGGTTGGCGGTGTGGCCGGTCCGGGGGAGGATGGCCAGGCCCGAGGTGGGGATGGTGCGCTTGAGCATGAGCGCCGGTTCCAGGCATCCCTCGTCCTCGTCGCCGACGATCAGCAGCACCGGCGTGCGCACCCGCGCCAGCTCGTCCCGCAGGCCGTAGAGGGAAGGCCGGGCCGCCTGCACGCCGCGCATGGTGAGCGCGGCCCCGAGCGCGGAATGCCCGGCCAGCGCGGCGGCGAACTCCGCCCAGCCGCGCGGGTTCTTGTTCTGGAACTGCACCCGCGCCGGGCCGGCCGCGTAGCGGGCGGCCACTCGTTCCGCACCTTCGGTCTCGAACGCGGCGGCGGTGGCCCGGCACTCGGCGCGGAACCCTTCCTGGCGCTCCGGCTGCGCGCCGTACCCGGCGCCGGCCACCACCGCGGAGGCGACCCGGTCCGGGTGGCGCAGCACCAGGTGCAGGGCGGTGAATCCGCCCATCGACAGCCCGGCCACGTGGGCGCGGCCCACGCCGAGCCCGTCGAGCACGGCGACCGCGTCGGCGATCGCCCGGTCCTGCGAGTAGGCGGCCCCGTCGGCGGGCACGCCCGACGGGGGGTACCCGCGGGCCGCATAGGTAAGGCAGCGGTAGCCGCCGGAGAAGAAGCGCACCTGCGGCTCCCAGCTCCGGTGGTCGCCGGCGAACTCATGGATGAACAGCAGCGGCTCGCCGGTGCCGGTGTCCTCGGCGTGGAGCGTGACGCCGTCGTCGGTGGTGATCGTCGGCATGCCGCGCTACCGCCCGGTGACCGGCGCCGCGCTCATGATGTGCTGGTACGTCCGCGTGGACGCGGCGGCGGCGTCCCCGGCGCTCAGCGCGTCAATGATCGCGTCGTGCTGGCGGGCCGACTCGGCGTGCGTGCGCGACACGCGCGGGCCGCCGTGCAGCGACGCCCACAGCAGCCGCATCAGCGACAGCAGCAGGGGACTGCCCGCGTGCTCGTACACCGCGAAGTGGAACTCCCGGTTCAGGTCCGCATACCGGGGGTCGTCGTCGGCGAGGGCCCGCATCCGGTCATTCAGGTCCCGCAGCGCCTCGATGCCGCCGGCGTCGATCTTGCGGGCCGCCAGCGACGCGCCCAGCGACTCCAGGGCGGCCCGGATCTGGAAGTTCTCCTCGACCGGGCCGTCGTCGGGCTCCACCACGGTGAATCCGCGGTGGGCGTCGCCGACGACCAGGCCCTCCGACTCCAGCCTGCGCAGCGCCTCGCGGACCGGTGTCTGGCTGACCCCGAACCGCTGGGCGAGGTCCCGCTGCCGCAGCTGCCCGCCCGCGGCCAGCTCGCCGGTGATGATCAGCTGCCGGATGAGGGCGGCCACCATGTCGGTCTTGCTGACGTAGCCCGGCTGCGCGGCGGGCGGATCCGCACTCATTAATGGTGCGGGTCGCACGAAGACGCCTCCCGTGCTCGATGGCGCGCGGGTCCGTCGGCTCATGGTAGCCCCGGCTTCCTGCCCGCCCCGGCTTCCGCGAGGCGGCGCACCCGCGGCGGCGTCAGCGGCAGCCGCGCGACGGTGCCGGCCAGGCCGAGCGCGTCACGCACGGCGCTCGCCACCGCCGCGCCCGCGCCGCTGATGCCGCCCTCACCCGCGCCCATGACGCCCAGCGGGTTGCCCGGCGCGGGGGCGGCCTGCGCCAGCAGGACGTCGATGGGCGGGATCTCGGCGGCGGTCGGCAGCTGGTACTCCATGAACGTGATCGCCTGCGGCTGGCCCGCCTCGTCGTAGCTGAACTCCTCCAGCAGCGCCCCGCCGATGCCCTGCGCCGCCCCGCCGCGCAGCTGCCCCTCCACCAGCGCCGGGTTGATCGCCCGTCCCACCTCGCTGGCCACCAGGTACCGCAGCACGCGCACCCGCCCGGTACCGGGGTCGACCTCGACCACGGCGGCGTGCACCCCGTACGGATAGGTCATGTGCGCCACGTCGAAACGGCGGCGCACGGCCAGCCCGGCGGGCTCGCCGGGCCGCAGGTGGGGACCGCCGGGGGCGGCCGCCTTGGCGATCTCGCCGAGGCCGACCGAGACCGCCGGGTCGCCGCGGACGCTGATGGTGCCGTCGGCGATCACCAGGTCGTCCTCGGCCGCCTCCAGCATCCGGGCGGCGAGCTGCAGCGCGCGGGCCCTGACCGCGGACGCGGCGCCGTGCACCGCGTTCCCGGCCACCACCGTCGACCGGGAGGCCCACGACCCGGTGCCGCACGGCTGCAGGTCGGTGTCCCCGTTGACCACGTCCACGGCCTGCGGGTCGACGCCGAGCGCGTCCGCGGCGATCTGGGCCAGCACCGTCTCGATGCCCTGCCCCAGCGACGTCCCACCGGACAGCACCCGCACCGCGCCGGTCTCGCTGACGGTGACATCGGCGGTCTCGTGCGGCCCGAGGCCGCTCTTCTCCAGGTAGACGGCGACGCCGAGCCCACGCCGACGGCCGGCGGCCCCGCCCCCACTGGCCTGCGCGTGGTAGCCGAGCCTGGTCATCTCGGCCCCCGCGGCCTGCAGCAGCGCGGGATAGTCCCCGGCGTCCAGCACCACGTCGGTGCCGAGCGTGGTTATGGAGCGGCGGTGCGGAAGCTCGCCCGGGCCCAGCAGGTTGCGGCGGCGCAGCTCGATCCGGTCGATGCCCAGCCGGCCGGCGGCGACGTCGAGCAGCTGCTCGCGGGCGGTCGTGCCCTCGTACCGGCCGGGGGCCCGGTAGGTGCCGCAGGGCGTCTTGCTGGTGAGCACGACCCGGACCCGGCCGCGGTAGGCGGGGACCCGGTACGGGCCGGGCAGCATCGCGACCGTCAGCTCGGGCACCGCGACGCCGTGCGTGCGGCAGTAGGCGCCGTTGTCGTGCAGCACATCGTCGGTCAGGGCGGTGATCCGGCCGTGGGAGTCAAAGGCGGCGGCTACCCGGTGGGACTGCTGCCGGGAGTGGTTCGCGGCGACCAGGTGCTCGGCGCGGTCCTCCGCCCATTTGACCGGCCGGCCCAGCGTCCGTGCCAGCCACGGCACCAGGAAGTCCTCCGGGTAGAACTCGCCGCGCACCCCGAACCCGCCGCCCGCGTCAATGGCGTGCACGTGGATCAGGGCCTGGTCCATCCCGAGCATGGCGGCGAGCAGGTCCCGGTTGAACACCGGGACCTTGGTCATGCCGAAGATCGACAGCCCGCCGGTCCGCGGGTCCGGCTCGGCCAGCAGCACCCGGGGCTCCAGCGGCACGCCGGTGTGCCGCCCGATCTCGACCTCGGCCTCGACCACGTGCGCTGCCTGGCGGAACGCGGTCTCGGTGTCCCCGTAGCCGAGGGTGAAATCGGCGGCGACGTTCCCGGCCGGGAACAGGCGCGGCGAGCCGGGGCCGGCCCCGGCGGCGGCGTCGAGCACCGCCGGTTCCTCATCGATGTCGATCTCCACCAGCTCGGCGGCGTCCTCGGCGGCATAGGGGTCGCCGGCGACCACGACGGCGACCGGTTCCCCCACGTAGCGCACCACGCCGGTGGCCAGCACCGGCTGCAGGTAGCCGGACAGGTCGATGTCCCGGACGGCCAGCCGTACGGGGATGGCCAGCCCGGCGGGCACGCCGCCGGCGGCGACGGCCGCGATGACCCCGTCCGCCCGGCGGGCCTGGGTCAGGTCGACCCGCCGGATCCGCCCGTGGGCGATGGGGGAGCGCACCACCCGCGCCCACACCTGGCCCGCCGCGCTGAAGTCGTCGCCGAACCGGCCGCGGCCGCGCAGCAGCCGCGGGTCTTCCTTGCGCGGCATCCGGGTGCCGATCACGGTCATGGCCCGGCCGCCCGCCGGCGCGAGCCGGCCGTGGCCAGCACGGCCTCGACGATGCCCTGGTACCCGGTGCACCGGCACAGGTTCGACGCCACCAGCTCGCGCGCCTCCGCCTCGGTGAGGCCGTCGGCGGAGTCCCGTTCGGCCAGGTAGGCCTCGGCGAGCATGAGGAAGCCGGGCGTGCAGAACCCGCACTGCAGCGCGTGATGGTCGCTGAAGGCCTGCTGGAGGTCGGACAGCTCATCCCCGGCGGCCAGGCCTTCGACGGTGCTGACCTCAGTGCCGTCGGCCTGCACGCCGAACAGGAGGCAGGACCGCACCGGGCTGCCGTCGACCAGCACCGTGCAGGCGCCGCAGATCCCGTGCTCGCAGCCCAGGTGGGTGCCCGTGTAGCCCAGGTCGTGGCGCAGCATGTCGGCCAGCGTCCGGCGGGCCTCCACGGTGAGCTCGTGCTCGCGCCCGTTGACGCGCAGCCGGATCTGGTGCATGTCCTTCACGCGTCACCCTCCCCGGCCCGCGCCAGCGCGGCGCTCACGTCCTCCGGCAGCACCGGGATGTGGTCGAACCCGGCCGTGCGGCCGGCCAGGGCGTCGTTGACCGCGTTGAGCACGGCCGCCGGGGCGCCGATCATGCCGCCCTCGCCCATCCCCTTGGCGCCGGTGTCGCTGAACTGCGACGGGGTCTGCAGGTGAACGATGTCGACCGGGCACATTTCCGCCGCCGTCGGCGGCAGGTAGTCCATCAGGGTGGTGCTGACCGGCTGCCCCTCGTCGTCGTAGCTGATCCGCTCCAGCAGCGCGGCCGCCACGCCCTGGGTGACCCCGCCGCGGACCTGCCCGTCCACGATGAGCGGGTTGATGACGACCCCGCAGTCCTCCACCACCAGGTACCGGCGCAGCCGGATGGCGCCGGTACACGGGTCGATCACGACCAGGGTCGCGTGGCAGGCGTTGGAGAACGTGCCCGGCGGGTCGAAGGACGCCCGCGCCTCCAGCCCGTAGCGCAGCGGCTCCGGCAGCGTGTGGGTCTGGAAGTAGACGACGCGGGCCAGCTCGCTGATCGGGACGGCGGCCCGGCTGTCACCGCGGATCCGGGCCGAGCCGTCGCTCAGCTCGACGTCGGCGGCGCGCGCCTCGAGCAGGCACGCGGCGACCTCACGCAGCTGGCCGGCCACCAGATCGGCGGCGCGGGCGGCGGCGCCGCCGCCGATCACGATCGAGCGGCTGGCGAACGTCCCCCAGCCGTAGGCGGCGAGGTCGGTGTCCCCCTGGCGCAGCCTGATCTGATCCGGGTGCACACCGAGCCGGTCGGCGACGATCTGCGCGAACGTCGTCTCGTGCCCCTGGCCGTGGCCGCAGGTGCCGGTGGTGACGATGACCTCACCGGTCGGGTCCATGCGCACCTGCGCCGTGTCGTAGCCGGGGGTCATCCGCATCCGCCGCTGCGACATGGTGGGCGTGCCGTAACCGGTGCGCTCGGAGAAGCAGGCGTAGCCGATCCCGGCCAGCAGCCCCGCGGCGCGCAGCCCGTCCCGCTCCGCGGGCCAGCCGGCGCCGGCCACGCGCCGCTCGGCCAGATCCAGCGATTCGCGGTAGCTGCCCTCGTCATAGGTGATGCCGTTGACCCCGGTATAGGGGAACTCGCCCGGGCCGATCATGTTCAGCCGGCGCAGCTCCAGCGGGTCGGTGTGCAGCGCCCGGGCCGCCTTCTCCATCAGCCGCTCCATGACCAGCACCAGCTGCGGCCGCGACACACCGCGGTACGGCGCCGTCGGCGCCTTGTTGGTGGCGATCGCCCGGCCGCGCGCCCGGTAGGCCGGGACCTTGTACACGCCGGGCAGCTCACTCGCCGCCATGAGCGGCTCGACCGCACAGGTGAACGGGTAGGCGGAATAGGCGCCGACGTCGCACTCGATGTCCGCGTCCAGGGCGAGGAACCGGCCGCCGGAGTCGAACGCCGCGCGCACCCGGTAGCGCTGCTCGTGCCCGTGGAACGAGGCGGCCAGGTTCTCGTGCCGGTCCTCGATCCAGCGCACCGGCCGGCGCAGCCGCAGCGCGGCCGCGGCCACGGCCACCTCTTCCCGGCCGACCACGCATTTCAGGCCGAACCCGCCTCCGACATCCGGCGCGATGACCCGCACGGCCCGCTCGGGCACCTGCAGCGCTTGCGCGACGGCGGAACGGACCTGGTGCGGGATCTGGGTGGAGACGTGCAGCACCAGCTGCCCGTCGCGGTCGTCCCATTCGGCCAGGCAGGCGCGGCCCTCCAGCGGGAGCGCCGCCAGCCGGGCGCTGGTGAACTCACCGTCGACGACCAGCGGCGCGCCCGCGAAGATCTCGCCGAGCCGCTCGTCATCGAACATCAGCAGGTCCACCAGGCAGTTGCCGGCCAGGCCCGGGTGCACCTGGCGCGCCGCGGCGTCGCGGGCGGCGGCCAGGCCGTTGACCGCGGGCAGCTGCGCCCAGTCGACCTCCACCAGCTCGGCGGCGTCCTCGGCCTGGTAGGCGTCGTCGGCGAGGACCACCGCCACCGGCTCGCCCGCGAAGCGGACCTGGTCCCCGGCGAGCAACGGCATCTGGGTCGGTACGAACTCGTCGCGCTCCAGCGTGGCCAGCAGGTACGGGTGGCCAAGGTCGGCCGCGGTGAAGGCGGCGGCCACCCCGGGTGCCCGCAGCGCGGCCGAGGTACCGATGGCGGAGACCCTCGCGGCGGCGAACGGGCTGCGCACGAACGCCGCGTGCAGCATGCCCGTCCGGGTCAGGTCGCCTGTGAACCGGCCGCTGCCCCGCAGCATCCGCGGGTCCTCCTTGCGGGCTATCGCCGCCCCGACCCACCGCTGGCCCTCGACCGGCTCGGCGCCGGCGCTGTGCGCGGAGCGTTGGATCACTGGCCCGGTCACCGATGGCTCCGCGCCGATGCGCCGGCCTTCGGGCCGTGAACCGCGAACCAACAGCGCGACCACAGGTCGCGGCTGGAATCTTCGCCCTTCCAGGGCGGAGAGGATGTCAAAGCCCGCTCGCCTCGGCCAGCGCGCGCGACACCAGGGTGGCGGCGAGTTTCTTCCGGAACCCGCCGCTGCCATGGGTGTCCGACGGCGGCTCGACCTGGCTGGCGGCGTGCTCGCCCATGGCGCGCCAGCTCTCTGCCGTGGCGGGCTGACCCACCAGGACCCCGGTTTCCACCTGGACGGGCAGCGGGCCGACGCCGCCCAGCACCACCCGCGCCGACCGGCAGCTGCCGTCGGCCACCTCGACCGACACGGCGGCGGCGACGACCGCGAAGTCGCCCTGGCGCTCCGCGAACTCGGTCAGCGCCGCCCGCGGCGCGGGCCGCGGGAACCAGACTTCGATGATCATCTCGTCCGGTTCCGCGGCCGTGGTGTAGAACCCCTGGAGGAACTCGGCGGCCGGGAGGACGCGCCGCCCGGCCGGTCCCTGGAGCACCACGTTCGCCTCGAGCAGCAGGGCCAGCAGGCACCACTCCGAGGCCGGATCGGCGTGCGCGATACTGCCCCCGAACGTGCCGCGGGCCCGGATCGGGTAGTGCCCGATCCACCGCGCCGACCGGGGGAGCACACCGAACCCGGCCATGACCGCGGGGTCGCGGTTCGTCTCCACCGCGCGGTGCGGGGTTAGCGCGCCGATATGCAGCCCGTCGGCCCCGGCCCGCACGTAGCTCAGGCCGGGGATGCGGGTGACGTCGACGAGCGCGCTGGGACGCGCCAGCCGGAGATTCATCATCGGGACCAGGCTCTGCCCGCCCGCCAGGATCTTCGCCTCGTCGCCGAGCCCCGCCAGCAGCGAGATTGCCTGCTCCACGCCCTCAGCGCGGTGATAGGTGAACGGGGCTGGCTTCACCGCGATCCCTCCGTGCGCTGGCCGGCCTCCCGGGAACGCGCCGTGTCCCGGATGCGCCCGTTGCCCCGGGTGCGCCGCCGCCCGGGGGCTGGGGGTCACTTGGTATACCATATTTCGGCACACCACCGGCGTCCACCGGGAGCCTCGCATGGCGCCTTCCCACCTGCGGGTGGAGCACAGCCCCGCAGGCTACCGGCGGCTCCTGCTGTCACGGCCAGAGCGCCGCAACGCGCTGGACGTGGGGCTGGCCCGGGCGCTGCGCGACGCTCTCGGGCAGGACCGGGCCGCCCCGGTGGTGCTCGACAGCGCCGATCCCCGGGTGTTCTGCGCGGGCGCCGACCTGACGATCCAGGACGCCGACCGGGCCACGGTCTCGGACCTGCTCTACGAGTGCTACGAAATCATGATCACCAGGCCGGGGCCGGTGATCGCCGTGGTGGCCGGCCCGGCGGTCGGCGGCGGGGCGCAGCTCGCGGCGGCGGCGGATCTGCGGATCGCGGGCCCGGCGGCGAGGCTGCGCTGGGCCGGGCCAGCCGGCCGTGGCCTGGCCGTCGGGGCGTGGGTGCTGACCGACCTGGTCGGCCGCGGGAGGGCGATGGAGCTGGCCCTGACCGGGCGCTGGGTGCAGGCCGGCGAGGCGCTGGCCATGGGCCTGGTCAACCGGGTCGAGGACGATCCCGGCCAGGTCGCGGCCGGCCTCGCCGCGGAGCTGGCCGCGCAGGGCCCGGGGGTGCCGGCGAAGGTCAAGAGCGTGATGGCGGCGGGCGGCCTGCTCGACCGGCTCCATGCGGAACGGCGTGTGAACAGGTCGGCCTGGAGCCAGGCGATCACGCCGGCCGGGGGCTGAGTACCCGCGCCGGACGGGGATGAGAGCCGGCCGATGAGCGCCATTTAACGACCTATTCCGGAGTGGTGATATTTGGTATACCATCCAGCCAAGCCCGGAGGCGGCCACCGCCTGCGGCGCCTGCGGATACGAGGGGCAGTGCCTGCCCATCCATGGGCGGAAGGGGTTGCGGTGGACCTGCAGCTGGCCGGGAAGGTGGCCTTCATCACCGGCGCGAGCAAGGGGATCGGCCGCGCGGTGGCCGAGATGCTCTCCCGCGAGGGGGCCGACGTCGTCATCACCGCCCGGACCGGGGAGCCGCTGGCGGCCGCCGCCAAGCAGATCGCGGCCGAGACCGGCCGGGCCATCGTGCCGATGACCGGCGACATGTCGGTGACCGAGGACGTCCGGCGCTGCGTGGACGCCACCCTGGACCGCTTTGGCAAGATCGACATCCTGGTCACCTGCGCCGGCAGCTCGCCCGGCGGCCTGCTGGAGGACCTGACCGAAGACCAATGGATGTCCAGCCTCAACCTCAAGTTCATGGGCTACGTCCGCTCGGTGCGCGCGGTCATCGGCCACATGCGGGAACGGGGGGAGGGCGCCATCGTCCTGGTGGTCGGCAACGACGGCCTCAAGCCCAGCTACTGGGAGATGACCGCCGGGGTGGCCAACGCCGCGGACATCAACTTCGCGTCCTCAGTGGCCGAGCAGTACGGGCGGCACGGCGTGCGCATCAACACGGTCAACCCGGGGCCGGTGAACACCGACCGGTGGGACACGCTGGAAAAGGCGTTCTCCCGCGACAAGGGGGTATCCCAGGAGCGCGCGCACGAACTGGCCGAGAGCTCCATCCCGCTGCGCCGCATCTGCGAGCCGGGCGAGGTGGCGGCCCTGGTGACCTTCCTCGCCTCGCCGCGGGCCAGCTTCATCAATGGTGCCCACATCCCTATCGACGGGGCCCAGCGCAAGGCGATCATGGATCAATGACGGAACACAGGCGGCGGCCGGCCACGGGACGGGTAGCGCGGCGCCGGCCGGGGATGGTTAGGCAATGCGGGATGGTTACGCAGGACACAGGCGGTAGGAGGGTTTGCCATGGCTGATGCTCAAGGCGCCGTGGACACTGTCGCGGGCGGCGCGGCCGAATCGCGCCCGCTGCAGATCGAGACCAACGGCATCAACGTCATCACCGACTCCGAGCGCAAGGGTCATCCGCGCGATCTGTTCTGGCCGTGGTTCGCGGCCAACATCTCGGTGCTCGGCCTGAGTTACGGAGCGTTCCTGCTGGCGTTCGGTATCTCGTTCTGGCAGGCGGTAGTGGTCGGCGCGGTCGGGATCATCATCTCGTTCCTGCTGTGCGGGTTCATCGCGATCGCCGGCAAGCGCGGGTCGGCACCGACGATGGTGTTGAGCCGGGCGGCGTTCGGCGTCCGCGGCAACAAACTGCCGACGGTCATCTCGTGGCTGCTGACGGTCGGCTGGGAGACCATCCTCATGATCCTGGCCGTGCTGGCGATCGCGACGGTCTTCGGGCACCTCGGCTGGCCCAGCGGCACCCCCACGAAGGTAATCGCGCTGATCGTGGTGGTCGGGCTGACCATCTTCGGCGGCGTGATGGGCTTCGATCTGATCATGCGCATGCAGACGGCCATCACGATCATCACCGGGGTGCTCACGGTGGTGTTCATCATCCTGGTCGCCGGCAAGATCCACTGGTCAGCGGTGTCGGCGCTGCCGGGAGGCTCGGCGCAGGCGCTGATCGGCGGGCTGGTGTTCATAATGACCGGCTTCGGGCTCGGGTGGGTCAACGTGGCCGCCGACTACTCGCGCTACCTGCCGCGGAAATCCTCGAGCGCCGGGGTGGCCGGCTGGACGACCTTCGGCGGCGCGGTGGCCCCGATCGCCCTGATCATCTTCGGGCTGCTGCTGGCCGGCTCCTCGAAGGGGCTGAGCACCTCGATCGCCAACGACCCGATCGGGGCACTCGCCGTGCTGCTGCCGACCTGGTTCCTGGTCCCGTTCGCGATCGTGGCCGTGCTCGGCCTCATCGGCGGCGCGGTGCTGGACATCTACTCCTCGGGCCTGGCCCTGCTGTCGCTCGGCCTGCGGGTCCCCCGGTACGTCGCGGCCCTGATCGACGGCACCGTGATGACCCTGGGCACGATCTACGTGGTGTTCATATCCGGCAACTTCTTCGGCCAGTTCGAGGGCTTCCTGATCACGCTCGGCGTGCCGATCGCCGCCTGGTGCGGCGTCATGCTCGCCGACATCGCGCTGCGGCGGCGTGACTACGCCGAGGCGGAGCTGTACAACCCGGGCGGCCGCTACGGCGACATCCGGTGGTTCCCGGTCGGCGTGGTCATCATCAGCACCGTGATCGGATGGGGGCTGGTCACCAACGGCCTCGCGAGCTGGCTCACCTGGCAGGGCTACCTGCTCGGCCCGTTCGGCCTCGGCGGGAAGAGCGGCGCCTGGGCCTTTGCCAACCTGGGTGTGCTCGTGGCCCTGGTGCTCGGGTTCGTCGCGCAATGGATATACAGCCGGTCGACCGTGCGCGCCCAGGAGGGGGCGCAGCCACTGGAGCCAGCCGCCGCCCAGTGATGACCAGCCCGGCAGGCCCGCCGCCGGAGCGGCCGGCGACGCTCGTGGTCATCGACATGCAGCGGGTGTTCGGCGAGAGCGAGAGCCCCTGGTTCACGCCCAGGTTCGACGAGGTCGTGGGCCCAATCGAGCGGCTCGTCGCCGCCTACCGGCCGCACGTCGTCTTCACCAAGTTCGTGGCCCCCGCCGTCCCCACCGGGGCATGGCGCCGCTACTACGAGCTCTGGCCGTTCGCGCTGCAGCCGCCGGACGCGCGGATCTACGAGCTCGTGGACGAGTTCGCCGGTGAGCCGTTCCCCACGGTGACCGCCACGACCTTTGGCAAGGTGGGCGACGAGCTGAGCGCGATCCTGGGTGGAGGGCGAATGGTGCTGGCCGGGGTCTCCACCGACTGCTGCGTCCTGTCCACCGCGCTGGCAGCCGCCGACGACGGAGTCGAGGTGCAGGTGGTCGCGGACGCCTGCGCGGGGATCGACGACGAGAGCCACGCCAAGGCACTGGACATCATGCGCCTCTACAGCCCGCTGGTGGAGGTGGTCGGCCTGGCCGAGGCGATCGGGCAGGCGGCCGACTCGGGCGCCGCGCCGGCGTCGTGACCCATGGACGAGGTGGGCAGCGGCGCCCGTTCGCGCGCGCTCGGGGCGCTCTACGGGCTGGCGATCGGCGATGCGCTGGGCATGCCCACGCAGTCGCGTTCCCGGGCCGACATCGTGGCGCGGTACGGCAGCCTGCTGGACGGCTTCGAGCCGGGGCCACCTGGCCATCCGCTCGCGGCGGGGCTGCCCGCGGGCACCGTCACCGATGACACCGAGCAGGCGGTGCTGCTGGCCCGCCTGGTCATCAAGAGCGGCGGCACCCCCGATCCGGCCGAACTGGCCAGCGAGCTAGTGGCCTGGGAGGCCTCGATGCGCGCCCGCGGCTCGCTGGACCTGCTCGGCCCGTCCACGCGGCAGGCCCTCGGGGCGGTCGCCGCCGGGGCCAGCATCGAGGACGCGGGCCGATCCGGCACCACCAACGGCGCGGCGATGCGGGTCACACCGGTCGGCGTCGCGACCCCGTCCGGCGACCGCGGCCTGCTGCTGGACCGCGTCGTGGCGGCCAGCCGGGTCACGCACAACACCGGGATCGCGCTGGCCGGCGCGGCGGCCGTGGCCGCGGCGGTCAGCGCCGGGATCGACGGGGCCTCGGTGCCGGAGGCCGTTCAGCATGCGGCCGCCCTGGCGGCCGACGCTGCCGCCCGCGGGCACTGGGCCGCCGGCGCGGACGTGGCCTCGCGCCTCACGTGGGCGGCTGGCCTGGTCGCGGGGCTCGGCCGGGAGCAGGCGATGGACGTCGTGTACCGGCTGGTGGGGACGAGCCTGGCCACCCAGGAATCGGTGCCCGCGGCGTTCGCGGTGGCCACAGTCAGCCCCCAGGACCCCTGGCTCGCCTGCCGGATCGCCGCCTCACTGGGCGGCGACTGCGACACGGTCGCCGCCATGACCGGCGCGATCTGCGGCGCCTGCCAGGGAGTGGAGTCGTTTCCCGAGGGCGCCCGTTCCACGGTGACCCGGGTGAACGTGCGCGATCTCGGCCTGGAGGGGCTGGACGTCGGCCTGCTGGCGGTACGGTCCGGAACCGCTCGGCGAGCGGGTGGCGATGCGGCAGGCTGACCGGCTCGACCGCCTGCTCCACCTCGGGAACGTCGTGGTGGACATCGTGGTGACCGTGCCGGCACTTCCCGAGCGGGGCGGCGACGTGCTGGCGAGCCGGGCGGCGGCCGTGGCCGGCGGAGGCTTCAACGTGATGGCCGCCGCCGCCCGTCAGGGCCTGCGGGCCGCCTACGCGGGCGCCCACGGCACCGGCCCGTTCGGCACCCTGGCCCGGGCCGCGCTGGCGGAGGAGGGCATCGAGGTCATCCAGCCGGCCAAGGCCGCCCTCGACACCGGTTTCGTGCTCACCATGGTGGAGACCGGCGGCGAGCGGACCTTCCTGACCAGCCGCGGCGCCGAGGCGACGCTCACCGCCACGGACCTCGACCGGGTCAGCCCGGCCGCGCGCGATGCCATCTACGTGTCCGGCTACGGCCTGATCCACGACAGCAACCGGGTCGCGCTGCTCGGCTGGCTGGCGCGGCTGGGCGGGGGACAGCTGG
>DATINY010000379.1:0-18497 GCA_035473755.1 Streptosporangiaceae bacterium
TCTTGATTTTCTGGGGTCTTGAAGGTTGCGGCGACACCGCCTCGACCCCTGCTCCACTGACCATCACCCTGCTCGATCCCGGCTGGCTCGATAAGGAATTCGTCTCTTGGCGCAAGCACGAGGAAGAGGAATTTACACGCGAGACGGGAATCCTGGTGAAGGATCTTCCTGCCCCTGAGACGGCGATTGATCAGCTGACGCTCTGGCACAAACTTCTGCAGAATTCGACCGATGCTCCCGATGTGTTTGCGATTGATGTGATATGGCCCGCATTGATGGCTGATTATTCGCTTCCGCTTACTCCCTACCTTTCCGATACCAGGCAAGATTTTCCCGTGCTTGTGGCCAACGATACGGTGGAGGGCCAGCTTGTCGCCATGCCTTATCACGCCGATGCGGGGCTTCTCTGGCCACCGCCGGCTGGTGGGTCGCGATCGTCCTGCTCACACCGGCCGCCGGCCGGCCATTCGTCGGCAGCACCACCGACAACAACATCCTGCAGCTCACGTTCGGCTACAACGGGCTCAGCAGGCTCACCGGCAACCGGGGCGGCGGGTTCGGCGGGGCGGCCCGCGCGGCCGGGCGCGGGCTCGGCGCCGGTGCGGCCGCCCGTGCGTTCGGCGGCGGGGCCGGCGGCCCGTTCGGCGGCGGGACCGGCATCACCCGCATGTTCACCGCCGAGTGGGGCGGTCAGATCAGCTGGCTGATCCCGGCCGCCCTGATCGCCATCGTGGTCATGCTGTGGGTGTCACGCCGCGCCGCCCGGACCGACCGGACCCGCGCCGCCGCGATCCTCTGGGGCGGGTGGCTGGTGGTGGCGGGGCTGGTGCTCAGCTTCATGTCCGGGACCACCCACTCGTACTATGCGGTCGCGCTCGCTCCCCCGATCGGCGCGCTCATCGGCATCGGGGTGGTCACCGCGTGGCGGATCCGCCGCACCTGGTTCGCGCGGGCCGCCATGGCCGCCGCGCTCGCGGTCACCGCCGCTTGGGCCTGGGTGCTGCTGGGCCGGAACCCCGGATGGTACCCGTGGCTGCGCGTGGTCATCGTCATCGCCGCCGTCGGCGCGGCCGGACTGATCCTGGCCGGGCCCGCGCTGCGGGCCGGTACCGCCCGGGGGGCCCTGGCGCTGGCCGCGGTCCCGGTGTCGCTGGCCGTGATCGCCGGGCTGGGTGGCCCGCTGGCCTACAGCCTCGACACCGCAGCCACGTCCTATGCCGGGACGAGCCCGTCCGCCGGTCCGCCCATGACCGCCGCCCTCGGCGGGCCGGGCGGCGCCCGGGGTCCCGGCCGCGGTTTTGCCCCTGGCCGCGTCGGAGGTTTCGCGGGCGGGCTGGCCGAGGACAGGCCGGGCCGCTTCGCGGGCGGCTTCGGCGGCGCGGGCGGTGGTTTCGGCGGCTTCGGGCGTGGCGGAAACGCCACCGTCAGCAGCGCTTTCGCCAAGCTGCTCGAGGGCGAGGCTTCCCGCTACACATGGGCCGCGGCCACCAACGGCGCGGACAGCGCAGCGTCGATGGAACTGGCCACCGGTGGCATCCCGGTCATGGCGATCGGCGGGTTCCGGGGCACCGACCCCGCGCCGAGCCTCGCCCAGTTCGAAAAGCTCGTCTCCGAGCACAAGATCCACTACTACGTGGCTGGCGGCGGGCCCGGCGGCCGCGGCTTCGGCGGCGCGGGCGGCGGCTTCGGCGGCGCGGGTGGCGGTCTCGGCGGCGGCCCGGCCGAGCGCGGGGCGGGCGGCGCCGGCGGTGGCTTTGGCGGCTTTGGTGGGGCTGGCGGCCCCGGCGGTGGCTCCACGGACGCGGCGCAGATCAGCGCGTGGGTCCAGGCCCACTTCACGGCGCAGACCGTGGGTGGCATGACCGTCTACAACCTGACCGCCCCGGCCGCGAGCTCGTGACGAGTGGAGGGTCGCCTGCGGCGGGTCGCCCGCCGCTGACGCCGGGCGTGCCGGGGCGGCCCGTTGGCCAGCCGCGTCCTGGTCAGCTGGTGAGCCGGTAGGCGCCACGGTGCCAGGCCAGCACGTGGTGCTCGACGCCGAGGACGGCGGCGTTCAGCGCGTAGCCGAGGATGCCGAGGAGCACGATCCCCGCCCACAGCCCGGTCAGGTCGTAGTCGCCGCTGGCGTTGTTCATCTGGTAGCCGATGCCGTTGCTG
Organism: Streptosporangiaceae bacterium; assembly: GCA_035473755.1. Taxonomy (GTDB): domain Bacteria; phylum Actinomycetota; class Actinomycetes; order Streptosporangiales; family Streptosporangiaceae; genus UBA9676. The sequence continues at coordinate 2,158 of DATINY010000379.1, forward strand.
CTGCCCACCAGCTCGGAGACCACCATCAGGACGAGGGCGAGCGAGACGCTGATCCGCAGCCCGGCGAAGAACCTCGGCAGCGTGGCAGAACGATCAGTTTGGTGATCCGCGAGCCGAGCGGGAGCCGGAATGCCCGCGCGGTCTCCGCCTGCTGCGGATCCACCGACCTGGCGCCGTCGATCGTGTTCAGCAGGATCGGCCAGGTGGTGCCGAACGCTATGAACGCGATCTCGGACTGGGTGCCGAGGCTGAAGACAATGGTGAACACCGTCACGAAGGCAACCGCCGGCATGGACCGGCCGAAGTGCAGGAGCGGCTCAAGGTAGGCCAATGCCGCTGCCGAGCGCCCGAGCGCGATCCCCAGCGGCACGCCCACCGCGGTCGCGATGGCCAGCCCGGCCGCCCACGCCTCCAGGGTGGCGGCGAGATCGGCGAGGAACTGCGGGTTGACCGCCAGCCCGGCCGCGCGGGTCAGCACCGTCGAGGCGAGTGGCAGCACCGAGCGGCTCAGCACCCCGGAGCTGCCCAGCAGCTGGGCGAGCAGCAGGAAGGCGGCCAGGCCGGCCAGCCCACGCTGCCACCTGGCGGCCATCGCCTTCCAGATCAGGAACGGCGGATGGGCACCGTGACTCCCCACCGGGCGGTCATCACCGCGAGCGGCCGGCCTGGTACGGGTCTGCCCGGTCACGCGGCTGGCGCAGTCCCTGGCGCGGTCACCGTCAGCCCAATCATCTGCTTGACGTTGAACTGCCGCCACAAGCGGCGGCGATCACAGCGATGCCCGCCATTGCGATCATCGCCAGGGCGCGGCATAAGGAACGGTTTGGTCCGCCAGGCCTGGCCAATTCGGCCGCGTTACCACGCATGGGGGAATTATAGGCCGGCGCGGGCGACGGCCGCAGGCGCGCGGTGACCACGTCCGGGCCGCCGGGACGGCCGACCGGAACGCGGCAACTGTGGTCGGAGAATGAAGCCCGAATTAATTCAATATGCTTCGGCGAAATCCGGCTGCGCGGCCTCCGCAGGGCTCACCAGCGCTGGCGGTTACCGATATTCACCGGGCAGCCTAGACCGGTGGCGGCCCGATCCCACCCCTGCTGCTGGCCTTGGGTTCCTCGAGCGGCGATGGCATGCGGGGCTCTGGCGTCAGGGCGCGCCAGGTCCGGTCCGCCAGTAAGGCCATCTCGTAAGCCACCAGGCCCATGTCACAGTCGGCGCCGGCCAGGACCGCGATGGTCGAGCCCCCCGTGACGGACATGACGATCAGCAGGCCGTGGCTCATCTCCACCACGGTCTGGCTGACCGGGCCGCCCTCGAAAATCCGGGATGCGCCCTCCACGAGGCTGTTGAGGCCGGATGTAACGGCGGCGAGTTGATCCACGCGGTCGGGCGGCAGGCCCCGTGAGAACGCCAGCGGGAGGCCATCGGAGGACACCACCAGCGCGTGCGCTACAGAAGGAACACGATCGGCGAATGCCGTGATTAACCAGTTCAGATCCTGCGCTGGACGCACGGATACTCCTTAAACTGTCCAGACGCGCGCCAAAATGGCGCTCGTCTCCTGCTCCTCCTGTCGGTCGACTCAAGCGTGGCCCTCCCGGGCGCGCGTCCTGACCGTGGCGGGCCGGCAGGAAGGGGAAACCGGAAATGCCTTTCGACGCAGACGGTACCGGCCCGGGATCGGGCCCGTCCCGGCAACGGTTCAGCGGCCCGGCGGGCGGCTAACCAGGACCGTGCTCACGCCCACCCCGCGGCTGACACAGACCGGCCTCAGGCCCATCCTCCGGCGGCTCGCGGCGGCGGCCTCGCATCCGGAGTCAGGACGCTTCCCGCCTGCTCCGCCAGGACCGTCATCTCATACGCGATCTGGTCGAGATCGGCATCGATCGCGGCGAGCACCGCCAGGCTCGAGCCGTCGCTGATCGCCACGATCACCAGCACCCCCTCTTGCATGGTGACCAAGGTCTGGGTGACCGCGCCGCAGTCGAGCATCGAGGCGGTCCCCTGGGCCAGGCTGATGAGGCCGGAGGTGATCGCTGAGAGGCGCTCAAGACGGTCGGGGGGTATCCCGTTGGACACCGCCAGCGGCACCCCGTCGGAGGACACGACGGCAGCATGTCCCACATCGGGCACGCGCTCGGTGAAGTCAGTGATGAGCCAGCTGAGATCCTGCACCTGGCTGGTGGCCTGACTCATTGCGTTCCCCCGTCCACTGTGATCCCGCCCGCGCGGGACGACCGCGGCGCGGCCTCGATGGTGCCAGGACAGCCTGGCTGACCGGGTCAGTCGGGGGCGCCGGACCGCCAGGCCAGCCGGGCCGCCTGGGGCCGCCGCGCCAGTCGGCCGCCGCGCCGGCCGAGCCCGCCGCTTTCGGCATGGCTCGGCGCCTACGGTTGTTCATCTGGCGAGTGGGCGCCGCGGGCGGCGGCTCTGGCGCGGCGCGAGCCCTGCTGGAAGCCCGCCAGCCGGCTGCTGATGGCCTCGGCCGAGTCGGCGGCCCGTGCTGGCCTGTTCTCCCGGGCGCCTGCGGAGCCTGGCACGAGATTGGCCTTGGGAGTCCGCCGCGGCAGCCCGGAGGCGGTGACCCCGCCAACCGCGGGCGCGAGGACCGTTTCCGCGGCCCGCCAGCCCTCGTCGCTGGGTGATGTCCAGGACGGGGCCGCCCGGTGGGGATCCAGCGGGACACCGGCACGTGGTGGCGGCCTCCGGCGGGCGCGGAACCAGTCCGACTCCACCGATTCGAAGATCGGCAGCCGGATCTCCCGCGGCCGCGGCCGGGGTTCCGGCACGATAACCTGCTGCGACTCCGCCCGCAGTGCGGCCGGCGCCCCTCCCGCCGACGTGGTGCCCGGCTCCTCCGCCGCAGGCGCCTCTCCCGGTGGCGCCGTCACGGCCGGTGCCCCTCCCGGCGCCGGGGCGGTGACCGGTGCCCCTCCCGGTGCCGCGGCCGTGGCCGGTCCCCTCGCCACCGGTGCGGTGGCGCCGAGCGACTCTCCCGGTGCCGCGATGGTGAGCGGCGCCTCGGCCAGCGGTGCGGCGGCGAACGGCGCCGCCGCCAGCGCCGCGGCGGCGGCAGGGTCCTGCGGGAACCTGGCTGCCCGGGTCACGGCCTCGATCACCGCGGACGCCCGCTCGGTGTGGACACGGTCCCAGCTGGTCGGCTTGCTGTCATGGGAGATCAGCGCCTCGGGCAGCCACACATGGGCGATGAGGCCGACGCCGGTCGCCTTCCGCAGCCGCACCCTGATGCCGTGCCGGTCCGCCAGGTGCGCCACCGCGAACAGGCCCATGTGGCGCGAGACCTCGACGTCCGCGTCGGGCGGGTTCTCCAGCCGCCAGTTCACCACCGCCAGCTGTTCCTCCGTCATCCCCATTCCGCTGTCGGTGACGTTGATCAGCACCCCACCGCTCCTGAGTGAGTGGCCCGAGACGGTGACGTGGGTGCTCTTCTGCGAGAACGTGGTGGCGTTCTCGATGATCTCGGCCAGCAGATGCACGATGTCGGCGACCGCGTTCCCGGCGACGCCGAGGCCTGGCTGCAGATCCAGGACGACCCGTTCGTATTGCTCGATCTCCGACACCGAGGCGCGGGCCACGTCCGCCAGCGACACCGGCTCGGCCCACCGCCGTGGCGGTTCCTGGCCCGCCAGCACGAGCAGGTTCTCCGAATTGCGGCGCATGCGGGTGGCCAGGTGGTCCATTCGGAAGAGGTCGGCCAGCCGCTCCGAGTCCTGCTCGCCCAGTTCCAGGCTGTCGATCAGCCTCAGCAGCCGTTCCAGGAGTGACCCGCTGCGCCGGGACAGGCTGATGAACATCGCGCTGACGCTGCCCCGCAGCCGGGCCTCGTCCGCGGCCAGCCGCACCGCCTCCTGGTGCACCTGGTCGAACGCGCGCGCGACCTGCCCGATCTCATCGGTGGAGTGCACGCCGATGGGTTCGACCTCAACGCTCTGGCCGGCCTCCCCGGCCGTGCTCAGCTCGCTGACCTCCCCGGGCAGCCGCACCTCGGCGACCTCGAGCGCGCCGGCCTTGAGCTGCCGCAGTGGGCGCACCAGCGACCGGGCGATGATGACCGTGGCCAGCAGAACGATGATCAGGACGGCCGCCGCGACGGCGGCGGTGAGCAGGAGCGACCGCATCGCGCCCTGATGGAGGGCGCTGGCCTGCCCGGCGATCGCGTCCGCCAGCTGCCGTTCGGCCTGGCGCATCCGGCTGATGGCGTAGGACATGTCCGTGTACCACTGCTCGTTGGCGCCGGGGCCGAGCCGCAGCGTGCGGCCGGCGCCGCCGAGGACGATCGCGCGCTGCTCCATCGCCTGAGCCAGGTCGATCGGCCGCCCGGCGACGGTGTTGTTCAGGGCCTGCGTTTCGGCGAGCGTGGCCGAGGTCCCGAACGAGGCGAGGTCGGTGGCCTCCTGGGTCTGCGCGGTGGTCAGGGCGTCCAGGGAGCCGGGCTGGAACCGCCCGCTGACGAGCGCCGCCTCGAGGATCGCCCGCTGCAGGGATGCCTGGTCCTTCATCCGTGACAGGGAACCCAGCGTGCGCACGCTTCCCACCAGCGCCGAGCTGCCGGCCTGCTGGGCTATCGCGTCATCGAAGGTGAACAGGTCCGCGAGGGCCAGGGTGTAGTTGGTGATCACGGTGATCGCCGGGGCATCGCCGGCCATCGCATAGCTGCGCAGGTTGGGCAGGTCGGCGATCCTGGCGATGACGGCAGCGGCGTCGGCCTGGGTCTGGGCGGGGAAGGCGCCGCCGACTCCCCGCATCTCGGCACTGACCCGCTGCGCCCAGGCATTGGTCACCGCGTACCGCCGCCGCAGGGTCGCCCGGTCGGCGGCCGGCCGCCCGTCGGCGATGAAGTTGGCGCTGAGGTCGCGCTCGTCCTCCATCGCCTGGGCCAGGCCGGTGACCTGCTGGCCGAGCGCCGCAAGCTGCGCGGAACGCCCAAAGTTGGCGGCGCTGCCGGCCGCGGCCGCGACCCGCAGGCCAGCGAAGCCCATCGCCACCACCGTCGGGATGGCGATCAAGGCGATCAGCCGCCACGGCACCCGCCAGTTCCGCAGCGCCAGCCGCGAGCCCATCCGGTCACGGGGCACGTCAGCCCCCCATAAGCGCGTTGACGTTGAACGGCTCCTGGAGCTGCCCGTAGTGCAGCATCAGGTCGGCGGCCCGCTGGATCTGCACCGGGTTGGCGCTGGTGGGGAACGTCCCCGTGGCCATGACCCCGGTGATGTTCGGGCTCAGGTGCAGTGAGGCCGACAGGACCTGCTGGAGGACGGCCAGGTTCGTGGCGGCGATCGCGTTTCCCCGCTCGATGGCCTTCGTGAACGCTGCCGCCGTGCGCGGGTACCTGGCCGCCCAGGAATCGAGCACGGCGTAGCCGGTGAGCGGGAAGTCCTGGGTCGCGCCGCCGTCGAGGTCGGTCACCGCCTGGACGCCGTATTTCTTCACGGCCTCGGTGACGAACGGCTCGGTCTCGTAGGCCGCATCGATCTTCCCGGCCGCCAGCGCGCCGGGCATGGCCGGGAAGGGCATCGCGATCAGATGCACCTGGCCGGGCGTGATCCCATACGGGGCCAGCGCGGTGTACGTCAGGTCGCCGGCCACGCTGCCCAGCTGGTTGACCGCGATGGTCTTGCCCCTCAGATCGGCCGGGCTCTGGATGTCGGCCTTGGAGAGCGCGATGATCTCGTTCACGTGCGGGCCGAGGGCGAACCCGGCGGCCAGGATGCGTATCTTCGCGATCCCCTTCGCCTGGGCGAGGATGTAGGTCACGTACCCGCCGCCGTCCACGTCCACGCTGCCGTGCAGCATGGACGGGATCACGGCCTGCGCGCTGACGACCGGCTTGATCGTCACATGCAGGCCCACCTGGGCGAACAGGCCCTCCGCCTGGGCGATGTACAGGCCCGCGTTGGCCTCGGCGGGCACCACCGCCACCACCAGGTCCGGCTTTTCCGGGCCTGTCGCACCAGCCGTGCCAGCCGGGCTGCCGTGGCCGGTGCAGGCGGCGGCTGCCACCGCGATACCGGACATCATGACGGCCGCCAGGGTGCGGCGCCACGACCGGCGTCCATGACCGGCTGGCACGGCGGTGCTGGACCGGGCGCGCCCTGCCCGGCCAGCCAGGACAGCAGCGACCCAGCTGCCGCCTGGTGATCCGCAGCCGGTCCCCAAGCCCGGCTGGGTGGCACTGAAAAACCTATGAGGCATGCCGGAATCATCGGCTGACGCAGTGACGGCGGCAGCCGCCGTCACTGGTTGCGTCGCTTTTCCGGCAATTGCCGGGGTCTGTTAGCCGGCCACCTAGCCCGGCCGCGCCACGGGGGAATCCCCCGGCGGGGCCAGGGCGGCCCGCAGCTGGCGGGGCTCACGCATGGCGGCCGCGGTTGCCGCCGGCACCACGGAGATGCCGCCGGGGAAGGTCAGCAAATGGCGCCGGTGCCCGGCCAGCGCGACGGCCTTGACCAGCAGATCGAGCAGGACGATCGGGTCGGCGAGCCGCACCCGGCCCGGCGGCGGGTGCGCCCATGTCACCCGCTGGCCGCGGGAATCCCGCGACGGCGGGGCTGGGATCCTGCTGCCACCGCCGTGCCAGCGCACCAGCACCCCGGGCGAGCCCCCGCCGGGGGTCGCGACCGCGAGATCCGGGCCGGTCCATGGGCACGCTCCGGGCTGGACCAGGAACAGGAACCTGTCTCCCGCGGCGACGACGGCCAGCGCATCCTGCGGGCCGGGCAGCGTCGGCAGGCCCCGGATCTCATCCGGTGCACCCCCGGTGTGCAGCCACCAGTGGACCGCCACCACGCCCGCGGGCCGCGGCACCTCCAGCGCCTCGACCCCGTCCCCGCATACCAGCTCGACCCGCCCGCCCGTGTGCTCCACCGGCCAGCCCTGCTGCCGGTAGGCCGCAACCGCCTCCGCCGCAACGCCCGCATTCAGGCCCCGGCCGGCCTCCCCATCCTCGTGCCCGCCGGTACCCGCAGTCGCATGCGGGAACCTGGCGACCCGTCCCTGTGCGAGCCGGTCATAGCGGGCAATGAGCGAGGCCCCGGCACCCAGCGCGGCGTCGCTGCGCTCCCAGAAGATCCGGGGGACGTTCTGCGTCCCGCTTTCCACCGTGGACACGGTGCTGCGCGCGTACCCCGTCTTGCGTGCCAGCTGGGCCTGCGAGTAACCCGCCGCTCCCCGTGCCTCTTTCAGCGCGCGGCCTAACTCCCGTCGGAGCGCACGGATGCCTTCAGAATCGTTCATCCCAACCGCCTCACGGCCAGCGGTCACTGTGGCCCCCGGTCCGGATAAGCCGGGTCATCCGCAACTATGCACACGCTTGTCATAGAGATGCAAGGGCGGCGGCGGCCGCTCCCACCGGCCGGCCGCCACCGGCCCCACGGTCAGGTGCGGGCGTAGTTGCTGGCCCCGTACCGGCACCGCGCCCGCGGCTGAATACCGTCCGCGCCGGGCTGAATACCGTCCGCGCCGGGGTTGGATACAGGCCCCGCGCCGGGGTTGGATACCTGCATGAAGTCGCTGGCCGTGCGGGTGCTCGGCGATTTCGGCGTGGATGGAGTGGAGCCGCAGGCGATCGGCAGCCGGAAGGCACGGCTGGCGCTGCAGCTGCTGGCCCTGGCCGAAGGCCAGGTGGTGCCCTCCGACGTGCTCATCGACGCCCTGTGGGCCGGCGCCCCGCCCGCCCGGCCGGATGATCAGCTGGCCGTGCTGATGAGCCGGCTGCGCTCGGTGCTCGGCCGCGACCGGATCGAGCATCGCGACCACGGCTACCTGCTCCGCTGCGACTGGCTCGACGCGGCCGAGCTGGCCATGCTCACCGACGAGGTGGAACGGCGCCGCGGTGCGGGCAACGTGGTCGGGGCCGCGGCCGCGGCCCGGGTCGCACTCTCACTGCTCCGCGGCGCCACGTCCGTGCCGGTACCGGGCGAATGGGCGCAGCTGAGGCAGGCCGGCCTGGAGCGGCTGGCCAGCCGTAGCCGCCTGGCCGCGGCCACGGCGCTGCTGGAGGCCGGCGACTGGGTCGCCGCCGCCGACGCCGCGGCAACGGCGCTGGAACGCGACCCCTACGAGGAAGCCGCGCTGCGGATGCTCCTGCGCGCCTACGTCATGGGCGGCCAGGCCGCGGCGGCGCTTGCCGCCTATGCCAGCGCCCGGGAGCGGCTCGCCGACGAACTGGGAACCGACCCGTCGGCGGAAACGACCGCGCTCTACACGGCCATCCTGCGGGGCGAGGTCGCCATGCCCGCACCGCTTCCCGCCTCCGCGGCGATGGGCCTGGTCGGCCGGGATGACGAGCTGGCCTACCTCGACGTGATCGCGGCGCGCGCACGCGGCGGCTCGGTCGAGGTCGCCGTCGTCGACGGGGAGGCCGGCATCGGCAAGACGGCCCTGCTGCGCACCTGGGCCGGCCGGCGCGCCGCCGCCGGGGACACGGTGCTGATGGCATCGTGTGGCCAGCTTGACCGGGCGATGCCGCTTGACGCGCTGCTCAGCGCGCTCACCTCACTGCTGCGGCGCCTGGGGCCCGAGGTCACCGCCGACCTGATGGGCACCGATGCGCCGATGCTCGGGCCCCTGCTCGGCGCCGCGCCCGGTCCCCGGCCGCTTCCGGAGCTCGCGGACAGCGTGCTCGGCCCCGCGGTGCTGTACGCGGCCCTGGCGCGGGTCCTGGGCCGGCTCGGCGAGCGCGGCCCGGTGATGGTGGTGATCGACGACGCGCACCTGGCCGGGCCGGCCCTGACGGACTGGCTGCGCTTCGTGCGGCGCGGGGAGGTGGCGGTGGCGGTGGTGGCGGCCGTCCGGCATGGCGAGGGCGAGCCCTTGCCGGCCACCGCGTTCATCCATCTGGATGTGCTCGGCCGGGAGGCGGCCACCGAGCTGGTAGGACCTGCCCGCGTCGACGAGCTGTACGCGCGTTCCAAGGGCCACCCGCTGTTCCTCACCGAACTGGCACAGCAGTCGGCAGGCACGGAACTGCCGGCGTCGCTTCTCGAGTCGGTCTCCGCGCGGTGCGCCGAGCTGGGCACGGCCGGGGTGCTGCTGCGAACGGCGGCCGTGATCGGCCCGGAGCTGGATCTCGACCTGCTCGCGGCCGTGCTCGGCCGTGGCGCCGTCGAGCTGCTCGATGATGCCGAGCGGGCCGCGGCCAAGCAGTTCCTGGTCGAGGAGGACGGGACGTTCAGGTTCCGGCATGAGCTGGTCAGGGAGGCGCTGGCGGCGAGCGCCACCGCGGGACGGGCCGCCTTGCTGCACCGTCAGGCCGGCCGGGTGCTGGCCCGGCGGCCGGCTATTGACCCCGCGACGGTCGCTTACCACGCGCGCCTGGGCGGTGACCTCGTGCTGGCCTCTCAGGCGCTGGCCGACGCGGCGGCGCGGGCAGCCGAGCGCTTCGACCATGCGGCCGCCGAGGCGCTGCTGGACGATGCCCTGAGCCTGCACCCCGACCCCGGAAGCTGGCTGGCGCGGGCCCGGATCCGCACCCGCCGCGGGCACTACCGCGAGGCCCTGAGTGACGTTGAGCTTGCCGCGGCGGCTGGCCCGGCCGCCCTTGAGGTGGGGGCGTGGGCGTCCTATTTCGGCCGGCAGTTCGCACAGGCCGCCCAGTTCGCGCAAGACGGTGCGCTGGCCGCCGCCGACACGGCAACCCGGGCACGCTGCCTCGCGGTAGGCGGCCGTACCCGCCACGCCGCCGGTGACCTGGCCCAGGCGGAGCTGCTGCTCGGTGAGGCGTTCTCGCTCGCCGAGGGCACGGACCGGGTCAGCACGGCCGCCTGGCTGGGGGTGCTCAGGGCCCACCAGAGCAGGGTCGGTGAGGCACTGTCACTGCTGCGCCCGGCGGCCCGTGGGCAGGTGAGTGTGGAGCACACCTCGGCCACTCTGCACTCGCTCCTGTTCACCGGGCACGCGCACGCGCTGGCAGGTGCTCCGGCACTCGCGCTCGCCGCGTTCGCCCGTTACACCGTTGAAGTGGAACGCCGCCAGGTACCGCGCTTCGCCGGCCGGGCGGTGAACTTCGCTGGCTGGGTGCTACGCAACCTGGGCGCCGGGCAGGAAGCGCTCGACCAGCATTGCGCGGCGCTGGAACTGGCGCCGCATCATGGGGGCGTGGAGCTCCGCATCGCCGCTCTGGAGGACATCGCCGAGTGGTGCGTGGACGCTGGTGATGTGGACGGTGCGCGGTCGCGGCTGGCGCAGGTGCTGCCGCTGCTGCGCGGCGACCTGGTTTTCGGGTGGCGGCTGGAAATGAAATACCGTCTCATCGCCGGGCGCCTGGCGTTGCTCCGAGGAGAAGCGGAGCAAGCGCTGGCTGATGCCAGTGAACTGGAGTCACGAGCGGCAGCGCTCGGCGTCCCGCGCTACGCGAGCGTCGCCCGCCTGCTGCGGCACCGGGCGAGCCTGGCCCTGGGCCAGCCGGTGGACGCTGGCAGCGTCGCGGCGGATCTGGACCTGCTCGATGCTTCGGTGGCCATCGAGGCGTGGTGGTGGACCGGTGACCTGGCCGCGGATTTCGCCAATCCCGCATGGCTGGACCGGGCCGCGGATCGCGCCGACCAGCTCGCCCGCCACGCCGGTGGCTACGCGGACGGGCTGCGGCGGGCGGCGGAGCGGCGCCTCGTGATCTGGCGGGCCGCTGTCGGCTTATCCTGCGCCTGCTCAGCTGGCCGTGAGCACCACCATGGAGACCACCAAGGGCCCGGTGCCGGCGACGACGCGTTCCGCTGCGCGCCGCAGTGCCGCCCTGCGCGCCACGCCCAGCGAGCCAACGAACGGCGAGACGTGGGCCATGCCCAGCCGCCAGGCCGCCAGCTCTGCCGGGGTCGCCAGCCCGGTCGGGACGGCGGTGGTGCGCAGGCGCACGCGCCGGAAGCCGGCCGCCGCTGCCTGCTGGGCAAGCAGAACCGGGTCACCCGCCGGTGGCTCGATGTCCCGCTTGAGCCTCACGTACCACCCCGGGGGGCGGTAGCCATACCGGCGGAGCTCCTCATCGACCGCTGCCTTGGCCGGGTGGGTCCAGCCCGGCGCGAACGCGCTGGCGGCGATGGCCCGGCCCACCCGCCGTGCCTCGCGCAGGCCCGCAGGGACGCTGCCCAGGTGGCTGAGGCAGAACGCGGCCACGACTAGGTCGAAGCTGCCGTCACGGAACGGCAGCGCGGCCGCGTCGGCGGCCACCGGGTGCAGCGCCGCGCCGCCACGGCGCAGCATGCCGACGGCAGGGTCCGCCGCCACCACCAGCTCCGCCCCGGCCGCCAGCGCGGCCCGGCCGGCCACCCCGGTGCCCGCGCCCAGGTCGAGCACCCGGCGGCCGACGAGCGGCACGGGTGGGCACGCGACCAGTTCCCGGGCCAGCCGCGCATAGACGTGCTCCGGGCCGTCGGCCCACTCGTCGGCGGCGGTGTCGTAGGCGGCCCGCAGGTCGGCGGTCAGCCGAGCAGCGTCGCCGCGCTGACCGCGTGCGTCTCCCACCATGCGAGCTCGTCGTCGTAGCCGCCGAGCGCCTTCTCCCAGCCGAACTGGACAAGCGCGCCCAGCAGGCACAGCGCGAGCTGGCGCTCCCACCAGGGCTGTGTGTCGATACCGCAGGCCTCCAGTGCGTCCCGGTAGACCCCGATCGAGGCCTCCTTCGACTGGGGAAGGCGGCGGCAGTTGATCGCGAGATACCAGGCCAGGTCGGACAGCGGTGCGCCGTGCCCGGACGTTTCCCAGTCGAGCAGCACCGTCCGCCCCGCGTCGTCGGTGCCGAGGTTGTCGAGTTTCCAGTTGCTGTGCACGAACGTGTGCGGTGTGGTGGCCAGGGCGTCCATCAGCGGGCCCGGGTCGTACGCCAGCGGAGTGACCACGGCCGCGGCAGCCGGTGCCACCTCTGCCAGCAGCGGCCAGCCCTTGGCAACGAGCTGCGGCACCAGGTGTGGTGAGCCTGCGGCGGCCTCCGCCTCCGCCATCCAGGGGGAAAGCTCCAGGTAGCGGTGCATCTCGGGGACGACATCGAGTTCGCTGCCGCAGTCCCAGAACGACGCGTGCAGAGCGGCCATGTGCCGCAGGAAGCGTAGGTGCTGGGCGGTGGTGATCGGCGCATCGGTGACCGGCACGAGCCAGGGACTCACGTCGTGCATGAGCAGGTCACAGCCCCCGGAAGGAGCCGGGCCCCCGGGCTCCACCGGGGCGGCCCCCACGATGGGCTGGTTGAAACAATCCGGCAAACGGGCGAGGATGCCCCGCTCCCACAGCGTGAGCGACGCGCCCCGCAGGCAGCCGGATGCGCGCATGGTCCAGTCCTCAGCGAGGTCGATGTGCTTGAGCACATAGGGCTGCGCGCCGATCACGACCCGCTCGAGCCTGGCGCCGGACTTGCCGGGTACCCCGGCGAGCACGGTCCGCTCGGTCGCGCCTGCGAGCAGCTCGGCCATGTCGCGGTAGCGCCGCGGCGCGCCCGCCGGCTGCGGGTCAGGCATCGGCGGCCTCCATGTCGGCCAGCAGCGAGGCCGGCCAGCGGCCGCCGCAGAAGACCGTGTCGGCGACGATGAGGCCATCGCGCACCGTGAGCAGATGCAGGTGATGGGCCGCGTGCGGCACCCCGTTCTCGGACCAGCTGAGCGTGTACTCGATTACGTCGCTCGCCCCGCCGCTGACCGGGTAGTGGTGCAGCTCGTCGAAGCGGGCGGGGTCAGCGAACCACCGCGCGTACTCCGCGCGGATCGCGTCCGGGCCCGCCGCGTGCAGCCGCCAGTTGGGCACGGTCGCATCGAGCGTGGCGTCTGTGCTCCACACGTCGCAGGCGGGGATCGCCGCGCTCTCAATCGCCTGCAGGAACTTGTCGATCACAGGTGTGCTCACCATCGTCGCCTCCCTCGGGTCCGGTCACGGCCATCGTGCCCGGGCAGGCTTGCAGTCGGGTTGCAGTCTCCGCCGGTCCCTCGCCGCTGGCGGCTGGTGTGGATCAGAGTGTTCCCCGCCGGTGGCCGGTTCAGGCCCGGCCGATGGCCGGCGTCACCTGGTCTCGGGCACCCCCACCGCGGCCGGCGCTTCCGGCTCCGGCCGCCGGACCCGGAAGCAGTCCCGCACCGCCATCGCCACCAGGTAGGGAAGCAGGTCCGTGCACCGGCGCAGCACCCATTTCGTGCCCTTGGTCGCCATCCACGTGAGCTCGTCGCGGCGGGTCGGCGCCGGGCTGGTCGGCTCGGTGCCCGGGCGGGGCCCGACCGGGTGGCCGTGCGCGGCGAGCTGGTCGTGGAAACGGCAGGCGATGTGCCGGTGCCCGCGCTCGCTGGGATGCAGCCGGTCCACGCTCCACATGCAGCGGGCGTAGACCTGGCTGTCCTCGGCCGCGTCGAAGTGCAGCGTGCCGAACTGTGCGGCCAGCTGGTCCATGATCTGGTTGAGCTCGCGAATGCGCCCGGCCAGCGGCCGGGCCAGCGCGGTGGGCATGCCGAGCATCCGCCCCGGGTCGGGAAGCCGCATGGTGAGCACCACGGCGCCCGCCGCGCTCAGCGAGCCGATCACGTGCGCCAGCGCGTCATGGACGCGCGCCGGGTCGAAGCCGCGCCGCAAGGTGTCGTTGATCCCCACCACCACGCTCGCCACGTCCGGGCGCAGCTCGAGCGCCCGCGGCAGCTGGCCGCGCTCCACGTCGGCCGCCTGCGCCCCGGTGGTGGCCAGGTTGTGCAGCTGCCCGCCGGGCAGGCCCTCCGCCAGGAAGACGGCCCAGCCCCGCCACCCCCCGCCCGGCGCCGGGTCGCCGAGCCCCAGCGTGATCGAGTCGCCCAGTGCCGTGAATGTCGTCATCTCACCGTCTCCTCAGCCATCTCCACCCGGGCGGCCACGGCGTGTGCGGCCAGGAAGCCGTTCACCGCGGCCGGCCAGCCGAACCGCTCGGCGTGGGCACGGGCCGCGGCCCGCCGCTGCGCGGCCGGCCACTCCAGCACGCTGAGCACGCCGCCCGCGAAGTCCTCACCGGTCACCGTCACCCCGGCACCGCCGATCACCTCGGGCAGCGCGCCGGAGCCGCTCACCACCACCGGCGTGCCGCACGCCAGGGCCTCCAGTGCGGCCAGGCCAAAGGTCTCCACCGGCCCCGGGGCGAGCGCCACGTCGGCCGTGGCCAGCAGGCTGGCGACGGCCGTGCGGCCCGCGATGAAGCCGGTGAACACCACGGGCAGCGCGGCGCCCGCCACCTGGCGCTCCAGCCTTGGGCGCAGCGGCCCGTCGCCCGCGACCACCAGCACCGCGGGCACGCCCGCCGCCCGCAGCCGGGCCAGCGCGTCGATGGACCGGTGTGGCTTCTTCTCCACCGACAGCCGCCCGCAGTGGACGATGAGCACCTCGCCGGGCGCCGCGTAGCGCCGCCGCAATTGCGGGCAGCGCCGCTGCGGGCTGAACAGCTCCAGGTCCACCCCGAGCGGCACGTGCCGCAGGTTGCGCACGCCCAGCCGCTCGAACTCGGCCGCCGCCCACCGCGTGGTGCACACCACCTGGGCGTAGGCCTGGGCGGTGCGGGCGTTGAGGGTGTCGGCGAGCACCCGCGCCATGCCCTGGACCATGCGCCCGGCCGCGCCGACGTCCGGCACCCCCGGCGGCTGGTGCCACTTGCTGCGCACCGGCAGCGACAGCAGGCCGGCCACGCTCTCGTGCGAGACCATCACCGCGGGCACGTGGTGCCGGCGCGCCCACGGCCCGGTCCAGCGCAGCGTGGTCCGGTCGGAGACCTCCAGCCGGTCGGGCCGCAGCGATTCGAGCAGGTCGCGGACGCGCCGTTTGGACAGCAGCAGCCGGTAGCCCCCCGACAGGGGCAGCACCGGCCCGCGCAGCGTGATCACCCGGCCCTGCGGGGTCTGCTCGTCGTCGTCGGCGGCCCCCGGCATGACCAGCACCGGCTCGTGCCCGGCCGCGGCGTAGCCGGCGCCGAGTTCCTGCAGCGCCGTGCGCAGGCCACCCGAGTAGGGGGTGATGAAGTTGGCCAGCCGGACGATCCTCATCGCGGGACCCCGGCCCCCAGCTCCGCCCGGGGCCGCGCCGGGAGGCCGGGCGGGAAGGCTCGCCAGGGACTGCCCAGCACCGCGGAGTAGTGGCCGATCAGCTGGTCGCCCAGCGCCCGCCAGCTGCGGCCCATCATCTTCTCCCGCCCCGCCCGCCCCATCGCGAGGCGCAGCCGCGGGTCGCCGGTGAGCCGCGCCACCGCGGCGGCGAGCGCCCCCGGGTCGCCGGGTGCCACCAGGTAGCCGGTGAGGCCGTGATCGACCAGGTCCAGCGGGCCGCCCACGGCCGGCGCCACCACCGGGAGCCCGCTGGCGGCGGCCTCCTGCAGCGTCTGGCCGAACGTCTCGCATGCCCCGCTGTGCACGAACACGTCCAGGCTGGCGTAGATCGTGGCCAGTTCGGTGCCGTGCCGGGCCCCGAGGAACACGGCCCCGGGCAGGGCCCGGCGCAGGGCGGCTGCGGCCGGCCCGTCCCCGACGATGACCAGCCGTACCCCGGGCAGCCCGGCGACCTGCCCGAGCAGGTCGACCCGCTTCTCCGGGGCGAGCCGGCCGATGTACCCCACGATGAGCTCGCCGCCCGGGGCCAGCTCGTGCCGCAGCCGCGGGCTGCGCCGGGCCGGGTCGAACCGCTCGGTGTCCACCCCCCGGCCCCACAGCCACACCCGCTGCACGCCGTGCTCGCGCAGGCTCGCGGCGCTGGCCGCGGACGGGGCGAGGGTGCGGTCGGCGGCGTTGTGGATGCGGCGCAGCCACCGCCACGCGGCGGCCTCGCCCAGCCGGCCGGCCCGGTAGACGCGGGCGTAGGCGGGAACGTCGGTCTGGTAGACGGCCACCGTGGGCAGGCGTTCCCGGCCGGCCGCGGCGACGGCGGACGAGCCGAGGACAAAGGGGCTCGCGAGGTGGACCAGCTCGGCGCGGTGGCCGGTCAGCGCGGTGTTCAGGTGCCGGATCGGCAGGCCGATCCGGAAGCTGCGGTAACGGGGCAGCGGCACGGAGGGCAGCCGCACCACCGGCCACGGGAACGGGCCGCCCCCGGCCGCGCCGGGCGCGTTCCGGGCCGGCGCCGGGGCGATGACCATCGGCTGGTGCCCGCGCAACACCAGCTGCTCGGCCACCCGCAGCGCGCAATGCGCGACACCGTTCACATCAGGCGGGAAGGATTCGGCAATGATCGCTACTCGCACGCTCACAACGTGAACCACAAGATGCCGCAACAGGACATGACGCAGTTATGTGTTGAAGAACTCTGGGCGACATTTTGTGGTCGCCCTCACCTGCGGCTTCTTCACATCCGGCCATCTGGGGCGTTTCCCCGCCACAGGTGTTTCCGCTCATTCCCCGGGTATTTCCGGCCCA
>DATINY010000380.1:0-30637 GCA_035473755.1 Streptosporangiaceae bacterium
GGCGGGCAGGCCGAGAAATTCCGCGTAGCGCTCCGCCGCCTGCCGGAAGCGCTCGCGATCGCGGGTGGAGATGGTCCTGAACGGCGCCAGCTGAATCGTCACGGTTCCCCCGCCGAGGCTCCGTTTCCACAGGCCCACGGCTAGGCCGTCCAGCACCATGACGGGGTTGAGCAGGTCGCCGTGCGGGGACGGGCGGCCATCCGTGAGGACGGCGCGATCGGAGTACGCGACCGTGTACTCGTCGAAGGCCGGCAGCAGGTGGACGCCGCCCGGGACTGCGCCGGGGCTGCGGCCGGCGCCGTGCCAGTACGCCGTGCCGTCCAGTTCCGTGGCGGTGAGCGCCGGCCCGGCCCGCTCGATCGCCTCCCGGATCTCGGCCAGGTTCAGGCCCGACCACCACCTGAAGTCCTTGACGGTCGCCGGGCCGTGGCTGGTGAAGTAGCGGGCCGCCAGCTCGGCCATCGGGTCCGCCGGGGTGCGCGCATCCGGTGCCCACTCATCCAGCAGCACGAACGTTTGCTGCCTGCCGTCCAGGGGGCCGAGGCAGATCAGGCCGGCCATCGACAGGTAGCCGAGGATGTGGCCGCCGCGGCTGCCACGCGGCGACGCGGAACAGTCGACGCCACGGCCGGTGAGCAGGGAATACAGGTCCTTACGGCGGACCCGGCGGCCGCCGCACAGGGCCTCGGCGACGATCTCGCCGGAGCGCCGCAGGACCTCGTCGGTCAGGCCGATCTTGCGGTAGACGCCGGTCATCTGCCTGATCCGGCGCCCGGCCAGCAGCTCAACCATCCAGCGGGCGTCACCCGCCGCCATGAAGTGAATCGTGCCCCGCATCGGCCAGGTCCGCAGGATCTCGCCGCTCTCGACGGCGGCTTCGACGGTGCCCACGGTGGCCCGGGTGGTTCGCAGGCCGACCGCCCACAGCGCCTGGCCGTACTCCTGGGCCTGAACCGCACCGAAGTGCGCCACCATCTCGGCCGGGTCCGCGGTGCTGGTGGCGGCGAGGTGCTGGTTGGCCAGCCGCCAGGCCAGGAGGCGCTCAGGGGTCACCGATTCATCGTAGGAGCCGGAGCCGACGATCTCCGGCCTGGCGCATCCCGCCCGTCACCGCGGCCAGCATGCAATCGCGGGCGGGGTGTCGTCAGGCGGTAACGTCACCAGCGCCCGTCAGTGGGAATCGCTCGGGCGGGCCAGCCGCCCGGTGCGCCCCGGCGTCGGCGTCGGCCGGGCCTTCCGAACGGCCAGCCTGGCGGGCCGGCGAACGGTACAGTAGGCCGCCGAACGGCCCGGCACGCGCTGCCGCGTGGCTGTTCGTATGAGCACCCCTGGAAGGACCCCGCCGATGCCAGGCAAGTTCATCGTGGCCAGCGCTGTGCTCACCGCCGGGCTCGCCCTGACGGCCTGCGGATCGGGCGGGGGCTCCGCGGCACCGGCCGGGCCGAGCAAGAGCCCCACGGCTTCGGCGGGGGCGAGCGCGGGCCCGGTGGCGTCCGCGGCGTCGCCGGGGTGCCTGCTGCAGTACCGCCTGTGGGCCTCCGGGCCGGCGCACGCAGCGGGGGATAACCTGACCGCGGCGCTGAACGGCCTCGCCGCCGCCAGTGCGGCATCCGACGTCGCCACCGCCAGCGCCGCCCTCAATCGCGCCGGGACGGCGGCCCAGGCCCTGGAGCACTATCCCATCCCCAGCTGCGCGGACCCCAAGGGGTACTGGCATGCGGTCCTGCAGCAGATCGAGGGCGCCGCCGGCAGCGCGGGCACGTCGCAGGGGCAGGGAGCCCTGACCATCGCCCAGGGGGTCATGAAGCAGATGCCGGCGCTGGAGCGCAAGCTCGCCACCGAGCTGCAGACGACGATTCCCGACCTGACCAGGAGCAGATAGCGGGCCACCGGACCGGGTGAACCCGGCCGGTCAGGGCGGGGGCATGGTCCCGGAGACCGGCCAGCAGACCTCGGTCACGTAACGGGACTCGTCATCGGTGCAGCCGGGTCAGGGGGCGACCGTGCGCCGGGCCCGGCGCCGGGTGCGCCCGCCTGCCTCCGCGCGCCGCGATGCCCGGGCCAGGTCGCGGAGCTGGCGCTCCAGGCGCCGCCGCTCCGCCTGGGCCATCATCTCGCGCTGCCGCTCACGGCTGTTCTGGCTGCCGATATAGGGGTGCAGGGTCATGCACCGACCCTCGGGTCTCCCGTTGCGGGAGAGTCAAGTGCCGTCCGCTGATGCCGCCCGGGGCGGCCCGGGCGGCCCAGGGCCCGGCGGTCCGCGGCCCGGCCCGGTGCGGTGTGATACTCGGTGCTGGTGGGGGAATCCCAGCGGGCCGCGGGCCCGGGGCGGAGGCTGAGTCAGATGGCCGGGTTCACGTTCACCCCACTCACCCCGTCCGCCTACCTGGACCGGGCGGCGTGGGTCTTCCGGGACCGGACCGCGGTCGTCGACGGGGAACGGAGCTTCACCTACGCCGAGTTCGCGGACCGCGCGCACCGCCTCGCGGGCGCCCTGCTGGGGCTCGGCGTGCCGCCGGGCGGCCGGGTCGCCGCGCTGTGCGTGAACAGCCACACCATGCTGGAGCTGCACAACGGCGTGCCGCTGGCCGGAGGGGTGCTCGTTCCTCTCAACATCCGGCTGTCGCGGGATGAGCTGACCTACATCGTCCGCCACAGCGGCGCCGAGATCCTCGTCGCCACCGCCGAGCTGGCCGATGTGGCCACCGACGTCGCGGCGGCCGCCGGGGCCAGGCCCGTCATCGCCGGCGGCGAGCCGGACGAATACGAGGCACTCCTGGCATCGGCCCGCCCGGCCGCCGTCCCCTGCGAGGACGAGCGCGGGCTGCTGGCCATCAGTTACACCAGCGGCACCACCGGCAGGCCCAAGGGCGTCATGTATCACCACCGCGGCGCCTACCTGCAGGCGCTCGCGGCCGCGTTCCATGCCCGCCTCGCGGCCGACAGCGTCTACCTGTGGACGCTGCCCATGTTCCACTGCGATGGCTGGTGCTTCACCTGGGCGGCGACCGCGGCCGGCGCCACCCACCTGTGCCTGCCCGCCATCGATCCCGCCCGGATCTGGCAGCTGCTCCGCACCCAGGGGGTCACCCACTTCAGCGCCGCCCCCACCGTGCTCACCATGATCGTCAACGCGCCGGAGGCGGAGGGGCCGCCGCTGGCCCCGCCGGTCCAGGTGCAGACCGGCGGGGCGCCCCCGTCCCCGACGCTGATCGCCCGGATGGCCGGGGCCGGGCTGCAGGTGACGCACCTGTATGGCCTCACCGAGACCTACGGGCCGGTGGCCATCAACGACTGGCATCCGGACTGGAACGCGAAGCCGCCAGCGGAGCAGGCGGAGCTGCAGGCGCGGCAGGGGGTCGGCAACGTCATCGCCGAGCGGCTCCGGGTGGTCGGCCCGGACGGCCGGGATGTGCCCGCCGATGGCGCCACCATCGGCGAGCTCGTCTGCCGGGGCAACGACGTGATGCTCGGCTACTACCGGGACGAGGAGGCGACCGCCGCGGCGGACCTGGGTGGCTGGTTCCGCACCGGCGACCTGGCGGTGATGCACCCCGACGGCTACGCCGAGATCCGCGACCGCGCCAAGGACATCATCATCTCCGGCGGGGAGAACATCGCCTCGGTGGAGGTGGAGCGGGTGCTGGACAGCCATCCCGCGGTGCTGGAGTCGGCCGTGGTCGGGCGGCCCGACGAGAAGTGGGGCGAGGCGGCGGTGGCGTTCGTGACCCTGCGCCCCGGTGGCCACACCACCCCGGACGAGCTCATCGGGCACGTCCGCGCCCAGCTCGCCCACTTCAAGGCACCGCGGGAGGTGACTCTGGTCGCCGAGCTGCCGAAGACGTCCACCGGCAAGATCCAGAAACACGTCCTACGCCAGCAGGCACGAGCGCAGAAGCCCGGCGCCGCGGGCCTGAGCTAACTAGGGTGATCTCGTGAAGCCGTTCCTGCTGCTGGCCATCCGGGCCGAGGATGCCGCCGCGGACAACGAATACGAGTCGTTCCTGGCGTTCGCCGGGCTGCGTGAGCCCGGCCTGCGCCGGTGGCGGCTGGAGCAGCGAGCGCTCGGGAACGTGGATCTGCAGGACTGGTCGGGGATCCTGCTCGGCGGCGGCCCGTTCAACTCCAGCGACCCGGAGGAGTCGAAATCGCCGGTGCAGCAGCGGGTCGAGGCCGACCTGCGCGGGCTGCTCGAAAAGGTGATCGGTGCGGACTTCCCGTTCCTCGGGGCCTGCTACGGCATCGGTACGCTCGGCAGCCACCAGGGCGCGGTGGTCGACCGGCGGTACGCCGAGCCGATCGGTGCCGTCCCGGTGACGCTCACCCGGGAAGGCCGGCGCGATCCGCTGCTGCGCGGGCTGCCCTCCACCTTTGACGCGTTCGTCGGCCACAAAGAGGCGATCAGCCGGCTGCCGCGCCACGCCGTCCTGCTCGCCACCTCCCCCGCCTGCCCCGTGCAGGCGTTCCGGATCGGCTCCCACGTCTACGCCACCCAGTTCCATCCCGAGCTGGATGCGGCCGGCCTGTGCACCCGCATCGACGTCTACAAGAACGCGGGCTACTTCGAGCCCGACCAGGCCGGCGAGCTCAAGGCGCAGGCACGCCGCAGCAGCGTCACCCACCCGCCCGCCATCCTCCGCCGGTTCACCGAGCGCTACGCCCGCAGCGAGCCGGCCGGGGCCGGTGCGGGGCGGCAGCCGGCCTGGCAGGAGCACTAGCCGCCCCGGCGGTTAGCTGCTGAACACGGCCGGCAGCACGCTCTGACCAGCTCAGAGCCCGCGGCGCGCCCGGGCGGTATCAGCGGGCCTGGGCGGCCAGCCGCAGGCCGAAGCCGATGAGCGCGACGCCGGTGACCCGTTCGAGCCATCGCTGCACGGTGGACCGGCGCAGCCAGCCGGCGCCGCGGGCGGCCATCCACGCCAGGGTGGCGAGCCAGGCGCCGGTCTCGGCGATGAACCACAACCCGAGTGCGAGGGGGAACAGCGGCGCCGGTGACCCGGCGGGGATGAAGCCGGGCAGGAACGCGATGAAGAACACACCGATCTTCGGGTTGAGCAGGTTGGACAGCAGCCCGTTGAGGTACACGCGCCGCCACCCGGCCGCTCCCGGCGCGGGGCGGGCCGGGCCCGCGCACCCGGCGGCCGGGTCGGCCTGCGGGCCGGCGTGCGGGCCGCGGGCCGGCCAGAGGCTGCTCACCCCCAGCCAGAGCAGGTAGCACGCGCCGGCCAGCCGGACGGCGTCGTAGCCCAGGTGGCTCACCTGCAGCAGGGCCGACAGCCCGAACGCGGCGGCCACCGCCCAGGCCAGCAGCCCGGACATGGTGCCGGTGGCGGTGATCCATCCCGCCCGGCGGCCGTGGCGCAGCGTGTTGCGCAGGACCAGCAGGCTGTCCGGGCCCGGCGCCAGAATCAGCAGGGTCGAGGCCAGGGCGAAGGCCGGCAGGGCTGCGGTCATCGCGGCTGGCCTCCGATCTGGCGGGCGGGGCGCAGGCCGATCAGGGCCATGGCTGCGGCGAGGCTGATCCCGGCGACGATGACGGGTGATTCCGCCGTGTCCCAGCCGGCAGGGGCGAGCCGGTGCCGCACCAGCCGCTCGGCCAGGTACCCGGCCACCATCGCGGCGCCCAGCCCGCCCAGCAGCCGCCGCGCCGCGGGACTTGGCCCGCGCAGCAGGGCCGTGATGGCACCGGCCTGCGTGCCGAGCATCACCGCGGGCGCGGACAGAGCCGTTCCCATCAGCAGGGCATCGCGGCCGACCGCCGATTCCTGCCCGTGCCAGAACGGGAGGTCGAAGGCGTGCCGGCGGCGCAGCGCCAGCGCCAGGCCACCGGCCCCCGTGGCCAGCTGCGCGGCTGACACCACCACCAGGACCTGGTCATCGCCCATGGCGGGCCAGCCTACGCCCGGCCGCGGGGAGTGATCACATGGAATGCTGTCTGGATGACCGACCTGACGATCGCGGCGCCCAGGGCCGAGCTTCCCCTTTACGTTGCGTCCCCCGGGGGGCCGGGACCGTGGCCCGGCGTCGTCGTCATTCACGACGGCATGGGAATGAGCCAGGACGTGCGGAATCAGGCGGACTGGCTCGCGGGCCACGGCTACCTGGCGGCGGCGCCCGACCTGTTCCGTGGCCGCGCGAAACTCTCGTGCATGATCTCGGTCATGCGGGATGCCCGCGCCCGAACGGGCTCCACGTTCGACGACATCGAGGCCACCCGCGGCTGGCTGGCGCAGCGGGAGGACTGTACCGGCTCGATCGGCGTGATCGGCTACTGCATGGGCGGCGGGCTGGCGCTGCTGCTCGCGCCAGATCACGGTTTCGCGGCCTCGAGCGTCAACTACGGAGTGGCGGCCAAGGAGGTGTACACGAGCCGTTTCCTCCGCGACGCATGCCCCATCGTCGGCAGCTACGGGAGCCGGGACCGGATGCTCCGCGGCGCGGCGGCACGCCTCGAGCAGGCGCTCGCCACGGCCGGGATCAAGCACGACGTGAAGGAGTACGGCGGCGCCGGGCACGGGTTCATCAACGACCATGACGGGGCGGGGGACAAGATGCCGCTGCTGTTCGCCGTGTTGGGGAGGCTCGCGCCCGGCGTGGGGTACCACGAGGCCTCCGCGCAAGACGCCCGCCGCCGGATCATCGCCTTCTTCGACGCGCACCTGAAGGCGTGACCGGCGGTTGCTAACGTCCAGCCATGGCTATCTCGCTCAGTGAGGCGACGCTCAGGCTGCTCGACGGGAGAAACTACGCGGTCCTGGCCACGGTCAATCCGGACGGCAGCCCCCAGACCAGTGCGATGTGGATCGGCCGCGACGGCAGCGACGTGCTGTTCTCGACCGTGGCGGGGCGCGTGAAACACCGCAACATGCTGCGCGACCCGCGCATCAGCGTCTCGATTCTCGACTCCTCGGACCCGGAGAACTATGTGGAGCTTCGCGGCCGGGCGTCGATGATCGCCGACCCCGGCCGGCGGCTCCACCTTCAGCTCGCCGAGAAGTACGGCAAGGACCCGGGCGAGGATGCGCCCGGCGCCGCCCGCGTGATCGTGCGGATGGCCGTGGAGAAGGCGGCCGGGTACGCCGCCTAGGGCGAATTTGGCGGGCGGTGTATCACCGCCGCGCATTCGCGCTCCGCCTGTATAGACGGCAGAGCCGGGATCCTCACGTGCCGCGCCCGCCGTCCGGCGGGAGGAGGGTGCACGTGGTCGACCCATCCGAAGTCAGCCGGCTGGTGCGGGCGAGCGCGAGCGGCAGTGAGACAGCCTGGAATGAGCTGGTGCACCGCTACTCGCCCCTCGTCATGGCCGTGACCAGGACCTATCAGCTCACGGCCGATGACGCCAAGGACGTCAGCCAGACCGTCTGGCTGCGGCTCGTCGAGAACCTGGCGAACCTGCGCGAGCCGGACGCCCTGCCCGGCTGGCTGGCCACCACCACCCAGCGCGAATGCATCCGCCAGCTGCGCCAGGGACGGCGGGTGCTGCCCGTCGATCCGCACACCGATAGCGCCCTGCAGCTGTGCGAAACCGTGGACCCAGACACCGACATACTCCGGGCCGAGCTCCATCAGGCGCTGCGCGACGGGCTCGCCGACCTGCCCGAGCGGGACCAGGCGCTCCTGAAGCTGCGTGCCGCTGACCCGCCGAAGTCGTATGAGGAGATCAGCGAGCTCCTGGGGATGCCCATCGGGAGCATCGGCCCCACCCTCCGGCGAAGCCTCGACCGGCTCCGGGAGACCAGTGCCATGCGGGCGTATCTGGCGACGCCTACCGCCGACAAAGGCAAAGGAGGTGGGCCGCGTGTGCTCGCCGGAGTGGACTGACGACGAACTGCTGCAGGAGCTACGCGCCGCATTGCAGGAAGAGCCGGTCGCCGAGAGCGTCATCCGGGGGGCCCAGGCGGCATTCGCCTGGCGAACGGTGGACGCCGAGCTTGAGCTGCTGAGCCTCGACACCAGCGACGTGCTGGCCGCGGGCGCACTGGTACGCGGGGACGGGCCGGGCGAGCAGCGCATATTCGCGTTCCGCGGCGAGCGGCTGAGCGTGGAAATCGAGATCGACGCGGAAGGGATCGTCGGCCAGCTGACGCCCCCGCAGCCCGGCCAGGTCACGCTGGTGACCGCCGAAGGACCGCAGGCGACGGCCCAGGCCGACGAGGTCGGCTGCTTCACCTTCCCGCCGCCCGCGCCCGGCCCGGTGCGCCTGGGCTGCAGGCTGGGCGCCGACCACTTCGTCACCGAGTGGGTCACCATCCGGCCCGGCTAGCCGCCGCCGTAAATCGGGATGCCGAACCGTATCAAGGCGGTGCACAATCGCGGCCATGGCATTGTCTCGATGGCCGCTGGCCGACCTCAGGCTGCGGACCCCGGGGCTCGAGCTGCGCTGGCCCAGCCCCGACGACCTCGGCGCGCTGGCCGAACTGGCGGCCCTCGGCGTGCACGACCCCAAGGTGCAGCCGTTCATGGTCGCCTGGACGGATACCTCCCCGGACGAGCGCGCCCGCAGCACACTGCAGTACCACTGGGCCCGGTGGGGCGCCTGGCAGCCCACGGACTGGACGCTGGAGCTCGTCGTGATCCGCGACGGCGTGGTGGTCGGCTCGCAGGGCGTCGGCGGCCGCGATTTCGCCGTGCTGCGCGAGGTGAGCACGGGCTCATGGCTCGGCCGCCACTACCAGGGGCGGGGGATCGGGACCCAGATGCGGGCGGCGGTGCTGCATCTGGCGTTCGAGGGGCTCAAGGCACGGCACGCGGTGTCCGCGGCGTTCGAGGACAATGCCGCCTCGCTGGCCGTGTCGCGCAAGCTCGGGTACCGCGACGACGGCACCGAATGGCATATGGTGCGCGGCCGCCCGGCCATGATGCGCCGGCTGCGCCTCACGCGTGCCGACTGGCAGGCCGCGCGGACGGTCCCGGTGCAGATCCACGGCCTGGAGCCCTGCCTGTCCCATTTCGGGCTGCCGCCCGGGAGCTGACCGGGGCACATCATGGGCGGCTGGTACCGGGCCTACTTCTCCAACCTGACCCTCACCACCCCGTAACCGGCGCGGATCAGGGCCCGGGCAGCCCGGGGGGTACCCATCCCAGCGCGCCGCCGGCCGCGATGGCGGCGCCGCGGGCGCCCGCCATGTCCAGATCCGGCACCACCGCGAAGGTCACCAGGGGAAGCTGCTCGGCCCGCAGGTCGGTGTGCTCGCGGACGGTGTCGAGGAACCAGTCGCGGAAGCTGGGCACCGCCTCGACGACGCCGCCGCCGATGAAGTACGCGTGCGGGTCGGTGAGGTTCGCCGCGACGGTGAAGAGCCTGCCGAGCGCGATCGCCTGCTGCCGGAAGATCTCCAGGGCCATCGGGTCCCCGGCGCAGGCATACCCCCGCACCAGCATCGCCGCCTGGCGCGCCGGGCCCGCGGTGTGGAGATCGTGGCTGGGGTAGCGGCTCAGCCAGTAGGGCAGCAGGTTCTTCTCAATGCCCGTCAGGGAGGCGACGCTCTCGCCGTCCCCCGGCAGCCCGCAGTTGCACAACGGCACCGGCTGCCCCTCGGCCAGCAGCCCGTCCATCGGGATCCGTATGTGCCCGAACTCGCCGGCCATCCCGGCGGCGCCGCGCACCACCTGACCGCCCTCGATCACGCCGCCGCCGAGGCCGGTCCCCACTATCAGCGAAACGGACGAGCGCCGTGTGGCATCGGGCCCGAAGTGGACGTGATGGGCATACAGCGATGCGACGTTCGCGTCATTGTTGTAGATCACGGGCAGGGTGAGCCGGGCCTCCAGGGCGGCGCGGACGTCGAAGCCGCGCCAGGCCGAATCGACGAAGTTCACCGCGCCGCGCGACGAGATGACCCCGTCCGCGCTGGCCGGCCCCGGCGTGTCCAGGCCTACCGCCCGGACCGAGTCACGCGGAACCCGGGCCAGGCCGAGCACGTGCGTGAGGGCCTCGGCGAGCGCCTCGATCGCCACCAACGGTCCCTCAGCGACCCGGCTGGGCGTCTCGACCAGCCGGTCCACCAGGAACCGCCCGGCGGAATCGAGCACGGTCGCGTTGATGGCCCGCCCGCCGTTGTCGAGGCCGACAACGGCCTCCTGGCCCTGACCCGGCATCCGCGCCTCCCTCGCCCCGCCGAGCGTACAGCCGGCCGGCCCCGGCCGGGCGCCGGGTGAGCATGGGGGAGGCTTGGCCGGGTTTCCAGCGGTTCGATTATATGTTTGAATACTGTCATGGCACGGGAGAAGACATGCTGGCGGCCGTAGCGGCCGGTGCCAGTCACCCCGCGGTCGCCACCCTGCTCGGGCTCGGGGCGGTGGTGCTCGCCGGCCTTGTCGTCGCCATGGCCTGGGATGTGAACGCGCGCCAGATCCGGCTGAGCGAGCAGCTGGCCAGGCGCCAGTTCATCGTGACCGGGGAGACGGGGGCGGCGAACGGCGCCGCGAACGGTGCGGCCAACGGTGCGGTGGCCGGGGGCCGCGGTCACGGGGCCACCCTCCAGGAGGCGGCGGCCGGCGCGGTAGCGGCTCCGCCGGTCGCCATCGACGGGCCGGAAACCGTGGTCACCGGCGAGCAGGCCCGTTACCGCCTGCGGCCGTCGGGCGCCAACCAGGGGGTGTCGTGGGCGGTCGGCGGGGGCTCGGTGTCACAGGCTCCCGACCCGGCCCATCCCGACGAGCTGCTCCTGATCGCCGACCGGCCTGGCAACTTGACGATCATCGTCCGGGTGCGCGAGGGCATGGCGGAACGCCGGGCGACCAAGCCGGTCACCGCCGTCGCGGACGTGACCGATCCCGAGCCCCCGTTCACGCTGCGGCTGTTCCTGCAGGGGTGGGGGCTGGTGGCGGTCGCGGTACTGATCATCGGGTTCGCCGGAGCCCTCGATGCCCTCGGCAACTTCACCACCTCCGATTTCATCGCGCTGGCCGTTCCGCTGGCGGCGCTGCTTGGCGTGGTGGCCGTCGCGCGGGGGACGGCTGAGGCGTCCGGCCGCCCGGGCAAGGGCAAGAGCTCGGCCGGACCCCGGCTCTGAGAGAGTGGTAGCCGTGGCTACCTGGAACGACGTCCGCCGGATGGCGCTGGCACTGCCCGGGACGGCCGAACAGTCATCCCGCGGCGTCCCGGCCTGGCGGGTCAAGGACAAGGGGTTCATCTGGGAACGGCCGCTCCGGCGGGGCGACCTCGAGGCCCTGGGGCCCGCCGCCCCGGATGGGCCGATCCTGGCCGCCCGGGTGGCTGACCTGGGCGTGAAGCAGGCCCTGCTGACCGACGACCCGGACGTCTACTTCACCACCCCGCACTTCAACGGGTACCCAGCCATCCTGGTGCGCCTCGACCGGATCGCGGTGGCGGAGCTCGGGGAGCTGATCATCGAGGCATGGCTGGCCCGGGCGCCGAAGCGGCTGGCCGAGGAATACCTCCGCCTGCCGCACTAGGAGCCCGGAACGGGTTACGGTGCAGCGGCCGGTGAGCCGGCCCAGCGCACCTCGCCGTCATGGACGTCCGCGGTAGGTGACAGTCCCGCGGCGCGGGCGACGCCCTGGGATGCCAGATGGCCGGGATGGATGTGGGCCACGACGGTCCATCCGGCCGCCTGCAGCAGGTCCACGAGGCAGCGCGCCGCTTCCTTGGCATAGCCATGGCCCTGCGCCTCCCGGGCGACCACCCAGGCCACCTCGGCCGGGCCGGCCGCCGGGCCGTTCGCGGGCAGGGTCGCCTGCACCGTCCCCACCGCCCGGCCGGTCGCGCGCACGCGCATCACCCAGTTGCCCCATCGCTGGTCGCCCCCGGGCGAGCGGCGCTGCTCCAGCCGCTGGTAGCGGTCGGCCAGGACGGCCGCGCTCATCGGCTCGCCGCCGGTGAACTCATGCAGCCGGGGGTCGTCCAGCAGCGGCGCCAGTTCGGCTGCGTGGGCCACGGCCAGCGGCTCCAGGTCGAGCCTTTCGGTACGCCAGCCGCGGTCAAGGTCGATCACCCACCGACGATATCCGTGGCCGGCCGGCGCCGCTCAGACCACGAGCCACAGAACAGACAGCATGATGATCACGGCCAGCGTGACGGCGAAGACGAACCAGCGCGGCCACCGGTAGGCACGCTCCTCGACCGGGCCGGTCATGACCCGCCTCCGGGCAGGGCCACGCCGTCACCGGCCAGGACCCAGCGCATCAGCGCCGCGACGGATTCGTCCATGACCCCGGCCGCGGTCATCACCGCGGCCGTGTGGAAGAAGCAGGTCTCTTTGAAGCTGTGATGCGCCGAACGGATCAGGTTGCCGAGCCCGAGTTCACAGCGGGCCCATTGTTCAACGTCACCCTCCGGGGTGCCGATCAGGTCGGCCCGGCTGAAGACCACGGCCAGCCGCGCCTTCCGCAGCGGCACGCCCATCGCCTCGATCTCCTGGTGTGTCTGCTGGTAGGCCAGCTCGGGCGAGGGGGCGGTCGACCTGGCCGGGCCTAGCTCCGCCCGCCGGCCGGGTGGCAGGCGGGCCCAGAACGCCTCGACCGACAGCGGGTCGATGACGAGGATGAACGTCCGTGCCTGGCCGAGATACCCCAGCTCCTGGGTGCGGTCCGAATGATAGAAACGCTCACCCGCCGCGTCGAACATGTGCAGGATCCGGGTCCCCTTCCCCGATCTGACGCGGATGACATGTGCGCGGGGGAGCAAGACCGGGGTCTTGGCGGTCGCGCTGCCGGAGCGCAGGATGTGCTCGGCGGCGTCGAGCTCGCGGGTGGTGACGGAGTCGGCGAACTCGGCGGTGAGCTGCCCCTCTCTGGTCCACACCTGGAGCTGGGTGACGATACTGAACAGCAGCCGGGTCTTGCCGGCACCGGTGGCACCGAAGAACGGCAGGACGGTCTCCGGCGCCTCGCCCGGGCGATGCTCCAGCGGGTGGCCGCAGTACGGGCAGAAGGCGGCCATCCGCGACGAGCCGAACAGCAGCAGGGTATTCATCCGCGTGCCGCACTGGCAGCGGCGCCGCATGATGCCGAACCGGCCCGGCCGCACGTCGCGGTGACGGCGTGCGCAGCCGCTGCCCGGGCACACGTACCCGGGATAGGGCACCCGCTCGGAGCAGGCCGGGCAGACCATCCGGATGTTCTTGACCCGGAGAAAGGCTGAGTCGGTGCCGCGCAGCACGGCCCCGGCGGCTCGCACCAGCGCGGCCGAGACGCCGACGGCCACCAGCTGGATGAGGGCGCAGCCGGCCGCGGCGGCCGCCCCGGCCGCGGTGCCCACGGCCATCCCGGCCGCGCCGCCGACGCCGAGCGGCCGGGTGATCCAGGGCTTGTCGCTGCGGAAATACGACCGGATCCGGCTGGCGCCGGCGTCCCAGAACCCCCGGCAGTCGTCGCAGGCGGCCCGTAGCGCCTGGTCGGCGTCGGCGGTGGCGGGGCCGTAGAAATACTGGAGCACCGCGGGGTCGGCGTCCGCGGGCAGCCGCGGCCGGCGCCGGGGGGCAGGCAGCCCGGCCGGCCTGGCGATCAGCACCCGGCCCAGGGCCATGAAGTACCTGACCGGCACCCCGAGGCCGTACACGGCGGCGGCGGCCAGCGCGGCGGCCGGCACCACGATGGCCAGATAGATCACGTAGAAGAAGGCGAACAGGACGCCGGCCAGCCACATGGGTCAGGCCTCCCCCTGCCCCGGGCCGGCCGTGGATGCCCGGCGCCCCGGGCCCCCGCCGAACAACCTGCGGGCCAGGCCGCCGCGCTCCTCGTCCCGCCAGGCCTGGAACAGCCGCGCCAGCTCCTCGTCGTCCGCCAGCGCGCGGGCCAGGGCGCCGAGATCGCGGCGGCGCCACCCGCGTACCCGCTCGAAGGCCGCCGGCAGCCGGTCGGTGAGCGCGGGCTCGTCGAGCACATCCGGGTCGGTCATCGCCACGAAGACCCGGCGGGCCAGCGCGACGTCGGCCGGCGGCCCCAGCCTGGCCCCGAGCTCGCGGCAGAAGGCCGCCGCCAGGCCGTCGGGGCAGCCGGCCAGCGCCCCGCCGAGCGGATCGGCCTCGCTGAGCAGCGGGGGCAGGTACTGGTCCAGGAGGCTCCGGGTGTCGTCGTCCACGTCCAGGTACGCGGCGAACAGCTCGGCGAAGACGGCTACGTCGCCCTCCGGTCCGGCCGAGCGGGCCCGTCGCAGCAGCGGTTCCACCCGGGCTGCGTTCCGCATGATCCGCGCGTCCCCTTCCGGCAGCATCCCCAGCACCGGATGGCCGGCCAGCGCCTGGGCCAGCCGCAGCGAGCCATCGTTCATCGCGCCGCGGGCGACGGTGCCGATCTCGGTGACGAGCCAGTCCAGCACGCCCGGCGCGGGCTCCTCCCCGGTCACGGCGCCCAGCAGCTCGGCGATCTGCTCCGGCGGGCAGCCGTCCGGCCACAGCCGGCCCAGCAGTGCCGCATCGACGCGCGGCGAGCGCTGCGCCCGGGCCCGGACGTCGGCGATCTCATCGAAGGCATCCAGCGGCGCCAGGCCGCCGCGGGCCGCGGACTCGAGCAGCCACAGCTCGGTCAGTACCGGGTAGTCGGCCAGGTCGCTCCGCCGGATGTGGTCACCGGCCGGGCCGGCCAGCAGCGCTTCGGCCACCTCCGGTGGCTCACCGGCCAGCCGGTCGATCAGCCCGCGCAGAGCGGCCGGGCTCCGGCTCACGATCCCCGTCAGCTCGGGCTCCGGCGTGCCGAGGTCGAGGCGCGTCCGCCCGTACCGTTCGAGCTCGGCTTCGGGGAGCGCCACCTCCGAGGCCGCGGCCCACTCGAGCACCGCCAGCGCCGTCGCTGGCGTGGCCGCCGCCAGGATCTGGGCCGCCTGGACCCGCGCGGCGTCCGCGGCCGCGCTGGTGAGCCGGACCGGCACGGCGGCCTCACCGCGGGCGAGATGGGTGACCGCCCGCCCGGCCAGCAGGAGCTCCAGCCGCTCCACCCGGGCCGGGGCGGGCAGCCGCCAGGCCAGGTCGAGCAGGTCGAGCAGCCGCTGGTCGGCGAGCGTCCCGTCCGGCTGGGCCAGGGCCACGCCGAGGACCACGTCGGCGAGCTGGGCCGGCATCCAGCCGGCCGCGCCGAGCAGCCATCCGGCGACCGCGTCCGTCTCGGCGGGGGAGAGCTCCCGGCCGAGCAGGCCGGCCGCCGCCGCGACGGGCGCGAGCCAGTCGTCGAGGCTCTCCTCCGCCCCCGAGGCGAACACCATCGCCTGCTGCCACAACCCGGGCGCGGCCATCACGCCGGTGCCGGCGAGGATCGCGGCCAGCGGGTGGACGCCGCCGCCCGGCGCCGCCCCGGCGGCCGGATCGAGCACGGCCGGATCGGGCACGGCCGGATCGGGCACGGCCGGATCGAGCACGGCCGGATCGGACGCGGTCAGATCGGACGCGGTCAGATCGAACAGCTGGAAGCTCGAGCCGGCGCTGGGCGGCAGCGTCTCGGGCAGGATGCCGGTCAGGTGGTACCGGGAGTAACCGGGCCGGTGGCTGTAGGTGGTGAACGTCATCCGGTGCCCGAGGTGCTCGCCCAGGAGATAGGAGATGGCGGCGATCCACCAGATGTTCTCGCTGACGTCGTGGCTCACCACCAGGACCGGCCGGTCCCCGGCCATCGCCCGGCCGACCGCCGTCAGCAGCCCGGGGAGGACGCCGTCAGCCCCCCGGGCGTCGAGGAACGCCTGGACGCCGGGGCGGTCGACGGCGCCGGGCAGCGGCGGACCGGGCAGCTCCGGCAGCTCGGTGCCGTCCACCGGGCTGGTGTGCCACAGCTCGGCGCCCCACAGCTCCACCGGCAGCAGCGCGCCGAAGTCCTGCTCCGGCGTCCCGGTGACGAGGGCATGCGCGAAATAGTTGCCCGGGCGGCCGGAGTAGTCGGTCCCGCTGAACACCACCTGCGCGGTGATGGCCGCGCCGGTCGCCTCGCTCGTTCCGTACGAGAACGCGACCGGGTACGCCTCCGGCTCGTCCGGGCAGGGGTCGGTCAGCAGCCAGCCCGGCGGCTCGTAGACGGTACGGTCCTCCACCTCGCGCATGACGGCCGCCGAGACGCCGGGCGTGATGGCGTTGAACTGATACCCGCCGTACCCGCCCAGGCCGTTTTCGCAGGAGGTGTAGTAGAGCTGCTGGAACGCCACGTCAGCCCCGCTTCACCGGAATGGCGCCCAGCTGCGCCAGGGTCCACATGAACGGGTCGGCGACCCGGTAGGGCCGGATGCCGCGGGCCGACACCCGGTTGTCCGGCGTGGGCGTCTCCCCGAGCGCGGACACCCCGAAATAGCGGTAGTTGCGGTAGTGCAGCTGGGCGATCTGGTCGATCCGGGACCCCTCCCACCGGGCCAGCAGCCGCTGGATCTCGGTGTGTACCTCCTGGCTGTCCCGCTCGTCGAAGTACGGCGCCTGGACCGCGGGCCGCCGCAGCGGGCTGGTATCCCTGAGGTCGTGCCGCAGCACGTCCATCTTGGAGAACACGATGGCGAGGGGCTTGCTGATCAGCTCGTTCGGCTTTCTCCCCCCGGTGGCCAGGATGAGATCGGTGATGTTTTCCAGCACGGTGGCCGGCTCGTCGTCGGTGGTGCCGGGCGTCGGCAGCCGGCTGCCGGGGGCGGCCAGCTGCCGCGCTCCGCGCATCTGGAGCGGGTCCAGCAGCAGCACGACGCCGTCGGCGGCGGCGAGATACCTGACGTTCTGTTCCACGGACTGCTGAGACCGCAGATCCTCGCCCGCCGGGTCGAAGAACGACAGCAGCGTGTGCTGTGGCCCGCCCCGGCCCGGCCAGCTCCGGCCCAGCCAGCCGTCCAGGCCGAACAGGCCGTGGCCGCCGGTGGTGAACCGGAACACCAACGGCACCCGGTTGCGCATGCCCGCCGTCGTGGTCGGGGCCAGCAGCTGCGACTCGCGGTAGAGCGGTTTCTCGTACTCGCTGGCGAACCGGTGGCGGGTGCTGTCGTCGGCGCCGCTCACCGCCGCCTTGAGCTGCTCTCCGAGCTGGTGCATCAGCTCATGGACGAGCACGGTCATGAAGACCGTCTTGCCTGACTCCTTCGCGCCGACCAGCACGATCAGGCGGCTGCGCACCTTCCCGAAGTGCACGGGCAGCTGGCTGTGGCAGGCGGGGCAGACCCTGGTCGTGGTCCCGGCCCCGCACCGTGGGCAGGGAGCCGAGGTCAGCTGCCCGTTGGCGGCGAAGACCGGCGGCAGCGCGCCGCTGAACCCGGTGCGGCCGCGCAGCACCTCGTCGATCTCCGGGTCGCAGTGCCGGCCGTCCCGGCTGATCCGGCCGGTGCACCGGAACCGGATCTCCTGCTCAGCGAAGTCCTCGTAGCAGTACGGGCAGTACAGCCGCGAGCCGGGCGCCGATCTCAACGGATCCTCATCTCCCCGGCGGGCGGGGGGAAGAGCAGGAAGGCCCGGGCGTCCGCATCGGGGACATCGGGGTCGACGAAGCAGGCCAGCCAGGCCGGCCCTTTGGGCAGTTCCACGGTGATCGTCACCGGCCGGCCGGGCGCGATGGGCTGCGGCTCGATGCGCCCGAGCGTCTCGCCGCCGGCCGGGTCGTCCGGGGCGTACGGGCCGGTGGTCCGCACCAGCACGAGCGCGGGCAGGTGGGTGGGCCGTTCGGGGGTGAGCTCGACGATCCGCTGCCGTGGGTGAAGCGGGCCCGCGCGGCGGATCCGGTAGCTGACCGCGACGCCCCGCCCGGGCACGCGGACCAGGGCGGCCGGTGCGGTGAGCCGCCCGCTGGGATGCGGGTAGACCGCGCGGACCTCGATGCACGTCTCGGCCGGCCCGACGGTGATCGTGACGCCGCCCTCGTCGTCGTAGACGCGCCGGGAGCAGCGGCGCTCACCACCGGGCCAGCGGATCACCACGTCGGTGGCGTCGCGGGGCCACACCCAGGCCAGCTGGACCGCGTCGTGCATCCGGGTGGCGGACAGGTCGCGGACGGGCCCGACGAGGCTGACCTCCGCGGAATTGCCCACCACGATCGCGCTGGCCCCCCAGGTCAGAGCAAGCAGGTGGTGGCGCCCGGGCGGCAGGCGCAGCTGGAGGGAGTCGCGGCCGTCGCCGCCGCGCCGCGGCGGCGCGGAGATCTCGGTGAGCCCGGCCGCGTCCTGCCGCCCGATGCGGGTGCCGGCCGGCCATGGCGGGCGCTCATCGCTCACCGCCAGCCGCACCTGGCCGTGCGGCGGGGGTGTCCAGCTGGCCACGACCATCGGCATCCCGTCGTCCAGCACCGCCGCGTCCAGGTCCGTGACCGCCTCCGGCTGGGGTTCGGGCACCGCGGGCACCACGATCCCGGCCGACTGGCGGCGCCCGCCGTCCGGCGCCCGGTACGTCGCCGCTATCCAGTAGAAGTACTCGGTACCCGTGCGCAGCCCGGCATCGGTGAGACCGGCGAGCGACGCCTCGAGCGCCGTCCCGTCGTCCGTTCCGCGCGGCGGGCGGCCTTCGCCGCGCACGACCAGGACGGCGTCGGTGCCGGGATGCGCGTGCCAGGAGACGGCGACCGAGGTGTCGGCGGCGGTGACCGAGACGCCGGTGACGTCGGGGGCGAACACCACCGACTGGGCGGTGGCGGGCGGCGAGCAGGCCTCGCCGCCTCGGTCGGCGAAGACGCTGTAGATGAGGTCGGCGCCGAGCGGTGGCTCGGTGTCGGTGACGTCGTTCCGCCCGTCCGCCGCGGCCACGGCCGTGCCCTCGGCGGGCGAGACGGGCGCCCGGTCCAGGCCGCGCCTGACCCGGTAGCGCACCCGGCCCGCCTGGGCCGGGCTGGGCTCCCAGCTGACCAGCACGTGATCCCCGTCCACCCGGGCACTTGCCTGGCGGGGCGGCGGGGGCGGCAGCGCGGCCAGCCGTTCGGCCAGGCCGGCGTCGTCGCCGGCGATCCTGGCCGCCTCGGCCAGTCTGGTCGCGGCCAGTTCGCGCCGTCCCCGCGCCAGGTCCTGGTCGGCGCTGCGGACGAGGACGGTGACCTGGGCATCCAGTGCCGTTACCCGCTCCCGCAGCAGATCGTCGGCGGGCAGCCCGGCGGCCAGCCGCTGGGCCGTGCGCAGCCTGCCCGCGGTCAGCTCCTCCTCCACCTGCTGGCGCGCGGGCTCGAGCGTGCCCCCGGCGAACATGGCCGCCGCTATCAGCCCGGCCTCGTCCTCCACCAGGCCGAGCTCGCGCGCCTGCCCGGCGATGGCCCGCTGGACGAAGCCCCGGCCCGCGAACTGCCGCAGCCACTCGATGACCTCCGACAGCAGCAAGGCATCGAGGTCACCCGGCGTACGCCCGGCGCCGCGCAGGATGGCCAGGACGTTCTCGGTGGTCGCCTTGCCCGGGGCGGAGTACGGGAGCGCACCCGCCTGACGGCGCGCCTGGTCGAGCGCCGCCTCGTCGAGCCGCCTGGAGTCGGCGAGCCGGAACCCGCCCAGCACCCGGAAGCCGTGGCGGACGGCGTCGCCGAAGACGACCTCCGCGGACAGCCGCTTGCTGAGCTGGCGCACGTGCTCGGCCAGGTCGGCCTGCTTCGGGTGCGGTGCGGCGGGCAGCTGGGGGAACGTCGCAACGACCCGGACCCCGGCCCGCTGGAGCGCGTCGGTGACCTCGGCGTCGGTGACGGACCGGCCGAGCGCGCTGCGCAGCCGCGCCACCGTGGCCGGCCCGACGTGGGTCGCCGCGCCCGCCTCGGCGTCGGCCAGCCGGGCGAGCTGATCTATCTGCTCCCGGCGCGCCTGTGCGTGGCGCTCGGTGAACTTCTCCAGCGTGAGCGGCCCGTCCTGCGCCAGCTCGGCGTGCCGCGCGATCAGCGCTTCGGCGAGCCGGCCGTAGATCCGCCTGCTCCGCAGCTCGCGCCAGTAGTCGAGGGCCTCGTGAACCTGCTGGCCGAACGCGACGGGGTCGGAGATGTCGCTGGGCAGCCCGTACCGCACATACAGGTCCGCCGGAGGCACGTTGCCGGCCTGCCGGGCCGGCTCCAGCACCTCCAAGCGGTACTGCTCGCGGTCCCAGGGCACCTACCCGCTCACCTCGTAGCGGGCCACCGCGCTGGTGGCCTCCTGCACCGCTGCCTCGTCGAGACCGCCGATCTGGATCTCGAAGCGGACCTCGCTCCCGGAGCCGGCCTCCCGGCCGTGCACCTGGAGCAGCCCGGTCTCGGTCATGTGGAAGACGACCTGGAACGGCGCCCCGGCCGGGCGGGCCGGCAGATCCCTGAGTACGCCCTCGCCGATGTGGGTGTTGTGCTCGAGCTCCTCCGAGGCGACCGATCCGGCCTGCTCCCAGACCTCCAGCTTGACCTCGCGCTGGTTGTCGGCGATCGTGCGGAAGGTCTCCGGCCCGGTGTCGGCGGGCAGCGCGGTATTCGCGCTGAGCAGGTGCGCGACGTACCGGCGGGCCCGGGCGCGGTCGGTCTTGAACAGCGGGTCATCGGTGTCGATCACCTTGAGCCCGAAGGCACGCGGCACGACCGTCGCCACGTGCCTGGCGGCCATGGCCTCCACCTGGTCGACGGGGATCCCCAGCTGGTCGGCCACCGCCTGCGCGGACTGCGCGGACCCACCCTCGCCCGGCATGCTCACCTTAACCTTGCGCATCAAGGCGAACAGCGCGGCTCCCTTGGCCACCGCGAGGTGCGGGTCCTGCTGGCGCGCCTGCAGCCCGAACCGCTCCTGGAGCGTCTGGGTGATCGCCGGCATGATGGTCATGCCGCCCACCAGCAGCACATCGTCGAAGTGCTCGACGCCCTTCTCCCGCGCGGTGGCGATCGTCCGCTCGGTGATCTCCATGGTGCGCTCGAGCAGCTCGGAGGTGATCTCCTCGAGCTGCTCACGGGTCAGCTCAAGCTGGGCGACGCGGCCGTCGAACCGCACGTTGTGCTTGCGCGCCACGGTGGCGCTGAGCGCCTTCTTGAGCTGCTCGGCCGAGGTCGCGAGGTCCTGCATGAACTGCTCGTCGCCGCTGGGATCGAGGTCAGGGTACTGATCGGTGAAGCCGCGCAGCAGGAAGTCGATGATCCTGGCATCCCAGTCGGCCCCGCCCAGCTGGTGGTTGCCGTCGGTGCAGACGACGGTGATGTCGTCGCCCTCGAGGCGGATCACCGTGGTGTCGAACGTCCCGCCGCCAAGGTCGTAGACGAAGATGTGCCGCACACCGGCGTGCTCCCCGAGCGCCTGATACTCCAGCGCGGCGGCCACCGGCTCGGCAAGGACATCGAGCACGTTCAGCCCGGCGATCTCCCCGGCCTTGCGGGTGGCGTCGCGCTCCAGCACGCCGAAGTAGGCCGGCACGGTGATGACCACGTCACGGACCTCCTCGCCGGTCTGCTCCTGCGCGGCGCGCGCCAGCTCGCGCAAGATCAGCGCGGAGATCGACTCGGGCGTGTGCGCCTGCCCGTGGAAGGTGTAGTGCACGTCCTGGCCCATCTGCCGCTTGACCAGCTCGGCGACCAGTTCCGGGGCGAGCACGGCGGAATCCTTGGCCTGCCTGCCGACCACCACGTTCTCGGGCGATTCGAAATAGACGACCGAAGGCGTCGTGTCCTCTCCCACCGCACTCTTCAGCACCACCGGGCGGCCCGTTTCGTCCACGTAAGCGATGCAGGAGTTCGTCGTGCCGAGGTCGATGCCGTAGGTTGCCATGTCACCTCACCGTGATTGCGCCGTGTCGCTGCCCGGCCCGGGGTCGCCCGGGCCCAGGGTGTACTGGTAGAAGCGCGCCTGCACCGGGCGCCGTACCCGGCCCGTCTCGCGCTCGGCGAACCCCGCGGCAACGACCTCCGCCACCGTGTTATGCCGGGACTCGTCCTGGCACGCCACCACCGCCAGCGCGCGGTGCCGGTCGCGGTCGAACGGGTCGCCGGGCTCGGCCGAGAAGACGTCGATGCCGCACCGGTCCAGGATCTGCCGGACGTCCTCGGCGAATGACCAGAGCAGCCGCGGGTCCTGGCCGTCGGACTCGAGCCGGCGGACCTCGCGGCTGAGCTGGTCATCCAGCCGGATGAGGTCGGCGACCACGGGCTCCAGGATGATCTTGCCGAATCCGCTCCGGAGCTGCTGGTTCTCCTCGTGCAGCCGGTCGATGACCAGCTCCCGGTGGGCCGAGCGCCGGTGGAACTCGGCCAGCTGCTCCTCGACCTGGCCGAGCCGGCCGGCCAGCTCGCCGAGCACCGCGCCGGCATCGCCCGCCGCCCCGGCCGGGGTTTCCGCGCACGCGTCCACGCCCTCCGGCTCAGCCGCGCCGGCGGGATCGGTGTCTTTGTCGGTCACGCGTGCCACCTGAGTGTTATGGACACATCAGAAAAGAGCATCCCCCAGCGGGTGCCGGGGAACCCGCCCGGACGGTAGCAACGGGTAACGCTAGCAGTGAGCATCCAAACCCGATGATCGGAGAGGACACGAAATGGCAACCACCGGTGTGGCCGTGGTGACCGGGGCGGGGTCGGGACTTGGCCGGTGCATCGCCCGGGCCTTGCTGTCGGCCGGGTGGCGGGTCGCGGTGGTGGGCCGCCGCGAGCACGCCCTGCGCGAGAGCGTCGCAGCCGGCGCCTGGCCGGCGGAGTCCGCGCTGGCGGTACCGGCCGACATCACCGTGCCCGAATCCGTCGCCGGGCTGTTCGCGGCGGTGCACCGGCGGTGGGGGCGGGTCGACCTACTGGTCAACAACGCGGGCGTGTTCGGCCCGGCGGGCGCGGTGGACGAGATCTCCTGGGCCGACTGGAGCCAGGTGGTGGGCACCAACCTCAGCGGCGCCTTCCTGTGCGCCCAGCACGCGGTGCGGATGATGAAGGCCCAGACCCCCGGCGGCGGCCGGATCATCAACAACGGCTCGGTGTCGGCGCACACCCCCCGGCCCGGCAGCGTCGCCTACACCGCCACCAAGCACGCGCTGACCGGGCTGACCAAGTCCCTCTCGCTCGACGGCCGCAGGTTCGGCATCGCCTGCGGCCAGATCGACATCGGCAACGCGGCCACCGACATGACCGAGGGCATCAGCCGCGGCGCGCTGCAGGCCGACGGCTCCGTGTTGCCCGAGCCCACCTTCGACGCCGAGCACGTCGCCGGCGCGGTGCTGTACATGGCGTCGCTGCCGCTGGACGCCAACGTGCAGTTCCTGACCATCACCGCCACGACGATGCCGTTCATCGGCCGGGGATGAGGCTCACCACGGGTAGGTGCCGCCGTCCTCGCTGAGAAACACGCCGGTCGGGCCGTCGCCGGGCAGGGTGACCTGGCGGGCGATGTGGGCGCCGCCCTCATCGGCGCTCAGGTGGCCGGTGTGGTGGTTCAGGTCGGTGGCGCAGAACCCGGGGGACAGGGCGTTGACCCTGATCCCGGTGCCGCGCAGGGTGCTGGCGTAGATGAGGGTGATCGCGTTCAGCGCGGCCTTGGACGAGTTGTAGCCGAGCAGGTTCGCGTGCTGCCACAGCGGCGAGTCCGGGTCGCTGAGGAGGGCGACGGTGCCGAGCCCGCTGGACACGTTGCCGATGCGCGCGGCCGGCGATCTGCGCAGCAGCGGCAGCATGGCGTTGGTGACGGCGACGGCGCCGAACACGTTGGTCTCGTAGATCTCGCGCAGCACCGCGACGGGCAGCTCGTCCGGCGGGTGCGGCCGGTCGCGGGAGATGCCGGCGTTGTTGATGAGGATGTCCAGGCGGCCATGCTCGGCCTCGATCAGGTCGGCGGCGGCCGCGATCGTGGAGGGATCGGTCACGTCGAGGCGGACGAACCGCACGTCGCGGCCCGGCCCGGTCAGCGCGGCGGCGGCCGCCGCGCCCCGTCCGGGGTCCCGGGCCCCGAGCAGGACGGTGTGCCCGGCGCGCGCGAGCTCCCTTGCGGCCGCGAACCCGATGCCCTTGTTCGCGCCGGTGATCAGGACGATCTTCTGGTCGGTGGTGGTGGTCATAGGCCCCACCCTGGCCGCCGGGCGGCACCGCCGGGAGAGCACGGCCGAGGCTGGTACCGGCAGTCCCATGGTGGCGGCGGGGGCCACCGGGTCACACTGAACCCGTGAGCGGTGTCGACCGGGCCGAGCTGGCCGCGTTCCTGCGGCAGCGGCGCGCGCGGGTGCGGCCAGCCGACGTCGGGCTGGAGGCCGGCCAGCGGCGGCGCACCCCCGGCCTGCGGCGGCAGGAGGTCGCCCAGCTGGCCGGCATGTCGGTGGACTACTACATTCGCCTCGAGCAGGGCCGGGGGCCGCGGCCGTCGCGGCAGATGATCGCCGCGATCTGCCGGGCGCTGCGCCTGTCCCACGACGAGGCGGCCTACCTGCACCACCTCGCGGGCGAGGTGGCCGGGCCGCCGCCCGGGCCGGTGCGTGACGTGCGGCCCGGCCTGCTGCACCTGCTCGACCGGCTCGACGACACCCCGGCGATGGTGTGCGACGCCAAGTACGACGTGCTGGCCTGGAACGCGATGGCGGCCGCCCTGATCACGGACTTCACGGCGCTGCCGCCCGGCGAGCGCAACATCATCTGGCGGTTCTTCAGCGACCCGGACGTGCGCGGCCGGCACGACGCCGACGGCGCCCGGCGGTTCGCCCGCGAGTCAGTGGCCGATCTGCGCGCGGCCACGGCCCGGTACCCCGGCGACAGCGGCATCCGGGCGCTGGTCGACCGGCTCCTGGCCGCCAGCGCCGAGTTCGGCGGCCTGTGGGCCGAGCGGGACGTGCAGGCCCGCCGGTCGGCTCACAAACGCCTCCGCCATCCCGTCGTCGGCTGGCTCGACCTCGACTGCGAGGCGCTGCACGACCCGGACCGGGACCAGTGGGTGGTGCTGTACACGGCGCCGCCCGGGACCCCGTCGCATGAGGCGCTGCGTCTGCTCCGGGTCGTCGGCACGCAGAACCTCGCCACCCAGGGCTGATCCGGCCGGGCCC
This sequence comes from Streptosporangiaceae bacterium, assembly GCA_035473755.1. GTDB lineage: Bacteria > Actinomycetota > Actinomycetes > Streptosporangiales > Streptosporangiaceae > UBA9676. The sequence goes on from DATINY010000380.1 coordinate 24,810, forward strand.
CGCCGGTTGCTGCCGCCTGGGCCAGATTCCGTATTGAAAACCTGTATCTTTATACAGTATAGTGATACGAAATTGAGGTGCCCGGCCGCGATCGCCGGGCGGAAGGCGGTGCCCAGTGGTGACCAACGTCAATGCCGAGCCGAGCGCCCCAGCGGGCAAGGGGCTGCGGGCCGGGTCGCTCGGCCTGATCTCCAGCGTGGTGATCGCGGTCTCCTCGACCGCGCCCGCCTACAGCATGGCCGCCACGCTCGGTCTCATCGTCGCGGTGGTCGGCGTCCACAGCCCGGGCACGCTGATCGTCTCGTTCCTGCCGATGCTCGGCATCGCGTACGCGTTCCGCGAGCTGAACAAAGCCGACCCGGACTGCGGGACCACGTTCACCTGGACGGCCCGTGCCTTCGGCCCGTCGGCCGGCTGGATGGGCGGCTGGGGCATCATCGCCGCGGATGTGATCGTGATGGCGAGCCTGTCGCAGATCGCCGGCCGGTACACCCTGCTGCTGGCCGGCGCCGGCGGGCTGGCCACGCAGACGCTGTGGGTGACCGTGATCGGGGTCATGTTCATCGCGGTGCTCACCTGGATCTGCTACCGGGGGATCGAGGTGTCCGCCCGGCTCCAGCAGGCGCTGCTGGCCATCGAGGTGGTCGCGCTGGTCATCCTGGCCGTGACGGCGTTCGCCAAGGCGGCCAGCGGCCACGCGCTGCCCGGGGCGGCGGGGCCGTCGCTGCACTGGCTGAACCCGTGGACCGGCTCCTTCAGCGGCCTGTCGAACTCGTTCCTGCTCGCGGTGTTCATCTACTGGGGCTGGGACTGCGCGGTCAGCGTGAACGAGGAGACCAAGGACAAGGCGCGGACCCCGGGGCGGGCCGCGGTCACCTCCACCGTGGTGCTCGTCGCCATCTTCGCCGTGGTCAGCACGGCCGCCCTGACCTTCGCCGGGCCGGCCTTCCTGGCCCGCAACAGCGGCGACGTGCTGGGCGCGATGTCCACGCTGGTGCTCGGCAGCGTCGCGGGCAAGCTGCTCATTCTCTGCGTGCTGACCTCGGCGGCCGCGTCCGCCCAGACGACGATCATGCCGACGGCCCGCGCGGTGCTGGCCATGTCGGCGCACCGGGCGCTGCCGGCCAGGTTCGCCCGCATGCACCCCCGGTACCTCACCCCCACGACCGCCACGCTGGCCATGGGGGCGGTGTCCGCGGTGTTCTTCGTCCTGCTCACGCTCGTCTCCAAGAACGTGCTCGCCGACTCGGCCTCCTCGGTGGGCCTGCTGATCGCGTTCTACTACGGGCTCACCGGCTTCGCCTGCGTCTGGTTCTTCCGTCGCGAGCTGCTCGCGGGCCCGCGGGCCCTGCTGTTCAAAGGCGTTCTCCCGGCCGCCGGGGGGCTGGCCCTGCTGGCCGCGTTCGCCCTGTCGATCAGGTCCTACTGGCCGGCCGCGAGCAGCTACTCCAGCTTCGCCGGGATCGGCGGGATCTTCCTGATCGGGGCCGGCTCCCTGCTGGTGGGGGCGGTCCTTATGCTGATGACCCGCAGGTGGCTGCCCGCGTTCTTCACCGGCCGGACGCTTCCCCCGCTGGTGCCGCACACTGATGGCGGCGCAGCGGCAGCCAGCGAGGCGCCCGGCGCCGGCCGGGCCGGGCACCCGGCGGCCAGCCTGGCCGCGGCAGTCAGCAGATAAGCGGCGGTCGGCAGATAGGGGCACGGACATGACCTCGGTGGACACGACAGCCCGGCGCGGCGGCGCCCGCCGCGCCGGGCGGCGCAAGGTGAAGGTCCTCGAGGCCGCGGGCCGCGTGATCGCGGAGCGGGGAGCCGACGCCACCCGGTTCACGGATGTGGCGGCCGAGAGCGCGGTTCCGGTCAGCACCCTGCAGTACTACTTCGGCTCCCGCGAGGATCTCCTGGTCGCCGCGTTCCGGCACGCCTCCGGCACCGAGATCGCGGCGCTGGAGGCCGACCTCACGGCGCTGGAAGACCCGTGGGAGAGGCTGGCCTTCATCGTGACCCGGGCGCTGGCCGGCTACCTGGACGGAGGCGGGCAATCCGGCAAGCTGTGGATCGAGTCGTGGCACTTCGGGATCAGGGACGCCGAGATGCGCGCGGACACGCTCCGCGACTACGCGGCCTGGCGCCGGCTCGTCGCCGAGGCGGTCCGCTCGGGCCTCGACAGCGGCCGCTTCACCACGCCGTACCGCCCGGAGCGGATCGCCGTGCTGACCCTCGCGCTGCTGGACGGCGTCGGCATCCCGCTGGCGCTCGGCGACCCGGAGATCACCCCGGACGCGGTGATCGCCGACGTCATGTCCGCGCTCGCCGAGCTCCTTCACCCCGGGGGCTCCCCGGGCTGACCGGGACGTCGCGGGGCAGCGCGAGGACCAGGATCAGGGCCAGCGTCATCAGGCCGAGGTTGGCCAGCAGCGCCAGCTGCGCGCTGCGGCTGAAGGCGCTGGCGACGGCCGCCGGCCCGGGGACGACGTGCAGGCTGCCGAACAGCACGGTGCCGATCAAGGCGATGCCGATGGAGGTCCCGAGCCGCTGGGAGGTGCCCAGGATCCCGCTGGCTGTCCCGGCCTCCTGGCGCGGGACCGTCGCCAGCACGAAGTCCTGGTTGGGCGCGATCGTCATGCCGGTGCCCAGTCCGGCCAGCAGCAGCGGGCCGGCCAGGTCCCAGCCGCCGGTGGCGGGGGCGGTGAGGTGGATCACCACGATGGTCAGGCCCAGGCCGATCAGCACCATCGTGCAGCCGAGCACCAGCACCTTCCGGCCGAGCCGTGCCGACAGCCTGGCGCTGCCCGCCGCCGTGACCAGCTCGCCGACCGAGAACGACGCGGTCACCAGGCCGGTGGCCAGCGCCGAGTGGCCGAGACCCACCTGCCACAGGATCGCCAGCGTGAAGAAGATGCTGCTGAAGCCGCCGAAGAACGCGATGGCGAAGATCGCGCTGCTAGGCCCCGGCGCACGGGGGCCTGTCGATGGCTCTCACAGAACCGTTAGGCATCTAACTAGTCCGGCCCTGGCAGCCTGCGAGCCACGGATACGGCCTGGGCCACAGCGGTCACGCGGCTGGAGCTGGTCGGCCGTCTCCGGCCCGTTACAGAGCCGTCCAGGATCCGCGCCGGCTACCGCACGCGGCCAGTGCCACGACAGTAAGGCTAAGCGGCATTCCAAAAGTTCTGCTCGTAACCGGGTGTTACGCATCACTGGCCCTGAGCACGTGGCGTCGCTCATTTTGAGCACGATCAAGACCGTGATTCGCGTCGCCGGGCAGAGAGTGGCTGAGGGACAGGATGAAAGGCCGCCCCGCGCGGGCCGCCGCGCACGGCGGGCTATGGGATCTTGGGACTGGCTGACGGCCTGCTACTCGATGAGGTCGTCGGCGCGAGGGCCGTACGCGGGTAGGAGCCTCAGATAGGGCCGGTGGTCTCCCGACCATGGAAGGGCGAGGATCTGGCCGGTGCTCCGGCGGCTGCCGAGGGCCCGGAACAGCTCCCACGCGGTGGCGGTGACGGTTGCCGGAGGCGATCCGGACCCGGCCTGGTAGTCGCGTTCCGGGGTGCGCAGGAGCAGGGCGGGCAGGCCGGTTCGGTCCAGGCGCTGGCCCAGCCCGGCGATGTAGCGCTGGAGTCCGAGGGTCACCGCGGCCGATTGCCGGTCGCCCGGCAGGTCAAGGGCTCCGCGGAGGTCTTGGCCGTGGGCGGCGATGTCGCTGACGATCACCCAGTCGTGGGCCGGCATCGAGCCGGGGGGCAGCGGCTCGTCGCCGCGCAGGATCGCCAGAACGCGGGGCAGGTGACCGGTCCACTCGCCGAGCAGCTCGGCCATGGTCATGGTCTGGCGGCTGCTGACCTGGCCGGCGGTGTGGGCATCGACCACCGCCTGGCGTTCGGCCCAGGTTCCGTGCGGGTTGATTGGGGGGAAGCGTCCCTCCACGGTGTCGGCTGCCACGCCGGTCATGTGGGCGGTCAGGTCGCGCACGGTCCACTGCGGGCAGGCGGGGATCACCGTCGACAGCCGGTCACCGGGCAGGGCGCCGAGGATGGCGAGGATGGCCGCGTGGGTGCCTTGATAGGCGTGCGCCAGGGCGGGGCCCGGCCGGTCCGCCGACACGCCCGAGGGCCGGGTCCGTGCGTCGGCTCTGTCCCGGTCAGCGCCCGCCTGAGTCATCGAGAACCTCCGTGAGAGCGCCAGCGCGGCGCCGCCCGCCGCCGCCGCCGCTGGCCTCGCGGGCGCGGGGCCGGGCGGTGCCCAGCAGGGCGTCGATGGCCCGGTCGGCCAGCCGGATCCAGCGGACCCCGCCGGGGTCGTTGGCGAGCTGCTGGCCAGCTAGGCCGGTGAGCAGCGCCCGCCAGAAGTCGACATCGGCACCGTCGGTGAGTCCCGCGGCACCGAGCCAGGCCTCCAGGTAGCCCAGGGCCCGGGCGGACAGCTCCATCGATGCGACGGAGGGCGTGAAGTCCGGCACCACCCGCTCGAACAGAAGCTGGTAGCGGACTGGATCCTGCACGCAGAAGGCCAGGAACGCGCGGGCCGCCTGGCGCAGGGCGCGGACCGGGTCGCCGGGAAGGTCAAGCCCGGCGCGCTGGTCAACCAGGGCGCCCATCCCCTGGGCGAACATCGCATCGTAGATCGCCTGCTTCGAGGGGAAGTACGTGTACAGGGACTGGTGGCGCATCCCGACAGCCGACGCCAGGTCCCGCAGCGAGAAACCAGTCAGCCCCTGGCTCCGCGCCAGCCCCCAGGCGGCGTCGAGGATCTCCTCCCTGGCGGCCTCGTGCCTGGCACGGCGCCTGCCAGTCGCAGGTTTTCCTGCCATAGGCAGACGGTATTCGGGGCGGCCGGTCTCGTCAAGGGCCCAGCCGCAGCGGGGCTAGTCCCCCGCGGCCGCTTGTTCGGACTGCCGGAGCCGTCACGACGAGCACCGCTGCGTCACGGTGAACATCGTCCAGCGATTACGGTCAGTCCAGCCCGGTTGTCCTATATCCATCTGGAGTGACGTTCGGTGCTCATCTCAAATGACGCGTGACACCGGGTGGCAGCCAAGGGCTGGTCCAGGGCGCGCCGGTGGCCAGCATCTGATCCGGTGAGCGGTTGCGGAAGAAGGCGTGGATCTGCCGGAGCCGGCCGGGCCAGGTCACGGCGGTGTTGGCCACGTAGTTCTTCAGCGCCGCCCAGATCCGCTCGACCGGGTTGTCGTGCGGGCTGTAGCGGGCGCCGTGAAGCAATTCCAGCCGAGGGTGCTCTTTCAGGTAGGCGGTGACCGCGCGGGCGTGATGGATGCTGTCGTTATCGCAGATCACCGCGATCACCGGGGCGCGCGGGAACGCCCGGAGCGCCTGGTCCAGCAGGGCGATGAAGTCCGCCGCGCAGCGGCGACCCAGCCGGTACACCCACACACCCGTGCTCACCTCGAGCGCCCCAAGCACGGTGACACTCCGGTTCGTGCCCGGGGTGGGGATCTGCGGGCGGGCCAGGCGCAGCGTCCAGCTGGCCCGCACATGCGGCAGCAGGTTCAGGTGCGTCTCGTCCTCGGCGAGCACCACCGCCTGGCGGGGCAGGTCCAGCAGCCGGGCCACGATGCCGGCTACCACGTGGTCGTGGTCCGGGTCGCCGCGGGCGGTCAGCTTCGGCCGCCGCCAGATCGCGACCAGCCGGACCCGCCGGTACAAGGTGCGCATGCTGACCTGCGGCCAGCCCAGGTAGCGCCGGATCCGCGGCAGGGTCCACGGGCCCGGCCGTTCGAGTAGCGCGGCGATCCGGCTGGTCAGCCGCTGCCCGCCCAGCCGGGGCCGCCCGGACCGCGGCCGGTCCGCCAGCCCGGCCGCCCCCTC
>DATINY010000381.1:0-5554 GCA_035473755.1 Streptosporangiaceae bacterium
CTCCCCGATCCGGAACGACACGTCATCTAGCAGCACCCTGCCGTTGGGAAGGGTGTGGCTCAGGTGTGCCACATCGACGTGAGCCACGCTGGCCCCTCCCCGGGTGCATATCTTCGGCCGCCGGGCAGACAGTAACCCGCCCGCCCGCAGACCGCTAATGCATTTAGCTGCGGGCGGGGCCGGGGCCCAGCGCCCGGATGCAACCCAGACCCGCGCCCGGATGCAACCCCAGACGCCGCGCCCAACTGCGGCCCCAGACCCGGCGCCCAGTTGCGGGCTACGGGCCCGCACCTAGCTGGGGACCGGGGACCGTCGCCGGCCGGGATGCGCCAGGGCGGCGGTCAGGTCGTCCAGGGCATGCAGGGTGTGCGCGCTCACCACCGCGTCGCAGTAGGGCCAGGCCGCCGCCATCCCGCCGGCCAGCGGGCGGTATTCGGGGCTCTGCGTGCGCGGGTTCACCCACACGATCCGGTGTGCCACCCGGGACAGGCGCTCCATCTCCCGGCCCAGGATCTCCGGGTCGCCGGTGTCCCAGCCGTCGGAGATGATGACGACGACCGCGCCGCGGGCCATGCCCCGGCGCCCGTAGTTGTTGTTGAACTCCTTGATCGATTCCCCGATCTTGGTCCCGCCCAGCCAGTCGGGTGCGGCCTGGCCCGCCTGCTGGAGCGCGAGGGCGGGCCGGGTGTGGGACAGCGTGCCGGTCAGCCGGGTGAGCCGGGTGGCGAACGTGAAGACCTCGGCGTCGGCGCCGCCCGCCGCGCAGTACAGCAGCTGCAGCATGGCCCGCGCGTACGGCTCCATCGAACCGGAGATGTCGCACAGCACCACCAGCCGGCGCGGCTCCATCAGCGGCGCCCGCCGGGCCAGCCGGACCGGATGACCGCCCGTGCGCCGGGCGTGGCGCAACGTCGCCCGCAGATCGGTGCGCCCGCCGTGGGCGGTGGGCCGGGGCCGGCGGGACCGGCGCATGGGCACCGCGAGGGTCAGCTTGCGCATCAGCCCGGACAGCATCAGCAGCTCGGCCGGGGACAGCTCGGCGAAGTCCTTGCCCGCGAGCCGTTCCGTCGCGCTGGCGATCACCCGCCGGACGGTCTCGGTCTCCTCCTCGGGGCCCGGTTCCTGATCCTCGTCCTTGCCCTCCGCCACGACCTGCTCGGCCGCGGGCAGCTCGGACGGCTCAGCCGGGCGTTCCTGGGCGGCGTGCATGCGGGCGGAACGGGCCGCTTGGGCCAGGATGTCGCCCGGCGACGAGCGGGGTGGCTCAGGGACGTCGCCGGCCGGCCGGCCGCCCAGCTGGGCCACCGGCTCACCCATGCTGCCGAACATCTCACGGAACACCCGGTCCAGCGCCTCTACCTGCGCCTGGCTGGAGATCAGGGTGGCGAGGGCGCACAGGTACAGAGCGCGGCCGCTGGTGGGCCGGACCACGGTGACGGCACGCGCGAAACGCTGACAACGGCCGGGATCGGCCGGCACGCCCTCGGCGCGCAGGGCGGCGCCGAACCGGGCGGCGGTCAGGGCCAGATCGTCACTCATCACCGTCAGCCAGCCCGCCGAAACCGGCGGCACGGACGGTCTGCAGATCCTCGGAGTACTTCAGCACCGCTCCCGCGGTCCGTTCCGCCGACGCGCTGTCCAGGCCGTCGGTGCCCAGCACCTGGAGGGCCTGGGCCCAGCTGATGGCCTCGGCCACCCCGGGCGGCTTGGCCAGGTCCAGGTCGCGCAGCCGGGCCACCCCGCGGGCCACCTGTCCGGCGAGCGTCTCGCCCGCGGCGGGCACCCGCCGCCTGATGATGGCCGCCACCCGCTCGTTGTCCGGGTAGTCGATCCAGTGGTAGAGGCAGCGCCGTTTCAGCGCGTCATGCAGGTCCCGGGTCCGGTTGGAGGTCAGCACCACGACCGGGGGGAACTGGGCGCGCCGGGTCCCCAGCTCGGGGATGGTCACCGCGGCCTCGGCGAGCATCTCGAACAGGAACGCCTCGAACTCGTCGTCGCCCCGGTCCACCTCGTCGATCAGCAGCACCGCCGGGACCGGGCCCGGGTGGTCGAGCGCGGCCAGCAGCGGGCGGGCGAGCAGGTACTCCTCGCTGAACAGGTCGGCGTCGCGCAGCGTCTCGCCCCGCGCCTCGGCCAGCCGGATCGCCAGCAACTGGCGCGGGTAGTTCCACTCGTAGAGCGCCTCCGATGAGGTCAGGCCCTCATAGCACTGGAGCCGCAGCAGCGGCGTTCCCAGCGCCTCGGCCAGCGCCTTGCCCGCCTCGGTCTTGCCCACCCCCGGCTCGCCTTCCAGCAGGATGGGCTGCCCCATCCGCGAGGCCAGGAACAGCGCCGTGCCGAGCGCCTCGTCCGCCAGGTACCCGGTGGCATCGAGCGCGTCCTGCAGCGCCGCCACGTCCGGAACCTTCTCTGCCAGTTCACTCATCCCTGGAGCACCAGCTGACATACCCACATGTGCCTATCATGCTGCATCGCCGCAAGTGCCCTGGCTCAGGTCAGCGGCTCACCTCAGCGGCTCACGTCAGCGCCAGGTCCGTCCGCAGGCGGCGTCCCTGGATGGCGGACCACACGTTGGCCGGGGTCAGCGGCATGTCGGCGTGCACCACCCCGAGCGGCGCCAGCGCGTCCATCACCGAGTTCACGACGGCCGGCGGTGAGCCGACCGTGGCCGACTCGCCGATCCCCTTGGCGCCGATCGGGTGGTGCGGCGACGGGGTGACGGTGTGGCCCAGCTCCCAGGACGGGCACTCCACCGACGTCGGCAGCAGGTAGTCCATGAACGAGCCGCCGAGGCAGTTGCCCTCCGCGTCGAACGCGATGACCTGCATCAGGGCCATGCCGATCCCGTCCGCGAGGCCGCCGTGAACCTGCCCTTCGACGATCATCGGGTTGATCTGTACCCCGCAGTCGTCCACGGCGATGAACCGGCGGACCGTGACCTGGCCGGTGCCCGCATCCACGTCGGTGACGCAGATGTACGCGCCGAACGGGAAGGTGAGGTTCGGCGGGTTGTAGACGAAGTCCGCGTCGAGGTGACCCTCCACGCTGGCGGGCAGCTCCAGGGTCGAGTGCGCCGCCATCGCGATCTCGGGGATGCCCTTGGCCTTGTCCGGGTCGCCACGGACCCGCCACTTGCCGTCGGCCCACTCCAGGTCGTCGGGTGAGACCTCGAGCATGGCCGCGGCGACGATCCGGGCGCGCTCCCGGACCTTGCGGGCGGCCATGGCCGCCGCCGCCCCGGACACCGGCGTGGACCGGGAGCCGTAGGTGCCCAGGCCGAACGGCGTCCGGTCGGTGTCGCCGTGCACCACCTCGACGTCGTCCGGGGACAGGCCAAGCTCGTTCGCGACGATCTGGGCGAACGTGGTCTCGTGCCCCTGACCCTGGGTCTGGCAGGAGACGCCGAGGACGGCCGTGCCGGTCGGATGGATCCGCAGGCTGGCGCCGTCGGCCATGCCGAGCCCGAGGATGTCCATGTCGGCGCGGGGGCCGGCGCCGACCCCCTCGGTGAAGAAGCTGATCCCGATCCCCATGTACTCGCCGCGCTCGCGTTTCTCCGCCTGCTCGCGCCGCAGCTCGCCGTATCCGGCGATGTCCATCGCGAGAGCCAGCGCCCGCGGGTAGTCGCCGGAGTCGTACTCCCAGCCGGACGGGGTGGTGTAGGGGAACTGCTCGGGCTGCAGCAGGTTCTTCATCCGCAGCTCGGCCGGGTCCATGCCCAGCTCGCGGGCCCGGATGTCCATCATCCGCTCGACCAGGTACACCGCCTCGGTGATGCGGAACGAGCAGGAGTAGGCGACCCCGCCGGGTGCCTTGTTGGTATAGACGGCGGACACCGCGCAATGCGCGGCCCGCAGGTCGTAGGAGCCGGTGAAGATGTGGAAGAACCCGGCCGGGTACTTGGTCGGCTGGGCGGTCGCGTTGAAGGCGCCGTGGTCGGCGAGCACCGTGGCCCGCAGCCCCAGCACCCTGCCGTCCGCGGTGGCGGCGATCTCCCCGCGCATGTGGTAATCGCGGGCGAACGTGGTGGACATCAGGTTTTCCGACCGGTCCTCGACCCACTTGACCGGCCTGCCGGTCTTCATGGAGCCGACGATGGCGCAGATGTAGCCGGGATAGATCGGTGCCTTGTTGCCGAAACCACCGCCGATGTCGGGGGAGACCACCCGGATCTTGTGCTCGGCGAGGCCGGCCACGAGCGCGTAGATGGTGCGGTGCGCGTGCGGCGCCTGGGACGTGGACCAGAGGGTCAGCCGGCCGCTGAACGGGTCCATGTCGGCCACCATGCCGCAGGTCTCCAGCGGGGCGGGATGCGAGCGCGGGTAGAGCATGTCCTGGCTGACCACGACGTCCGCGGCGGCGAAAACCGCGTCCGTGGCCGCCTTGTCGCCCGCCTCCCAGTCGAAGATGTGGTTGTTGGCCTTGCCCGGCAGGTCGTCGCGGATGACCGGGGCGCCGGGGTCGAGCGCCCGCTCGGCGTCGGCCACCACCGGCAGCGGCTCGTACTCGACGTGGATCAGCTCCAGCGCGTCGCGGGCCGAGTACCGGTCCTGGGCCACCACGAACGCGACCTCCTGGCCCTGGAACCGCACCTTGTCGGTGGCCAGAACGGCCTGCGCGTCCTGGGAGATCGTGGGCATCCAGGCCAGCCCGAGCGCGGCCAGATCCTGCCCGGTGAACACGGCCTCGACCCGCGGGTGGCCCTCCGCCGCCACGGTGTCGATCGCGGTGATCCTGGCGTGCGGGAGGGGGCTGCGCAGGACCGCGCCGTACAGCATGCCGGGCAGCTTGATGTCGTCGACGAACATGCCCCGGCCGCGAATGAAGCGGGCATCCTCTTTGCGCGGGACCGGCCCGTAGGCCCCGTTCTGCTCTGCGTTCATCCGGCCTCCTCGGGCGCCGAACGATGGCCGCCGCGACCGTCGCCGTCACGGTGCTGCGCTGCCCACTGGACCGACCGCACGATGTTCTCGTAGCCCGTGCACCGGCAGACCTGGCCGGACAGCGCCTCCCGGATCTGCGCCGGTGTCGGGTCCGGGTGGTGATCGAGCAGCCAGCGGGCGGTCAGCATCATGCCCGGCGTGCAGAACCCGCACTGGAGCCCGTGGCAGCGGGCGAAACCCTTCTGGACCGGGTCGAGCCGGCCGTTCCGTTCCAGGCCCTCCACCGTGAGCACGCGCCGCCCGTCGGCCATCGCGGCGAGCACCGTGCACGACTTCACCGGCAGCTCGTCCATCCAGACCACACAGGCGCCGCAGTTCGAGGTGTCGCAGCCCCAGTGCGAGCCGGTGAGCCCGAGCTCATCGCGCAGGAAGTGGATCAGCAGTAGCCGCGGCTCGACCTCGCGGGTGAACATGTCATCGTTGACGGTCACGGTGACCTGCACGTCAGGCGCCTTGCGCTCGGCGCAGCGCGACGCGCAGGGCGCGCACGGTGAGCTCGGCGGCCAGGTGCCGCTTGTAGTCGGCGGGGCCGCGCTGATCGGAGCCGGGACGGCAGTGCTCCGCCGCGATCCCGCCGGCCCGCGCCAGGGTCTCCTCGCTGGCCGGCCGGC
>DATINY010000382.1:0-5194 GCA_035473755.1 Streptosporangiaceae bacterium
GCAATTCATGCCTGCCGCAACGGAGCAAAGGCCAATCCCCATAGTCACCCGCGGCGACCCCGGCTGGGACGAGGCCCGCCGGGCCTGGAACCTTGCCGTGGACCAGCGGCCCGCCGCGGTCGCCGTCCCCAGGTCCGTGGACGACGCCGCCGCCGCGGTCGGCTTCGCCCGCCGCCGCGGCCTGCGGGTCGCGGCGCAGGGCACCGGCCACGGCGCGGCGGCCCTCGGCCCACTGGCCGGCACCGTCCTGGTCAAGACCCACGCCATGCGGCGGGTCAGCATCGACCCGGCCGCCCGGATCGCCCGCGCTGAGGCCGGGGCCCGCTGGGGCGACGTGGTCGAGGCGGCCGCCAGGCACGGCCTGGCGGCGCTGGCGGGCTCCTCACCCAATGTCGGCGTGGCCGGCTACACGCTCGGGGGCGGGATGAGCTGGCTGGGCCGGGCGTACGGGCTGTCGGCCAACAACGTGGAGGCGATCGAGCTCGTCACGGCCGACGGGCGGTTCGTGCGCGCCGACGCATGCAGCGAACCCGACCTGTTCTGGGCGCTGCGCGGTGGCGGCGGCAGCTTCGGCGTGGTCACCGCGATCGAACTGCGGCTGTTCCCGATCAGGGAGGTCTATGGCGGGTCGCTGTGGTGGCCGATCGTCGCGGGCGAGAGCGTGCTGCAGGCCTGGCGCGAACTGACCCAGAGCGGCCTGCCAGACGAGTTCACCACCTCCTTCCGGTTCATGCGCTTTCCCCCGCTTCCCGACGTCCCCGGGCCGGTGCGCGGGCGGTGGCTTGCCATCGTGGACGTGGTCCACCTGGGAACGTCGGCCGAGGCGGACCGGCTGCTCGCCCCGCTGCGGGCCGTCGGGCCGATCAATGACACGATCCAGACGATGCCCGTGCGGGCGCTCAGCCACCTGCGCTCCGATCCCGGGCATCCGGTGCCCGGCGTGGGCGATGGGCTCACGCTCTCCAGCCTGACGCCGGAAGCGGCCGGGGCGATGACCCGGGTCGCCGGCGCGGGCACGGCCTCGCTGCTGACGACAGTCGAACTACGCCATGCCGGCGGTGAGATGAGGCGTGTCCGGCCGGGCAGCGGCGCCCTGGCCGCGGTCCAGGCCGACTACGCCCTGTTCGCGGTGGGCATGGCGCCGACCCCCGACGCGGCGCGTGCGGTCGCCGGGGGCGTCGCTGCCGTCAAGTCGGCCATGACCCCATGGGCGGCCAGCCAGATGTACCTGAATATCGCCGAAACCAGCCGCGACCCACGCAGCTTCTGGACCGCGCCGGCCTACGACCGCCTCCGCCGCATCAAGGCCGCCGTCGACCCCGGCGACATGATCCGTTCCAACCACCCCATCCCGCCGTTCCCGGCCGCCGGAGCCGGCGGGGAGCCCTCCGCGCCGGGCCCACGAGCGCTCCGGCCCCTTCACTGATTCGATCCACACCCCGGAAAGGAAGCCCCGTCATGAACCCGCCCGCCCCGACCAGCGTCCAACGACCATCCGCTGCCACCCCCGCGATGACCACGGTCGCCGGCTACCTGCTCACCCGCCTGACCGAAGCCGGCGTGATCTCGGTCTTCGGCGTGCCCGGCGACTACAACCTCGGCATCCTCGACGCCATCGCCGACCGGCCCAGCCTGGCCTGGGTGGGCATGGCCACCGAGCAGGGCGCCGGCTACGCCGCCGACAGCTACGCGCGGCAGCGGGGCCTCGGCGCCCTGGTCACCACCTTCGGGGTCGGTGAGCTCTCGGCCATGAACGCCATCGCCGGCGCCTATGCCGAGTCGGTGCCGGTGGTCCATATCGTCGGCACCCCCGCCCTCCCGGCCCGGCTGGCCGGAGTGACGCTGCACCACAATCTCCCCGGCGCCGATTTCGGGCACTACGCCCGGATGGCGGCCGAGGTCACCGAGGCCCAGGCCGACCTCCAGGCCGGCACCGCCCCGGCCGAGATCGACCGGGTGCTGCGGGCCGCGGTGCGCACCTCCCGCCCGGTCTACCTGGCCATCCCCGCCGACGTGGCCGACGCACCGGTGCCGGCCCCGGCCGGACCGCTGCTGGCCGGCGGCCAGGACGGCGACGCCGATCCGGCCGTTGCCGCCGCCTTCGCCCGCCACGCCCGCCGCGTGCTGGGCGCCGCGTCCAGCGCCAGCCTGCTGCTCGGCCACCTGGCCGGGCGCCACGGCGTGACCGCGCAGGTGCGGGACCTGGCCGCGGCCGGGGACCTGCCGGTGGCCGTCCTATCGACGGCCAAGGGCGACTTCCCCGAGTCCGACCCGCGGTTCATGGGGCTCTATGCCGGGGCCGCCTCGGCCAAGCCGGCCCGGCTGGCGGTGGAGGACGCCGACGTCCTCATCACCGTCGGGGTCACCCTGACCGACACCGTCACCGGCGGCGGCACGCATCAGCTCCCGGAAGACCGCCGCATCGACCTCGCCCCGGGCCAGGCCCGGATCGGCCGGGCCGTTTATGGCGGCCTCGGCCTGCGGCAGGCCCTGACGCATCTCACGCGGACCGTGCGGGCCAGCTACGTTCCGGCCCACGCCGGCCTCGCCGACGCGGGCGAGGCGCAGCCCGCCCCCGCGGCGCCGGCCGACCCGGCCGCGCCGCTCACCCAGCAGCAGCTGTGGTCCGCCGTGGAGCGGTTCCTCCTCCCCGGCGACCTGGTCGTCGCCGACCAGGGCACAGCGTTCTACGGTGCCGCCGGCCTCACCCTGCCCGACGAGGCCAAGCTGATCGGCCAGCCGCAGTGGGCATCGATCGGCTGGGCCGTGCCGGCCGCCCTCGGGGCATCGCTGGCCGCACCCGACCGCCGGGTCGTGCTGATCACCGGCGACGGCGCCGGCCAGCAGACCGCGCCCGAGCTGGGCACCCTGCTGGCCCAGGGCATGGCGCCCGTCGTCATCGTGCTCGACAACGGCGGCTACGCGGTCGAGCGGGTCATCCACAATCCGGCCGCCGCCTACCACCACATCCCCTCCTGGGACTGGGCCAAGCTGCCGGCCGCGGTGGCCAGGGACGTGCCCGCGGTAGCCAGGCGCGCCGTGACGGCGGGGGACCTCGATGCCGCGCTCCTCGCGGCCGGTGGTGACCAGGGCCTGCCGGTCCTGATCGAGGCCGTCCTCGGCTGGACCGACGCCCCGCCCCTGCTCCGGGACCTGGCCAGAGTCCTGGCCACCAGCGACAGCTACTCCGGCTAGCGATCAGAGAACGCCAGCGAACGTCCAGGAAGGAACCCCTCTCATGCCCGCCACCGCTGCCCGCTGTGACCGGCCGCCCTGCGCCCCGGCGCCCCGGCGCCCCGGCACGCCCGCGGGCCCTGACTCTAGATCGCAGCACCCGGTCTACCGGTCACGGCGATCCGGCCCATCACACCGGCACGGCACCCGGGAACCGGCCGGCCCGCCAACGGATCACCAGGGCCACCGCCACGCCGCGCACCTGGCCCGCCCGGCACTGCGGACCGCCGACGGCCACCACCACGATGACCGGCGCGCGAGCTGGCTCGAGCTGTTCTTCGACCTGGCCTTCGCCGGGGCCGTCGGCCAGCTCGCCGGCGCATTCCAGAGCCATCCGGGCCTCAGCACCCTGGCCCGCTTCGCCCTGTTGTTCATCCCGATCTGGTGGCTCTGGGTCCAGCTCTCGTTCTACGCCGACCGGCACGAGACCGACGACGCGGCGCACCGGATCTCCTTCCTGACGGCGATCCTGCTGTGTGTCGGCCTGGCCGCCAGCGCGTCACGGGCCCTGTCCGGCGGCACCACCGGCTTCGTCATCGCGTTCGCCGGCCTGCGCGGCCTGCAGCTGCTGCTGTATTGGCGGGCCCGGCGCTACCTGCCGGCCACCCGGCCGCTGTACAACTGCTACCTGCTCTGTTTCGGGGCGGCCGGCGGGCTCTGGCTCTCCTCGCTCGCGGTGGGCGGCTCGGCCCGCTACGCGTTCTGGGCCGCGGCGCTGCTGGTCGACGCGATCGGCTCCCTGGCCATGCTGGTCCCGCACCGCCGGCTGCCGCTGAACCCGGCACACCTGGCCGACCGGTTCCAGCTCTTCGTCCTGATCGTGCTCGGGGAATCCATGGCCCGCTTGATCAGCGCCGCGAACCTGCGGCCCTGGAGCCTGCCGCTGGCCGCCGTGCTGGCGGCGGCACTGATTACCCTGGCCGCCCTGTGGTGGGCCTGGCTCACCGCCGCCGACTGCCGGGCGCTGGCCAGCCAGCCTGCCATCGCCGGCTTCACCGCGCTCGACCTCCCCCTGGTGGCTGGCATCGCCGCGGCGAGCGCCGGCCTGCACATCGCCATCCTCGCCGCGGACGGGGCGGAGACCATCGCGGCCGGGCCCCGCGCCGCTCTCTATGGCGGAGTCAGCGTCTGCCTGCTGGCCAGCGCCCTCCTGCCGTCCAGGAAGCTGACCTGGCGGGCCAGGGCCGCCCGGCTGCTGACCGCCCTGGCCGCGCTGGGGCTGTTCTTCATGGGCGCGATCGTCCAGCCCGTGTACCTGGTCCCCGCCCTCAGCGTCGTCCTCGTCCTGGGCCTGGCCGCCGAGGCGCACCCGCGGCTCCGGCCCGCGCGAGTGGGGCGGCTGGCCTGGGCCGCTGCGCCCCCCGCGGGCAGTGTGCCCGTGCACACCCTCGCGGCCGCTGGCGGCTGTTATGACGATGCGCCACGGTGAGGACATCACCGAGCCGGGACAGCCCGCGCGGCCGGCCCGGGCGGTGCGCGCCGTCATCGGCCAGCTCAGGCTCTGAGCTCCGCGGGCCGGCTCCCCGGGCCGGGCTCGCTGTGGGTGTTGGCCGGGGTGACCTCGCCGTGGCAGTGCGGGCAGGTCAGCACCGGCTGGGTGATGTGGCCGCAGGTGTCGTGGACGAGCACGACCGGCGGGCCGCCCGGCCCGGGCGCCCAGGTGTCGCCCCAGGTCAGCAGCGCGGTGATCACGGGGAACAGCGCCCGCCCCTTCTCGGTCAGCACGTATTCATAACGGGGCGGGTGGTCCGAGTACGAGCGGCGCTCGAGGATGCCCTCCTCGGTCAGCTTGCGCAGCCGCGCGGTCAGCACGCTGCGGGCCATGCCGAGGCTGGCGTGGAAGTCGTCGAAGCGCCGGGTGCCGCGGAACGCGTCGCGCAGGATCAGCAGCGTCCACCACTCGCCCACCACGTCGAGGGTCTTGGCGATCGAGCAGTTCCAGTCGGCGAGGCTGGTCAGG
>DATINY010000383.1:0-5951 GCA_035473755.1 Streptosporangiaceae bacterium
GCGGCCTTGTCATTCTTCAGCCAGAGCAGGGCGCCGGTAGCGGCAATAGCGGCAAAGACCAGGTTGATGTACAGGGTCCAGCGCCATGACGTGTAGGACGTGAGGATCCCGCCAAGTAGCAGCCCCAGGGCCCCGCCGGCCCCGGCGAATCCGGCCAGCCCGATGATCAGTGTCCGCTTGCGCCCGAAGATGTCGCCGATCCGGCCTCCGAGCAGGAGAAGGCTGCCGAAGGCGAGCGAGTAGGCGGTCACAACCCACTGCCGGTCGGCGTTGGAGAAGCCGAGCGCGTGCTGGGCTGTCGGCAGCGCGATGTTGACGACCGTGTTGTCCAGGATGACCATCAGCTGGGCGATGCCCAGCACGGCCAGAATCCACCACCGCCTAGCGTGGTTCGCCGCATGATCGGCCGTCTCGGCCACGTCCAGCTTGCCGGTCGTCTCAGCCACATCCAGCGGCGAAGTGCCCGGTGGGCTCGTCGATTCATCCTGCGACTGGGACAATCTGACCTCTTCGCTCGTACGGGCTCTGACCCTGGCTGTAACACCGGCCGAACCTGGAAACACCCATGGGGTAACAGTCACCGGCCAGAAAACGATGCCGCCCGGGTATCCCCGAATCGGTCTGACCGGCCCGGAGGCCTCTGCGGAGGAAGCCAGCCAACCGGAGGTCAGGGTGAAGGGTGACATTTGCGCTGTTGAGCGCCTCGGTGGGGTCCGGCTGGTAAGACACGGGCGGCACGGTGAATGCCGCGGCGGGTGCCATCATGTCGGTATGGGTGAGGTGGCTGGATGCTGTCCGCATGATTGCCCCGACACGTGCGCGTGGGTGGCGACCGTCGAGGGCGGTGTGGTGACGGGCGTGCGGGGCCGGCGGGACCATCCGGTGACGGCCGGTCATCTGTGCACGAAGGTGCAGCGTTATGAGGAGCGCTGTTATCACCCCGACCGGCTGCTCGTGCCGCTAGTGCGGGACGGGGCGAAGGGTTCGGGCCGGTTCCGTGAGGCGTCTTGGTCCGAGGCGTTGCGGGTCGCCGGGGACGGTCTAGGCCGGGCCATCGACCGTCACGGCCCGACCGGGGTGCTGCCCTACAGCTACCTGGGCACCCAGGGGGTCCTGCAGGGCGCGAGCCTCGATCGCCGGTTCTTCCACGCGCTGGGGGCGTGCGAGCTGGAGCGTACGATCTGCTACTCGGCTGGCGGGTGGGGCTGGGCGCTGACGTATCCCTCTGGCTGGCCGGCGACCGACATCGAAGCGGTCCCGTCGGCCGAGATGATCATCGTCTGGGGCGCCAACATGGTCTCCACCCATCTGCATCTGTGGCCGTTCGTGCTCCAGGCCCGCCGCCGGGGGGCATTGATCGTCTGCGTCGATCCGGTGGTGACCAGGACGGCCCGGGCGGCGGATTGGCATGTGCAGCTGCGGCCCGGTTCGGACGCGGCGCTGGCGATGAGCATGCTGCACGTCATCTTCCGCGAGGGCCTGGAGGATCGTGAGTTCCTCGAGCAGCGCTGCATCGGCGCGGACGAGCTGCGGGTGAAGGCGCAGGGCTGGCCGCCGGCCCGGGCCGCCGAGATCACCGGCCTGAACGTGGGTGACATCGAAAAGCTCGCCCGGCGGTTCGCGGCGGCGCGGCCGGGGTTCATCAAGCTCGGTCCCGGTGCGCAGCGGCACGCCACGGCTGGCCAGGCGTTCCGTTGTGTGCTCGCCCTGCCGGCCGTGACCGGCGCCTGGCGCCATCCCGGCGGCGGCGCCCACGTCCACAGCGCCGACGGTTTTCCCGATGCCGACGATGTGATGGAGCGCCCGGATCTGCGCCCACCCGGCCAGCGCCGTTCGGTCAACATGGTCCAGCTGGGCCGCGCGCTCGAGCCTGACGGCGGTATCGGCGCGCTGGTGGTCTACAACTCCAACCCGGCGGTCATCTGCCCCGACAGCGAGCGGGTTCTCGCCGGTCTGGCCCGCCCCGACCTGTTCACCGTGGCGATGGACACGACACTGACCGAGACCGTCGCCTACGCCGACGTCGTGCTGCCCGCCACCACACAGCTCGAGCACCTCGACGTCTTGTGGTCGTGGGGACACCGCTACCTCAGCCTGAACCGCCCAGCCATCGCCCCCCAAGGGCAGAGCGCGCCCAACACCGAGATCTTCCGCCGCCTGGCCGGCGCGATGGGCCTCGGCGAACCCGCCCTGTTCACGACCGACGACGGCCTGCTCGCCGAGTACCTGGCCTCATACCCCGACGACGTGCAGGCCGAGGTGCTGCGCAACGGCTACGCCAAGGTGACCCCGCGAACCGACCCCGGCGCCAAGGTCCGCCTCCGCAACGACGCCGCCGCCAAGTACGGCGTCGATCCGTTGCCCGACGCCGCTGAGCTCCCGATCCCCGGTGAGGGAATGATCGTCCTCACCCCTAAGTCGCACCACTTTCTCAACTCCACCTACCTCGACCACGACCGGCTCCGGCGCGCGGCGGGTGATCCCACCATCCTTGTCGCCGCCGAGGACGCCGATGAGATCGGCATCACCACCGGCACTTTGGTGCGGCTCCGCAACGCGTCGGGCACCGTCACCTGCCGCGCCACCGTCGACCCGTCGACCCTGCCCGGCACGGTCGTGCTGCTCGGCAACTGGTGGCACCGCGACCTCCCCGGCGGACGCGGAGCCAACGCCCTCACCGACGGAACGCTTACCGACCTCGGCCGCGCCGGCGTGCTGACCACCAGGGCCCACCTCGAGCCAGCCGACACGGCCCCGGTCAGCCTCGCGCCGCGAGGTCGAGTGCGAGGACGTTCTCGCCCCACATGACCCGGCCGGTGTCGGTGAAGCCGTAGCGGAGGTAGAACCCGCGCGGCGAGCCGGGGCCATCGGCGCAGCTGGTGTAGAGCACATCGGCGCCGGGCCGCGTCGCGAGGTAGCCCACGACCGCGTCCAGCGTCGCGGCGCCGTAGCCACGGCGCTGGGACTGGTGGTCGATGAGCAGCTTCCAGAGGTAGTACGGGCCGACCAGGTCGTCGTCCATCGGCGGCGGGACGTTGTCGCTGATCATCGCGAAGCCGACCAGCGCACCGGTCCCGGCGTCGTGCACCGCCCACGGGTGGGGCATCGCGCGCTGCTCCTCTTCGGCTTCGGCGAAGATGTCCTCCATCGAGTTGAGGTACTGGTTCTGGCCGGGGCCGAGGCGCAGGCCCATGACCGCCGCGCGGTCCCCGGGACTGACGATGTCGCGCAGCTGGACCCTCGCCATCGCGGCCTCCTTCACGTGCCCGCGCGTCCACCTCTACCGTCCGGCGGCGACCGGCGCAACCGCCGTACCGCGCGGCCGGCTCCGGGTCATCGGCGCTGACGGTGGGCACAGGGCCGGCCAGCCGGAGCCGGTGTGTGCCGCCCGCGGTCATCGTTGATGTGCGGGGCGGGCAGCGGTCACCGTAGGCTATTGGTGGCCGTGTCGCGCAGGGTGGAGGTTGCGGGTGGACCGTCCGGGGGGGATCTCGGCCATCGGCGGTACGCCCGTGGTCCGGCTGGCGCAACTGGCCGGTGAGGGCTCCGCCGAGGTCTGGGTGAAGATGGAAGCGGCCAACCCGACCGGCTCGTACAAGGACCGGATGGCCCTGGCGATGATCGAGGCCGCCGAGGCCGACGGCCGCCTGCGGCCGGGCCAGCTGGTCGTCGAGTACACCGGTGGCAGCACCGGCTCGTCGCTGGCGTTCGTCTGCGCGGTGAAGGGCTACCCGTTGCGGATCGTGTCCTCTGACGCGTTCGCCGACGAGAAGATCCGCACGATGCGGGCATTCGGGGCCGAGGTCGAGCTGATACCGAGCCCGGATGGCATCACGCCCGATCTGATCCCAGCGATGATGCGCAGGGCAGCCGAGATCACGGCGCAGACAGGCGCGTTCGCCACCGATCAGTTCAACAACACCGACATGGTGGACGGCTACCGCCGCCTCGGTGAGGAATTGATTGATCAGCTTCCCGGCCCGCCGCCCATCAGCGCCTTCTGCAGTTATGTCGGCACCGCCGGCTGCTTCCTGGGTGTCAGCCGCGCGCTGGCTGCCGCGCTGCCGCGTTTGCACCGGGTAGTTGTCGAGCCCGCCGAATCGGCGGTGCTGTCGGGCGGGCCGCCCGGGACCCATCACATCGAAGGCGGCGGCATCGGCCAGCGCCCACCCCAGCTCCACCCCGCCGACTACGACGAAGTCATCGCCATTCCTGAAGCGCAGGCGTTCGCGACCGCACGTCAGGCCGCCCGCGCCGAGGGCATCTTCTCCGGGCCATCGACCGGCGCCAACCTCGCCGCCGCCATCGGCATCGCCCGCCGGCTCGGCCCTGGCCAGCGCGTGGTCACCATCCAGGTCGACAGCGGCCTGAAATACCTCGCCGGCCAGCTCTACTCCTCCTGAACTGCCCGCCATCTGCCAGCCCGTTCACCGGCGCACAGTCCCGCCCGATCCGGACGGCCAGCATGGATCCGATGTGCCGCCCGAACAGGTAGGTGCCGACCGGACGCAGAACGTCGCTGGCGAACCGGAACACCTCGTCGTCAGGCGCTGTCCAGTCGAAGCTGCCTCCGGCGTCTTCGATGTAGCCGTCCGCCGAGGCGGTTGTCGAGTAGATCAGCTTGCCCATCAGGACACCGCTGCCGTCACTTCTTCACGCGGTAGTCGATGAAGGTCGCGAACGGCGACTGGCGCACCCCGAGGTGCTCGAGTTCCAGGGATTCGCCGAACCCGTCGAACAGGCGCTTGCCGGCGCCGAGGGTCACCGGGGCGATGACGATCGAGAGCTCATCGACCAGCCCGGCGGCCAGGGCCTGGCGGATGAGGTCGGCGCCGCCCATCACATGCACGTCCTTGCCGTCCGCCGCGGCCATGGCCTGACCGACCGCCTCGGCGAGGCTCCCGGCGAAGACGAACTCGCCGCCGGGCGGCTGCTCTGCCGGGCGGTGGGTGACCACGAAGAACGGGATGCTCCATGGGTTCTTGCCGCCCCAGTGCCCGGCCGCCTCGTAGGTGCCGCGGCCCGCGATCACCGCGCCGTTGGCGGCCATGGTTTCCTCCAGCCAGGCCTTGTCCACGCCGACCGGCTCTCCGCGCCCGGGCGAGTCGTAACTCCAGGGGCCGCCGAACACCCAGTAGTGCAGGCGCTCGCCGCCTGCCCCGAGCCCGCAGCCAGGGCCATCGCCGGGCCCGGTGATGAAGCCGTCCACGGAGATGGTGATCCCGGCGCGCACCTTACCCATCGCGTCTCTCCTCCAGCCATCCGGCGGTGCCATATGTCAGGCAGACGGCCGGCCCGGGCCAAAGTCATCGGCCGGCCGGCCCGGTCCGTTGAGCCTGCCAGCGTGCCGATCCCCAACAGGCCGCCCGTGGGGTGGTGCGCCAGCCACACCATCCAAGATCGCGGCGCGGGCTGCGGCTGGCTAGGCTCGGTCAGGCAGGCAATATAGCGGGAGGCCGGCGACATGACGCAAGCGGCGGTCCTGGATTCTGCGGACTGGCAGCGCCGCTGGACCATCGACGCCGGAAGCGTGATGCTCCAGCCGGTCACTCGCCGCGTCGCTGAGGCTGTGCTCAACGGCGGGCCGATCACGCGCACCTTTGAGGAAGGATCCCTGCACGACAGGATTCCCCAGGCCATGGGCGTTGCCATCCGCAGCATCGACTCCGGCGCGGCCGCCGTCCTGCCGACCGTCTGGCTCGTCGTCCGCCGCGCTGACGGGCGGATCGTGGGCGATCTGGGGACCCACGGCCCGCCCGGCAGCGACGGCTGCGTCGAGATCGGCTACAGCCTCGCCCCTTCCGCGCGAGGACAGGGCATCGGCAGCGCCGCCGTGGCCGCCTTCGTCGGGCGCCTCGCGGCGGTGCCGGGAATCCGCCGGATTACCGCGGTCACCGCCGTCCAGAACACCGCCTCCCGGCGCCTGCTCGAACGCCAGGGGTTCCGCATCA
>DATINY010000384.1:0-11586 GCA_035473755.1 Streptosporangiaceae bacterium
CCCACCGCAGCGGCCCCGGCCCCCTGCAGCATCTGGTCATCAGCCTGCGCGGGGCGCAGCAACGGGCGCGGCTGGAACGCAGCCGGGCCGATCTGGTCACCACCGTCGCCCACGAACTGCGGTCGCCGCTGACCAGCGTGAAGGGGTTCACGGCGACGCTGCTGGCCAAGTGGGGCCGGTTCACCGACGACCAGAAGCGCGTCATGCTGGAGACCGTCAACGCCGACGCCGACCGGGTCACCCGGCTCATCACCGAACTGCTGGACGTGTCCCGCATCGAGTCGGGCCGGATGGAGATCCACCGCGAGCTCGTGAACATCCCCGAGCGGGTGGAGAAGATCGTCGCCGGGCGGGTGGCCGCCGGGGAGCCCGCCGACCGGTTCCGGGTGGTGGCCACCGGGGAACTGCCCGAGACCTGGCTGGACGCCGACAAGGTGGACCAGATACTCGGCAATCTGGTCGAGAACGCGATCCGGCACGGTGCTGGTACGGTGACGGTTGTGGTAGAGCCGGTCGACGCCGTCGCCACCCGTGGCACCAGCCGTGCGGATGCGGCTCCCGGTGCGCCGGGCGGCCTGCGCGCCGTGTACCCGGTCGGCGGGCCCGCCGTCGCGGTCTCGGTCCGTGACGAGGGCGACGGCATCGCCCCCGAACTCGTGCCGAGGATCTTCCGCCAGTTCTGGCGCACCACGCGCCGGGGCGGCGCCGGGCTCGGCCTGTTCATCGTCAAAGGGCTGGTCGAGGCGCAGGGCGGGACGATCACCGTGCAGCGGGCGCCCGGCGGCGGTGCCGAGTTCCGATTTATCATGCCCGCCGGACTGCCCGACTTCGGGTAGCGCGGCGGGCTCCGGCCCAGCGGAGCACGGGGTGTTCCTGGACGGTGGCGCCGTCCCGGGCCCGCGCCGCGGCCGGTCATGGCCCGGGCCAGCCCCGGACGGCGTCGGCCGCGGGCAGGGCAGCCCTACGCGCCCTCGTTGCGCAAAGGACCGCCTGAGGGCCGCCAGATCATCAGCTGACCTCTCATGCCGCAGGAAAGCAGGACCCGATGTCCGCACCGAACAAGCAGTACGACCCGGTGGAGGTGGCCGCGCTGTCACCCGATGAGGTGGCCGGGATGCGGGACGCGGCGCTCGCCGCCATCGCAGCCGCCGGCAGCCTGGATGAGCTCAAGACGGCGCGGCTCGCGCACGCCGGGGACCGGTCGCCGCTCGCCCTCGCCAACGCCGAGATCGGCGCGCTACCCCCGCAGGCGCGCGCCGAGGCGGGCAAGCGGGTCGGGGCCGCGCGGCGCGAAGTCACCCAGGCCCTGGCCGCCCGGCAGGAGGAGCTGGAGGCCGAGCGCGACCAGCGGGCCCTGGTCGAGGAGGCGGTGGACGTCACCCTGCCCTGGGACCGGGTAACCCAGGGCGCCCGGCACCCGGTGACCACGCTCTCCGAGCGGCTGGCCGACGTGTTCGTCGCGATGGGTTACGAGATCGCCGAGGGGCCCGAGGTCGAGGCCGAGTGGTACAACTTCGACGCGCTCAACTTCCCGCCCGATCACCCGGCCCGCGAGATGCAGGACACGTTCTTCGTGGCGGGGCCCGACGGCACCGACCGGTCCGGCGTGGTGCTGCGTACCCACACCTCGCCAGTGCAGATCCGGGCGATGCTGACCCGCCCGCTGCCGCTGTACGTGGTGAGCCCGGGCAAGTGCTTCCGCAGCGACGCCCTCGACGCCACCCACAGCCCGGTCTTCCACCAGATCGAGGGCCTGGCCGTGGACGAGGGACTGACCATGGCCGACCTGCGCGGCGCGATCAACGCGTTCGTGGAAGTGATGTTCGGCGAGGGGCTGCGGACCCGGCTGCGGCCGGACTTCTTCCCGTTCACCGAGCCGTCGGCGGACGTGTCGATGGAGTGCCACGTCTGCCGCGGCGCGTCCACCCGGCCGGGCGGGCCGCCGTGCCGGGTGTGCCGGTCACAGGGCTGGATCGAGATCGCCGGCTGCGGAATGGTCAACCCGAAGGTCCTGATCGCGTCCGGGATCGACCCCGACCGTTACAGCGGGTTCGCGTTCGGCCTCGGCATCGAGCGGAGCCTGCTGATCCGGCACGGGCTGACCGACATCAGGGACACGCTCGAGGGCGACGTGCGGTTCAGCCGGGCATTCGGGATGGAGGTCTGATGCGCGTCCCACTGTCCTGGCTGGCGGAGTACGCGGCCCTCGGGGAGCCGCTGCCGGAGCCCGGCGACGTGGCCCGGCGGCTCACCGCCGCGGGCCTGGAGGTCGAGACGTTCGAGCAGGCCGGGTACGACATCAGCGGCGTGATCGTCGCCGAGGTGACCCAGATCGAGGAGCTGACCGGGTTCCGCAAGCCGATCCGGTACTGCCAGGTGTCCACCGGGACCGGCGAGCCGCGCAACGTCATCTGTGGCGCGGTCAACTTCACCGTGGGCGACCGGGTGCCGTTCGCGCAGCCCGGCGCCGTGCTGCCCGGCGGTTTCGAGATCGGCGCGAAGAAGGCCTACGGCCACATGTCCGAGGGGATGATCTCCTCGGCCGCGGAACTGGCCATCGGCGACGATCATTCCGGCATCCTGGTGCTATCGCCCGACGCGCCGCTCGGCGCCGACTTCGTCGCCTACGCCGGGCTGGCCGATCATGTCTTCGACATCGCGGTGACGCCGGACCGTGGCTACGCCCTGTCCATCCGCGGGGTGGCCCGCGAGCTCGCCACCGCCTACGGCGTGGCCTACACCGACCCCGTAGGCACCGGCCTGCCCGGCGACGTGGAAACGGTGTCGCCCGAGGTCTACCCGGCGAGCATCGAGGACCCCACCGCGTGCGACCGGTTCGTGCTCCGCGAGGCGCACGGCTTCGAGCCGGACGCGCCCACCCCGCTGTGGATGCGGGTGCGGCTGGCCCGGTGCGGGATGCGCAGCGTGTCCCTGGCGGTGGACATCACCAACTACCTGATGCTGGAGCTGGGCCAGCCGCTGCACGCGTTCGACCGGACCAGGCTGACCGGGCCGATCGTGGTCCGCCGGGCCAGGCCCGGCGAGCGGCTGGAAACGCTCGACCACGTGGTCCGCGATCTGGACCCCGACGACATCCTCATCACCGACTCCTCCGGGCCGATCTCGATGGCGGGCACCATGGGCGGCCTGGCCACCGAGATTTCCGAAACCTCGCGCGACCTGGTCATCGAGGCGGCCCACTTCTCGGCGCCCGGGACCGCCCGGATGAGCCGGCGGCACCGCCTGTTCAGCGAGGCGTCCTACCGGTTCGAGCGGGGGGTCGACCGGGAACTGCCGCTGCGGGCGTCGGCCAAGGCGGTCTCGCTGCTCGCCGCGCTCGGCGGGGCCAGCGTGGTGCCGGGCTGTACGCACGCCAGCGCCGAGGTGCCCGCCGTCACGATCACCATCGCGGACGACTACCCCGACCGGGTGGCCGGGCAGACCTACGGCCACGACACGGTGGTCCGGCGGCTGCGGGACGTGGGGTGCGAGGTGACCGGTCCCAGTGCGGGGACGCTCACGGTGATCCCGCCCTCCTGGCGGCCGGACCTGGTCCACCCCAGCGACCTCGCCGAGGAGGTCATCCGGCTGGAAGGGTACGAGAACGTCCCGGCCCGGATGCCGCGGGCCCCGGCCGGGCACGGGCTGACCGCCCAGCAGCGGATCCGCAGGCTGGCCGGGCGGTCGCTGGCGGAGGCCGGGTACGTCGAGGTACTGAGCCAGCCGTTCGCCGCCACCGCTGACTTCGACCGGCTGCAGCTGCCAGCCGACGACGCGCGGCGGACGGCGCTGCGGCTGGCGAACCCGCTCAGCGAGGATGAGCCGCTGCTGCGCACCACGCTGCTGCCGGGGCTGCTGCGGGTGCTCGCCCGCAACGTCGGTCGCGGGTTCGCCGACGTCGCGCTGTATGAGATGGGGACGGTGTTCCGCCCGCGCCCCGGCTCGCCGGGGATCGCCCCGATCCTGCCGGTCGACCGGGGGCCGACGGCCGCGGAGCTGGCCTCGCTGGAAGCGGGCCTGCCCGCACAGCCGCTGCGGCTGGGCGTGGTGCTGGCCGGCGATCGCGAGCTGCCCGGCTGGTGGGGCGGCGGCCGGCCCGCCGGATGGCAGGACGCCATCGAGGCCGTCCGTGAGGTGCTGCGGCTGACCCGGGTGCCGTTCCGGGTAACGGCCGACCAGCACGCGCCCTGGCACCCGGGCCGTTGCGCGGCCATCCTCATCACCGATGAGGGGGGGGCCGAGCGGCTGGCCGGGCACGCCGGTGAGCTGCATCCCCGGGTGGTGGAGGCGTTCCGGCTGCCCGGCCGGACATGCGCAGCCGAGATCGACCTGTCGGTGATCGAGACCGCCGCGGCCGCGCTCGGGCCGGTGGAGGCGCCGGTCATCTCCCCGTACCCGGTGGCGACCCAGGACGTGGCGCTGGTGGTGGCCGCGTCGGTGCCCGCCGCGGAGGTGGAGGCGGCACTGTCGGCCGGCGCGGCGGGCGCGGGCGATGGCAGCCTGCTTGAGGAGGTCGCCCTGTTTGACGTCTACACCGGCGAGCAGGCGGGGGAGGGCAACAAGTCGCTCGCGTACACGCTGCGGTTCCGGGCCCCGGACCGGACACTCACCGACGAGGAGGTCACCGCGGCGCGGGACGCGGCCGTGGCCGAGGCCGGGCGCCGGGTCGGGGCGGTGCTGCGCGGGACGTCCTGACCCGGGTGCCGCATGAGCGGCACGGAAGGAACCCGCCAGTCACGGCGAGGGGCGTCAGCCTTGACATACTCCGCCGCACGGGCATCAGATGTCGGTGCACGGACACAGGAGGTGCCAGTGAGTGACTACGAGGCCGACGTCCAGACCCTCGAGAGCGAGCTCGCGCGGGTGGAGCAGGCGTTCCGCGGGCTGACCGAGGGCGACTGGCGACGCCCCACGCTGCTGCAGCCGCTCGATGAGACGCTGCCGCACTGGACCCTGTTCGAGCTGGCCGGGCACTTCGACATCTCGATCGGCCTCACCCGGATGCTGATCTCCAGCCAGCAGGACGGCCAGGTGGGCCGGGACCGGGTCAGCTTCTTCATCTTTTCCCGGGTGGAACACGCCCCGACCGTCTACGACTACGCCTACACCATGGTGGACGGCAAGTCACCAGGCCAGATGGCCGGCGTTCTGGCCGAGACCTTCACCCGGACCATCGAGGAGGCGCGGGCGAACTCACCGGACCTGGTCGGCTCCGGTTACTACGCCCTCATGCAGCTGGGTGAGTTCGTCCCCAGCCGGGTGGTCGAGGCGGTCGTGCACGGCATGGACCTCACCGACACGCTGGGCCAGGACCCGGTCGCGACGCCCGAAGGGGTGGCGATGACCGCGGCCATCTTCGACGAGCTGATCGCCCGGCGGACGGTGCCGGGCCGGCCGGCCGACCTCGCTGATGACATGGCCTGGGTCCGGGCCGCGTCCGGCCGCGCGCCGCACCCCGATCCCCGGCTGCCCCTCGTCGGGTAGCGCCACGGCCTCCGGGTGCGGCGCGGAGCTGAGCCGGAGGCAGCCAGGAGCCCGCCGCCACGTCGCCCTGCCGGAGGTCCATCGGGGATTGACCGCATAGCGTTAGCAGAAGGCAACACGCCGTTCGCAGTCGCTGATCGCGGGTAGGCCACTGGCATGCCCGCGTGGAGAGGAGGACGACGATCAGCCACGGAGCCAGCTTGCCGCCGGCCAATCCGGCGCGTCTATCAGCTCCGGCCACGGCAGCCTCGCAGGCGACCTTCGGCGAGGTCTTCGCGGTGGGGGAGTTCCGCGCCTTGTGGCTCGCCCAGATCCTGTCCGTCGCCGGCGACCAGCTGGCGCGGGTGGCGCTGACGCTGTTCGTATTCGAGCGGACGGGATCGCCACTGCTGGCGGCGGTTACCTATGTGGCGAGTCTGATCCCCCTTGCCCTGGGCGGGGTGGCCCTTTCTGGTCTCGCTGACCGCCTGCCGCGCCGGGAAGTCATGATCTGCTGCGATCTCGGCTGCGCCGCGCTGGTCGCCTCGATGGCGCTGCCCGGTATGCCCATCCCGGTCCTGATAGGGCTCCTTTATCTCCTGGGCCTGATCAGCGCGCCCTTCAACTCCGCCCGGGCAGCGCTCTACCGTGACATTCTCGCCGGTGACCGCTATGTCGCTGGCGTCGCTGTCACGCTCACCGCCGTGCAGTTCGCCCAGGTGCTGGGTTTCGCCGCCGGAGGGGCCGTGGTCGCCTTCCTGGGGGTGCGCACCGCCCTGCTGGCGGACGCGGCGACGTTCCTCATTTCAGCAGCGATCATCCGGGTCTGGGTCCGGGCGCGTCCTTCGGCCCGGGCTGGCCCACATCCCGACGTACTGCCGCGACCGGGCCGCTTCACCGCCGTGCGGCTGACTTTTGCTGATCCCGCATTGCGGACGCCGATGCTGTTCGGCTGGCTGGCAGCGTTCTACTACATACCTGAAGGCGTGTCGGCGCCGCTGGCAGGAAGCCTTGGCGGTGGGGCGATCGCGGTAGGGCTGATCCTCGCATCACAGGCATTCGGGGCGTCAGTGGGCGCCATTGCGTTCAGCCGATTCGTGGCCCCGGCCCGGCGGGTGCGCTGGATGGGCACGCTGGCCATGGCGGCGTGCGGCGTCCTCATCGCCTTCGTGTTCCGCCCACCGCTGCCCATCGCGCTGGCCATCCTGACGGTGAGCGGCATTTTCGACTGCTACCAGCTCGCTGCGAACGCATCGTTCGTCACCGCGGCGCCCGAGCAATACCGCAGCGGCACGTTCGGTGTGGCCCAGGCGGGCATAACCCTGGGCCAGGGCACGGCCATGATTCTCGCGGGCGCGGCAGCGCAAACACACTCGCCGTCCAGCGTTATCGCGGCGGGAGGTGCGATCGGCGTCCTCTGCGGTGCTGCCGTCGCGGTCAGCCACGTCAGGACGCGATCATCGTCCGCCGAAGGCGCGTGATGTACGCGAAGGTCTCACATCCGGGCCCAGATTGAAACGGGAGACATCGCATCAGGTCCGGACGCTGGTGCGCATGGCGGTCCCCCTTCGGGTGGGGGGGGTGGGGGGCGGGGTGGGTTAGGTCCAGTTGTTGCCGCGCATGGCGGTCTCCTTCGGGTGGCGGGGTGTGGGGCGGGGTGGGTTAGGTCCAGTTGTTGCCGCGCATGTGCTCTGCTCCTTCTCGTCTGCTCGGCGAGAACCCGCTTGGGTGCGGGCAAGTTGTATACGGACACGGGATCAGGCTGCCATGGCGGCCCACGATACGTGTCTGAAATGTCGGATAGCGACGGATGTGATCATGAGTCTGACGCCACAAGGTGACCACCCGCAGCCGGCCTGTGCTGACAGATCTGCCAGCCGCTAAGGTGGGCTTGACAGAGTCGGCGTAGGCTCTGTGACAATACGGGACAATGCTCTTACGCTTCGCTACCATCATCTTGGGCCTCTGTCCACGTCGCCCGGTGAGGAGGAGTTGATGCGCTCCGACTCCCGCAGTCGTGTGCGTGAGCGCATCGAACCTGCACGGGCGTGGCCCATATGGGAGCACCCGCCTTGGCTTAGGGCCTATATCGTCGCGGTCGCCGCCGTCAACCTGCTGGCCATTGCCCTCGCCGTCCGGGCCGGGCTGGGCTCTGGCCGTTCCCTCGTCTTGCTGGGGATCCTGGTCGCCTGTGAAGCCGCCACGGTCGAGTTCACCAAGCGCGCGGGAGAGGTCACAGGAAACGCCAAGGACGTGTACGGGGTATGGGAGATCCCAGTCGCGATCCTGCTTCCTCCCGTGTATGCGCTCGCCCTGCCCTTCCTGCGGCAGGCCCTCGTTCAGTGGCGCATCCAGCGTTCCGCCCGCCTGCACAGGAGGGTATTCACCGCGGCCGTGCTCGGGCTCTCGTATGGGGCGGCCTCCCTGGCGTTCCACGGCATCATGGGGAGCCCACTCGGGGGGGCGGTGGCACCCAACGGCCATATGCCTGCTTGGATCCTCGCGGTCGCGGTAGCAGGCCTGGTGAAGTGGTCGGTGGACACGGGCCTCATGCTGCCGGCGCTCAAGAGCTCGTATCCCGGCAAGATACGCGAAATGCTTTTGGGCGGCGAGGCCCTTCAGAACGATGTGGCCGAGCTGTGCGTGGCAGTCCTGGTCACCTTCGCCATTGCCGTCAGCCTGCCTACCATCGTCTTCGCGGTCCCGCTCGTTGTCCTGCTCCAGCGCTCCTTCCGTCATGCTCAGCTGGTGACCGCATCGCGCATTGATTCCAAGACCGGCCTGCTCAACGCCGCTACCTGGGAGCGGGAGTCGGCGGCGGAGGTTGCCCGGGCGGTGCGGACCCGCACCCCGCTCGCGCTGGCGCTGGTGGACATCGATCACTTTAAAGGGGTCAACGATACCTTCGGTCATCTCACCGGCGACCGGGCGCTGAAGGCGATTGCCCGGACCTTCCGGATCTTCCTGCGGGACTATGACCTGATCGGCCGGTTTGG
This sequence comes from Streptosporangiaceae bacterium, assembly GCA_035473755.1. Taxonomy (GTDB): domain Bacteria; phylum Actinomycetota; class Actinomycetes; order Streptosporangiales; family Streptosporangiaceae; genus UBA9676. Next base: position 8,460 of record DATINY010000384.1, read on the forward strand.
CGGCGAGGAGTTCGCGCTCGTTCTCCCGCACACGAGCGCGCTGGATGCCTATGGCATCGCGGAACGGATCCGTAAGCACATAGCGGCCACGCCGCTGGACGTGGGCGACCTCCCGGACGGGGAGCACGTCCGGGTCACGGTGTCTATGGGTGTGGCCGCGCTCGGCGCGCCCTGGGACACCCGCACGGGGAGTCAGATCACCGACCTCCTGGCTGCAGCGGACCGTGCGCTCTACCAGGCGAAGCGGGCCGGACGCGACCAGGTATGCGTGGTCACAGACAATACCGTGGTCAACTCGCCGGAACATGCAGGCAAACTCGGGTCGGCCTGATCCACCCGGCCATAGCGCGCTGCCCGGCGCCGCCAGCATGGCGCCAGCCCAGGTCAGGACGAGGGAGTGGCGCTGGCCGACAGTTTCAGGACCGCGAGGATCTGGGCCGCGCCCTTGCGGCAGGTGGACGCGTGCCCGGTGGCCAGCACCTCGGGGGTGGTGAATCCCTTGCACACCCATCCCCGGATCTTCACCGGTGCGCCGCCCCCGTTGCCCGGCACCTTGCCGGATGCGAGCGCCCGCGCATAAGCGCGTTCCACCGCCAGCGCAGCCGGGCACGGCACCGGGCCGTGCTCGATCTCGATTTCCACCGGTATCCCGGCCGAGGTGCGGGCGGTGCCACAGCCAGTCAGCGGGGTGCTGACCACGGCTGACGCGGCGGCGCCCTGCGTCCCCGCCCCGGCCGGCCCGGCGCCGCTGACCGCACCGCATCCGGCCAGCAGGCCAACGGCCAGCACCGCGAGGACCGGGGTGGCGGCAGGCCGCGGGCGCCGACGTGGCATGGGGGGACTCCTTTCTGCGTCCCTCATCATGCCGTGTGCCGCACGCCCGTGCATGGCGACCCGTAACGCGGGCGCGCCCCCGAGAGGCGCCCGTTGCATGGTCACCGTGGCCCATGTCCTGCCCGCACGTCCGGGCGGTCCGGCCGGCTGGGTACCTGCCGTGCCCCGGGTGAGCCTGCCGTGCCCGGTCGCGGGTCTGGTCCTTGCCGTGACTCCCCAGGCTGAAACCTGTTTGCATAACTAATCAGAGTCATGCATACTTATGCCAGGTCGGGAGGGTGGCTGCGCCCGGCAGCGAGGCCTGATGGGAGGGCGCGTGGGAGTCCGGGTGGCGGTCGCGGGCGCCAGCGGGTACGCCGGCGGTGAACTGCTGCGCCTGATCTCGGGCCACCCCGACCTGGAAATAGGCCCGCTGAGCGCGGGTGCGAGCGCGGGCATGCCCGTGACCGATGTTCATCCGCACCTGCCCGCGCTGGCCGGGCGCGTCTTCGACCCGGCCGACCCCGCGTCGCTGGCCGCGGCCGACCTGGTTTTCCTGGCCCTGCCGAACGGGGAGTCGGCGGTCCTCGCGGCGGCACTGCCCGGCCATGTCAGGGTCGTCGACCTCAGCGCCAGCTTCCGCCTCGCCGACCCGCAGGCGTGGGCGACCTATTACCGGACCGGTTACCCGGGGTGCTGGATCTACGGGCTGCCGGAACTGCCCGGCGCCAGGGACCGGATCAGCGCCGCGCGCCGGGTCGCGTCGCCGGGCTGTTACGCCACCGCGGCGATCCTGGCCCTCGCCCCCCTGCTTGCCGCGGGCCTGGCCGAGCCGCAGGACATCGTGATCGTCGCGGCCTCGGGCACCTCCGGCGCCGGGCGCTCGCCGTCGGCGGCACTGCTCGCGACCGAGGTGATGGGCGCGGTCTCCGCCTACCAGGTGGGCGGGACGCACCGGCACACCCCCGAGATCGAGCAGGCCCTGGCGGGGGCGGCCGGCGGGCAGCCGGGCGGGGCCGCGGCTGCGGATGCCGCCCGGCCGTCGGTCTCCTTCACGCCGATGCTGGCCCCCATGCCCCGCGGCATCCTCGCGACCTGCACTGCCCGGCTGACCGGCGCCCTGCCCGGCACGCCTGCCGTGCGGGCGGCCCTGGCCGATGCCTACGCCGGTGAGCCGTTCGTCCGCGTCCTCCCCGAAGGGAACTGGCCGGCCACGGGTGCGACCGTCGGCTCCAACGCCGTGCACCTGCAGGCGGCCGCGGACGCTCACGCCGGGCGCGCCGTCGTGGTCGCCGCGCTGGACAACCTGGGCAAGGGTGCGGCCGGCCAGGCCGTGCAGGCGGCCAATCTCATGCTCGGCCTGCCGGAGGCGGCGGGCCTGACCGCGCAGGGGGTCGCACCGTGACACCGCCCGCGAGGGAGGCACACAGACGAGCGTCACTGGGACACCGGCCGGTGCCGCAGGCGCCGGGCCGAACGCCGCGTCAGCGGTGTCCCGGCGCCGAGGACCCGCCTCCCGAAGCCAGCGAAGCGCCCGCGAGGGAGGCAGTTAAATGAGTGTGACCGCGCCGCTGGGGTTCCGCGCGGCTGGCGTGGCGGCCGGGCTCAAGCCGTCCGGTGCCCGCGACGTCGCGGTGGTCGTCAACGACGGGCCGTCCCGTGCCGCCGCCGCCGTTTTCACCGCCAACCGGGTTAAGGCCGCGCCGGTGCTGTGGACACAGCAGGTCGTGCGCGGCGGCCGGGTGCGGGCGGTGCTGCTCAACTCGGGCGGTGCGAACGCCTGCACCGGCCCGCTCGGCTTCACCGACACCCACACCAGCGCCGAGCATCTCGCGACCGCGCTGGGCGAATCCGCGGGCGAGATGGCCATCTGCTCGACCGGGCTGATCGGCGAGCGCCTGCCGATGGAACGCCTGCTGGCCGGGGCCGACGCGGCGGCTGCCGAGGCCTCCCGGGCCGGCGGCCTGGCGGCCGCCGACGCCATCAGGACCACCGACACCGTCGCCAAGATCGCCTTCCAGCGCGCTGACGGCTACACGGTCGGGGGGATGGCCAAGGGCGCGGGCATGCTCGCGCCCGCGCTGGCCACCATGCTCTGCGTCCTCACCACCGACGCCGACCTGGACGCCTCTGGTCTCGATGCCGCCCTCCGGGCGGCGACCCGGCTCACGTTCGACCGGCTCGACACCGACGGCTGCATGTCCACCAACGACACCGTGCTGCTGCTCGCCAGCGGCGCGGCCGGCACCCGCCCGGCCCTCCGCGACTTCACCCGCGTCCTGACCGAGGTCTGCGCCGACCTCGCCCGCCAGCT
>DATINY010000385.1:0-10818 GCA_035473755.1 Streptosporangiaceae bacterium
GTAGGCGCGCAACAGCGCGGCGATGGGCACGCCGCGCTGCGCCAGCCGGCGGGCATACTCCTCTGCGGCCGCCGGGCTGTGCACGTTCTCCAGGTCGATGCCGTGCTGCATAACGTGCAGCGCGGTGGTCACGTTTTCCCCGACGCTGGCCTCGAGCAGCGCCAGGACCCGCCCATCGCCCCGCAGTTGCGGGATTTCCCGCATGATCAGCTGGTAAATGTCGGCCGATATTTCAGCGGCGCGGGGGGTGAGCGCACCGGAGACGTCTGAGGCGCTCTGGGCAACGGACGGGCTTGACCTGTCCACCGACGAATCGTACGCCGCTGGCTCGGGGCCTGCCCAGCGGCCGGCCACGGCAGCGGGAGATGTGCGCCGGGCACCGCAGCGGGCGGTGGCGTCGTGGCGCGCGCCCAATGGGCGGACGTAGCCGCGTATTTTAGCCTCGGGCAAGACATGCCGGGATAGATATTCCGCTGCCTTTACCATCACCACTACACTGGCTCAGCGCCAACCCCGGCGGCAGGACTTCTGCCCCCTTACCCCGCGCACTCACCTCATTGTGAAAGGAAGCTGCAGATGAGCGCCAATCCTGATACCGCTGAGGGACCCACACACGTCCGGTCCAGCGCTGAGAGGGCACTGTGGCGGATGGCTGGTCCCTGGTGGCTGTTCCTGCTGACCGGCCTCGCGTGGCTGATCATCGCCTTGGTGACGCTGCGGTTCACCACCACCTCCATCGCCACCGTGGGAGTCCTCCTGGGCGTCCTGTTCCTGCTGGCCGCGTTCAACGAGTTCATGATCTCCGCGGTCAAGCAAACCTGGCGGTGGGCGCACATCCTGCTGGGTATCTTCTTCGTGGTGGGCGCCATCTGGGCGTTCGCCCGTCCCTTCGATGCCTTCTGGTCCATCGCCTCCGTGCTGGGGTTCCTGCTCATCTTCAAGGGCACGCTCGACATCATCTCGGCCTTCATGACCAAGGACGTCAACAGCTCTTGGTGGCTCGGCCTGGTCGTCGGCATCCTGGAGCTTGTGCTCGGCTTCTGGGCCTCCCAGCAGCTGTTCCCCGCGCGTGGCGCGCTCCTGCTGCTCTGGGTCGGGTTCTTCGCCCTGTTCCGCGGCATCTCCGAGATCGTCATCGCATTCGAGGTCCGGAGCCGTCAGCACGCCTAGCGAGACGGGCGCATCCCAGCCTTCCGGAACCGGGTGACCGGGCGGGCGATGCGCAAGCTTCGCCGGCTGTGCGGGCAACACGACTCCAGCCGGAAAGCTTGTGCTCGCCGCCCGATGCCCGCCGGGCCCGTCCGGTGGACCATGGCAGAGTCGGGCTAGCCATGGCGCAGGCAGGTGACGGACGTGACCGGGATGCGGCTACTCCCCCGCGACCGGCAGCAGCCGGCCCGGGGCGGGCCAGCGGCAGGCAACGGGCCCGACGAGGGCCTGGCCGGCGCGGTGCAGCCTGCGCCCGATTCCGGCCGTGGCGCGCCGCAGGGTGTTGAGCTGCGGCACTTGCGGTATTTCGTGGCGGTGGCCGATGCGGGCACGTTCACCCACGCGGCGGAACGGATGTTTGTCGCCCAGCCGACGCTGAGCCAGCAGATCCGGCGGCTGGAGGAGCTGGTGGGCACGCCGCTGCTGCAGCGGCGCCGCGAGGGCGTGCGGCTGACCACGGCGGGCACCGTGCTGCTGGAGGAGTCGCGGGCGGTGCTGTCGCTGATCGACCACGGGGTGAGCCGGACCCGGCAGGCGGCGGGCGTGGGCCGACCGAAGCTGCGGTTCGTGGTGCCGCCATACCTGCCCGAGGCCCTCGCCGTCGCGGCCGCCTCCCGGCTGCGCGCCACCGCCGCCGCCGCCGGGGTTGATGTCGCATGGATGGAGACGGCACTCGATGCGGAGTTCTCGGCGATCGGCCAGCGCCACGCCGACGCCGGGCTGGGGTGGCTGCCCCCGGCGGCCGACGCCCTGCCGGCCGGGCTGGATGTGATGAGCGTGGGTGAGTTCGAGCCCGAGGTGTGGATCCCCGCCACCTACCGGGCCGCCGCCGGCGCTGCCATCGGCCTGGCCGAGCTGGCGCAGCTGGACATCGTCCACGGGCCCCGCCGCGCCAGCCCGGCGACCTACGACGCCTGGCTGGCGCGGCTGCGGGCCATCGCCCCACGGTTCGCGTTCACCGACCCGCCGTTCCGCAATTCGCTGCCGATGACCCTCGCCTTCGCGGCCACGGGCACCCGGCCCACCGCGGTGCTCACCGGCCCGCGGCACCGACTCGGACCGGAGCCCGGCCCGCCACCGCCCGGCCATCCGGCCGGCAGCACCTACGACATGGTTCCCAGGCGCATAGGCCGCCATCCGCTGACCGCCACCGCCGGGCTGGTCTGGAACGCCGACCTGCCCCGCCCGCTCCAGCAGGTGCTGTTCGACGCCGCCGACACCATCGGCCCCTGACCCAGCGCTAAACGCGAAAGCGCAAGCGCGGGGATCGCACCCTATAGCGGGTGGCAATATCACGAGAGCCGCCATCGCCTTTACCGCCGCGAGAGTGCGGGGGTGGACTGGTGGGAGCGGCAATCCGCCGCCTCTCACCGGCCACGGAAGGGTTCAGGCAGTGGGCAGGACCAAAGATATCCGTGAGGCAGTCGAAGCAGAACTCGGCTTCGACCCGCTCGTCGATCCGGCGGACATCGCCGTCAGGAACATCGACGGGGACGTGGCGCTCAACGGCACCGTGCCGAGCTACCCGCAGTACCTGGAGGCCGGCGCCGCCGCGCAGCGTGTGAGCGGCGTGAAGAACGTGCACAACCACCTGGAGGTCGTACTGCCGCCGGGCCATTACCGCGATGACGCGATGCTGACCACGGCGGCGAACAACGCGCTCTCGGCGAACATCACCGTGCCGGACGGAGTTGAGGCGACCGCGTACGACGGCAACGTGGAGCTGACCGGCACCGTGAAACACGGCCCGCAGCGGGCCGCCGCCGAGCTGGCGGTGGCCGGGCTGACCGGCGTCCGCAACGTCAGGGACGACATCGAGATCGGCTACGACGCCGGCCCGGCCGGCGTCGTAGCGGGAGTCCAGGACGCGCTGGACCGCTACGCCTTGATCGCCGATGACAGCGACGTGGGGGTATACACCAACGGGAACACGGTGACGCTCACCGGCCACGTCCGTACCTGGGCCGAGCACGATGCGGTGGTCGGCGCGGCCTGGATGGCCAGCGGCGTCTCCGATGTCCGCGACGACCTCGACATCACGGGCTAACGTTTCATAATGCCGTCCCGTCCGGGGCCCTGCCCGGGCCGGTCCCCGGGCGCACCGTCCGGAGGGGGCCGGTCCGGCCGGTGACCAGTCCACCCGCACCCAAGGGCAAGCGCCGGCGCCGGCCGGTGATGCGGTGGGCCGTGCGCGGCGTGCTGTTCGTGGCGTTGGCAGTAGGTGTGTTCGGCCTGCTGCCGCGGCTTGGCGGGCTGAGGCACGATGCGGCCGGCCTGCGGCACGCCCGCCCGGCCTTCGTGGCGGCGGCGATCGTGGCGCAGGCGGTCTCGCTCGCGTGCTATACCGCCCTGTACCGGCGGGTGCTCGCCTCGCTCGGCGCCCGGCTGCGCTTCCGGCTGGCGGCCGAGGTCACCCTATCGACGTTCCTGATCAGCCACGTCACCCCGTTCGGGTCGGCGACCGGCACCCTGCTGAACGTGAGCACGCTGGAGGCAGAGGGCATTGCCGCCTCGACGACGGGCGAGGCGATCGGCCTGACCAGCCTGGTGTCCACGGTCGCCTTGATCGCCCTGTTCGGCACCGGGCTGGTGGCGACGGCGGGGCGGCACGTCTCCGCGACCTATCTCAGGATCGCGGGCATCGCGCTCGTCCTGGTCGTCCTGGTGCTGGCCATCGCGTTCGGCGTGGGCGCCCACCCGGGCATCGCCGAGCGGGCGGTGCGCCGGGCCGCCGGCTGGGCCCGGCGCCTCCGGCCCAGCATTGACCCGGAGAAGGCAGCCCAGACCAGCAAGCGGCTCGTGATGCTCGCCCGGTCCGCGCTGACCGGGCGGGCGTTCCTCCAAAGCTACGGCTTCGCCTCGGCCGACCTGCTGTTCGACCTGCTCTCGCTCGATCTGATGTTCCTTGCCTTCAGGTACCAGCCGGGCTTCGGGCCGCTGGCCGTCGCCTATGGGGCGGCGAACATCGCCAGCGCCATCCCCATCACACCTGGTGGGCTCGGCGTCATAGAGGTGACCCTGGTGGCAATCACCGCCGGCTTCGGCGCGCCGCGGGCAACGGCGGTCATCGCCGTGCTCGGCTACCGGGTAGTGAACTACTGGCTCCCGTTGCTGCCCGGGGCCGTGGCCTACCTCCGCCTCAGGCTGAGCCTGAACGCGGCCGGCAAAGCGACGCCCTCGGGACCGCCGACCGGATGATGGAAGCTGGCAGCTATACGTCTATTGCCGGCGGATGTTGGCCGGCCAGATCCATTCCTTGTCCACTGGTACCGGCACGCCCCGCATGCCCCAACACGGCGTGGGCGGCTAAACCAGATGAGGAGCACCTGCGCCGGACCGGGAAGACCCTGAACTCGGTCAGGGAGGATGTCACGGCCTGAGCCGGCCCAGGCCGCCAGGCCGCGTAGAGCTGGGCCTTGGTGACGCGCCTGGTCAGATGACGCCACCGTCGTCCGCGCGAGATGATCGGCCTCGCGCGCAGGCGCAGTTCTCAGCCCACGGCCTACCTACGAAGGGCAGCCACGATGGTCAATCCTGACCCAAGCGCCGACAGCTCGGACGGTTCACCCACCCAGCCGGAAACGCCGGAGCACACACCGCGCGCGGCCGGCACCGGAGACAACCCTGCCGGGCACGGCCACAAGACACTCGACGAGAAACTCGCCGATCTGCCGATCCCGCTCCACAACCCCGCCATCCTGGAGGAACAGGCGCGGCGTGCATCAGACATCCAGCTGCGGATCGCCGACGTGATCACCGGCTTCGCGGGGTCGATGAACTTCGTCTACCTCCACATCGCGCTGTTCGCCGTCTGGATGCTGTTCATCGAGAGAAGCCCGTGGCCGACGCTGACGCTGGTCGTGTCGCTGGAAGCGATCTTCCTGTCCACGTTCGTCATGATCGGCCAGAACCGGCAGGCGGCCTTCCAGCAGGCCAAGGCCGACCGCGACTTCACCCAGCAGGAGCTGGAACTCAAGACCAATACCCAGCTGACCCGCGAGATCGACCGGCTCACGACCGAAGTGCACCGGCGGGTGATGGGCGACACCGCCCGGTAGCGGTCTTGACGGCGGCGGCGCGGCGCGCGCCGCGCTACTGCTGTTCCTCCCGGCGATGGCCCTCGGCCAGGACCGCGAGCTTGCCCTGGTCGATCTGGTCATGGGCCGCCACGGCCACCACGCAGTCGGTGAGCGCCTGCAGCGACGCCGTTCTCCGGCCGTCGGTGAGCGCCGCCCGTTCGCCCACGACCGCGCCCGGCCCGACCTCGCCCAGCACCGAGCCGTCGACCGCGACGCTGAGCATGCCGTCGAGGAGAAGAAAGACGTCGCGGCCCGGCTCACCCTGCTCGGTCAGCCAGGCGCCCTGTGACAGCCGGCGGATCGAAGGCTTGGCCGATCCGTGCATGATGCTGCCGGAAAGCTGCCGCTCCAGGGCGCTCTCCGCGATGGCCACGAGCGGTTTGGTGTCCTCGTGGCCCCACGGGGTGTTCGCGCCGAACGCCGTCTGGAACCACTGGCTGGCGATCGTCACGCCGCTCTTGGCGGCGAGCTGGCCCCGGTCGTCGTAGACCCAGTGGCGCGGGAACGTGCTGGCGCCGATCAGCTCATGCTCGCTGGAGCCATCGACGCCGATGGTCAGCCCGAGCGTCGTCCAGACGGTCGGCGACCCCCATTGCGCGTGAGGCTTCCCCTTGACCGGGCGAGGGGCCGGCATGCCGGTGCGCCCGCCCGTCGTCTGGACGAACCTCGCCCCGGTCCCGTTCACCTCCGGATCCGCCTTCAGCTCGGGGAACTCGGCCGGCTGGAAGACGATCTGCGCCACCGGGCCCAGCCTCACCCGCGTGCGGCACATGTACCCCCGGCCGCTGTAACCCGCGTCCACCACGCGCCCGTCCTCGACCTCGATCCAGGCGGACAGGCGGTTGGCGAAACGGAACTTCTCGTCCGCGTAGAGCGCCCCCACATCGCCGAGGACGTCGGGAGGCGGGGTGTCGTAGTGCAGCGCTCCCGCCGCGAAGGCGGCCTTGGGCAACCCCGAGACCACCTCGGAAGGAATCCACGACACGCTGGTTACCGATGATTCGATTCGCATAGCGACCCCCCTGCCGCGCAAACCACGCCGTGGCCAGCTACCGGCAACGGCCAGCTACCAGCATTATGTGGGGCCGCGGCCGGCCGGTGCCAGCCGGGATCACGCGAGCGCGGCGCCTGCCATCACGGAGCCGACGGCCGCGACGGTGCCACGGGTAGCCCATGCCCGGCGCCGGACGGCGGGAGGACCACCCGCTTGACTCGGGAGCCTCCGGCTAGTGGGCCATTTCCGCGAAGCCCTGCGCCGCCGCACACGGCGCGCACAGGGGCACGTCCGCATTGTCGAGCCGCCTGGTCATGACGGCTCTGTGGTCACATACACCCACGTCATCCGGGTGCGTCTTGCCGCACATGCAGTGGCACTCGCGGAAGTGCCACGCAACCGCGTCACGTCCGGCCTCTAGCGCAGCGAGGCCTGCCTCAAGCGCTGAGCGGACGGCCGGATCGAGTTTGTCCAGCGCGTCGTTGGTGGCTTCCGCCACCCGCTGCGCCCATTCGCCCACTGCGTCTGAGGCGGCCTCCCAGGCCGCGGCGAACTGCCGCGCCGGGTCATTTCCGGGACCGCTCATAGCCGCATCCTCTCACCCGGCACCGGCTGTGGCCAGGCTCGCCCCATCACCGGCTGGTACTCCCGCCGCTCAGGCCCTGCTGGGGACCCGCTCGGCCAGGAAGTCCTCCCAAGTCCGGCGGCCCACCGCCCGATCGGGAGCCAGGTTCGCGCCGGCCCGGACCGCGCGGGCAGCCTGGCCGGGAATTGGGACCGGCACCGTCGGGCGGCGCTTGCCGGAAGCCCGCAGGTAGCTGTGGAGCAGATCGGGCATCGTATACACCTGCGGGCCCGCCATGTCGGGCACCAGCCCGGCCGGACGGCCAAGGGCCAGTTCCACGAGCCGGCCGGCGACCTCGCCGGCGTCGACCGGCTGGAACCGGAAGCCGGCCGGGACCGGTATCACCGGCAGCTTCGTCATCTGCTGCGCCACCATCAGGATCAGGTCATGGAACTGGGTGGCGCGCAGCGTGGTCCAGGGCAGGCCGGAGCCGGTCACCACCCGCTCGGCGGCCAGCTTGGATGCGAAGTAGCCAAACATGGCGCGGTCGGTGCCGCTGACGACCGGGACCCGTTCGGCCCCGACGACCGAGATGTACACCAGGTGCCGCGCCCTGGTCCGCGCCGCCGCCCGGACCAGGTTCCTGGCCTTGTCCTCGTCGCCCTTGTTGCTCCCCGCGCAGTGCACGACGATCTCGGCGCCGTCCACCGCCGCTTCCACCCCCTCGCCGGTGGCCAGGTCACCGGTCACGTACCCGATGCCGTCCCCGGCCTCGCGGTCGCGCCTGCTGAGCACCCGTACCTTATGGCCGGCATCGTGCAGCCGGCGGACGACGAGGCGCCCGAGGGTGCCCGTGCCGCCGGTGACCAGGATGTCTGAGGTCATGGCTCCTCCCTCATCGTGTCATGCCCCCGCCTGTCACGCGCGGAGGGCACGAGGTGTCAGTGTGGTGACACCAGGCGATGAGGGAACGTGACAGATGGCCGACAGCGACGGGCTGGCAGCCGCCTTCGAGGAGCACCGGGATCACCTGCGGGCGGTGGCCTACCGCCTGCTCGGCTCGATGACCGACGCCGACGACGCGGTGCAGGACACCTGGCTGCGGCTGACCGGCGCGGATACCAGCGAAGTGAGCAACCTCGGCGGCTGGCTGACCACGGTCGTCGCGCGGGTGTCACTCAACATGCTCCGGTCGCGCCGGCGCCGGCACGAGGAACCGGTCGGTGATTCCTGGCCGGGCGCCGCGGAGGCGGCGGCCAGGGACGGCGCCGGTGGGGCCCGGCCGGCCGGCTGGGCCTCCGATCCAGCGGATGAGGCCGTGCTCGCCGATTCGGTCGGCCTGGCCCTGCTGGTCGTGCTCGACACGCTCACACCGGCCGAGCGGCTCGCGTTCGTGCTGCACGACATGTTCGCCATGCCGTTCACCGAGGTAGCGGCCGTACTCGGACGCTCAACGGAGGCTACGCGGCAACTCGCCAGCCGCGCCCGGCGCCGCGTGCGGGGTGCTCCCAGCCCGGACCGCGCCGCCGACGTCGCCCGCCAGCGGGAGGTGGCGACCGCGTTCCTGGCCGCGGCCCGCGGCGGCGACTTCTCGGCCCTGGTCACGCTGCTGGACTCCGATGTCACGCTGACGGCCGACGCCGGCGCCACCCCGTCCGGCAGGCCGATGCGGCTCCAGGGCGCGGAGCTGGTTTCCCGGGGCGCGGTCGCGTCCACCGTCCGGGCCGCGGATTCCCAGCTGGCCCTGGTGAACGGGGACGTGGGCGTCGTATTCGCCCCCGCCGGCCGCCTGCAGATCGTGCTGGCCTTTACCGTCAGCCCCGCGCGCCGGATCACCGCCATCGACGTGATCGCCGATCCGGACCGGCTGCGGCGGCTGCGGCTGGCGGTACTGCCGGACTGAACACGATGCTGACCGCCGGGCCGGGGTCATCATGGGCCATTTGTGCGGATTCCCCGCGCGATGCCTGCCTGGTGGTGCAGGCTGGTCAACCGCAGCACCCAGCGTGCGTGACGACGACCACCCTCTGCTGGTGATCCCGTCGCCCTGAACCGCGCGGCGTCCGCACGCCACTGGCCCCAGGACAGGCCTGGGCCGGCATCCGGGTGACCGCCGAGCGCGAATCCGCGCCCAATCGAAGGCCCATACGTGTCCCGCGCTTCTGCCCGACACCGCAAGCCGTCACGATCCCCCGCCCGTGCCAGCACCGCACCCCGCACGAGCACGCCACCCCGCACGAGCACCCCACCCCGCACAAGCACCCCCCGCAGCACCCCACCCCGTGCCAGCACCCCTACCCGGCACCGCAAGCCATCGCCGGTCGCGTCCGTGCTGCGGCACAAGCCCGCATGGGCCGCCGCCACCGTGGCCGGCTCGGCCCTGATCGCCTCGGCCGGCCTGACTGCGCCCCACTGGCTGGGAGAGCCGCCCCGCCCGGCGGCCATGGACAATGCGGGCGGGCTCCACTCCCCCACGGCCAGCGCCCGGCCGGACACCCAGCCCAGCCTGCAGGCCGGGGCCGGGCCGATCAGCAACGCCACGGCCGGATTCTCCCGGCTGCGCATCGAGCACGTCCCCAAGCGGCGCACGCATCCCCCGGCCCAGCCGCAGGCGCCCGCCCAGACCGGCTACCTGAACCCGCTGCGTAACGTCAGCGGGCTGATCGCCGAGCGGGTCGACATGGGTGCTGACTTCGGCGGGTCGGGCCCGGTCTACGCCCTCGGCGACGGGGTCATCACCAATGCGACGGGGAGTTCCGGCGGGTGGCCCGGCGGAGGATGGATCACCTACAAGCTGACCGACGGGCCGGACGCGGGCCTGATGGTCTATGTGGCCGAGGACGTGACGCCAGCCGTTCAGGCCGGCCAGCACGTTACGTCCTCCACCGTGATCGCCAACATGTCCAACGGCGGCGATGGCATCGAGACCGGATGGGCGATGCCGGATGGCGCGTCAGCCGAATCAGAGATGACGGAAGCGGGCGGGATCAGCGGAGGCGGCCCGTTCCCGACCATGATCGGGCTCAGCTTCGAGGGACTCCTCCGGTCGCTGGGTGTGCCCGCCGGGAACAATGCCGGGGAGTCTGGCTTCGGGACGCTGCCCACGGGTTACCCAGCCGGCTAGACAGCGCCGGCAGCAGCCCATAGGTGATCCGTCACCCATTTACCCGGCAATGCCGGCTTGCTAGGGCCGCGCGGCCGGGCGTCAGCTGGTCTTGAGGGTAACGATGCTGGCCATCCACTGGCCGCTGGTTGTGCCGCTGGCGGCATAGGCGCCGGTGGCGGTGGCTATCTGGTAGGCGGCGCCGAGGTAGTCGGAGGAGACGGACAGGACGGGCAGCGCCTTCCAACCGCTGGCCCACGTTGGCGCCTTCCCGGACTCGATGCCGATCGTGCCGATGAGGACATCCGAGGCCTGAGTGGTGGCCGGAGCCAGGCCGGAGGAGAAGGCGGCGGTGGTTCCGGTCGCGCCCGCCGAGGTGTCGATTCCCGTGATGCCGGAAAATTCGTCGACGCTGGCGTGCGTCTCGGCGGACGACGGATAGGTCAGCGTGATGCTCCCCCCGGCAGGCAGGGCCTTCACACCGACGCTGACCAGCACCATGGTGCGGTCCCCGCCCGATCCGTCGTTGGTGTCGCGGGCCACGGTGTAGCTGTTGCCCGCCGAGTCGGTGGCGGAGACCGCGCCGGTGCGGTTGGTGGTCGAGGACAGCAGCAGGCTCACCACCAGCGTGTGACCGGCGGCGACACCCGGGGCGCCGACCGGAACCGTGGTCGTGGCCCGGCTCGCGGAAGCGGTCACCGAGCCCACCCGCTGCACGAATGCCGCGGCGGCGCGCGCCTGCGGCGTGGCGGACGCCTCGTTGGACTGTGGCGACAGGCCGGCCGCGTTCACCGCCGCCACCGTGTAGTAATAGGTGGTCCCGTTGACCAGGCCGGTGTCGGTGAAGCTCGTCCCGGCCACGTTGGTG
>DATINY010000386.1:0-6032 GCA_035473755.1 Streptosporangiaceae bacterium
ATGTCCAACACCGAGATCGCGGACCGGCTCGCGATCAGCGCCGCCACCACCAAGACCCACGTCAGCCACCTGCTGGCCAAGCTGAACGCCCGCGACCGGGTCCACCTGGTGATCCTCGCCTACCAGGCCGGGCTCGGGCCGGCCGGCTGAGCGCTGCCGGGGCCGGGCTCGCCTGGCCCGGCCGGTCCTCATATCCGGCCGGAGCCGGGGCTCGCCGGGCCCGGCCGGTCCTCATATGCTGCCGGCATGCGCTTGTTCCAGGTGGACGCCTTCGCCGACAGCGTGTTCGCGGGCAACCCGGCCGCTGTGTGCCTGCTCGGCGGCCCGGCCGAGGCGCGGTGGATGCAGTCGGTCGCCAGCGAGATGAACCTGTCCGAGACGGCCTTCGTCGAGCCCCAGGCGGCGGGGTACGGGCTGCGCTGGTTCACCCCGGTGGCGGAGGTGGGCCTGTGCGGGCACGCTACCCTGGCCAGCGCCCACGTCCTGTATGAGACCGGGCTGGCGGAGCCGGCCGAGCCGGTCAGGTTCGACTCGGTGAGTGGGCCGCTGACCGCGCGGCACGAGGACGGCCTGCTGGTGCTCGATTTCCCCGCCCGCCCGGCCGATCCGGCGCCGGCCCCGCCCGGGCTGCTGGCCGCGCTCGGGGTGGACAGCGCGGAGTGGACGGGCCAGGCCAAGGACGACCTCATGGTGGTCCTGCGCCGCGAGGAGGAGGTCACCGGGCTGCGCCCGGACACGGTGGCGCTGGCCGGATACGGCACCCGCGGCGTCATCGTGACCGCTCCGGCGTCCCGGCCGGGCGCGGATTTCGTCTCCCGCTTCTTCGCCCCCGGCGTGGGGATCGCCGAGGACCCGGTGACCGGCTCCGCGCACTGCACCCTCGCCCCCTACTGGGCCCAGCGGCTTGGCCGGCCCGAACTCACCGGCTACCAGGCCTCGGCGCGCGGCGGCACGGTCGGGGTGCGGGTGGAGGGGGACCGGGTGCTGCTGGCCGGCCGCGCCGTCACCGTGTTCTCCGGCCAGCTGAGCGACGCCGCGCTCCCCCGGCCGGGGGCCGCTCAGCGGCCGACCGCGTAACCCTGCATGCCGCGTGCGTTGGCCGCGGCGTACAGGAACCCGCCGGACCGGGCGACGGCGCTGACCCGCCCAAGCGACCATGGGGGCCGCACCGTCACCTCGTGCCCGCGTTCACCCAGCCCGGCGGCCACGTCCCGGCCCACCCGCTCCTCCACCGACAGCGACAGCGGGTGCGACTCCCGCGGGTGGAACGAGGAGGGGAAGTGGCTGGTGTGGAAGGCGGGCGCGTCGATCGCCTCCTGCAGGTTCATGCCGAAGTGCACGTGGTTGAGGAAGAACGCCAGGGACCACTGGTCCTGCTGGTCGCCGCCGGGGGTGCCGAACGCGAGGTAGGGCTCACCGCCGCGCAGCACCAGCGTCGGGGACAGGGTGGTGCGCGGGCGCTTGCCCGGCGCCAGCGTGTTGGCCAGCCCGGGGGTGAGCGTGAACATCTGGGCCCGGGTGCCGAGGCAGAACCCCAGGCCGGGGATCACCGGTGAGCTCTGCAGCCAGCCCCCGCTGGGGGTGGCGGCGACGACGTTGCCGAACCGGTCGGCGGCATCGACGTGGCAGGTGTCCCTGCTGTGCTGCGCGCCGGCCAGCCCGGGCCGGGTGAGATCGGTCACCGGGTCACCGGCCCAGCCGTCGGTCACCGCCAGCGTGGCCGTCACCCCCGTCGCGTAGCCGGGCAGCCGGGGCTCGGCGCCGGCCGGGCGGCCCGGGCGCAGGTCCGGTGACGCCGCCGGGCCGACCAGCCCACGCCGGCCCGCCGCGTAGTCCGCCGACAGCAGCGCGGCCAGCGGAACGTCGGCGAACCGGGGATCGCCGTACCAGGCTTCCCGGTCGGCGAAGGCCAGCTTGGCGCACTCCACCACGGTGTGGATGTACTCCAACCCGCCCGGCTCCATGGCGGCCAGCTCGAAGCCCGCGAGCAGCGCCAGCTGCTGCAGGAACACCGGGCCCTGCCCCCACGGCCCGGTCTTGCCCACGGTCAGGCCCTGATACTCGGCGGTGACCGGCGGCTCCGCGCTGGCCCGCCATCGGGCCAGGTCGCCCGCGGCGAGCAGGGCCCGGTGGCGCTCGCCGGTGACGTCCATCACCTCCGCGCGCTCGGTGTACTCCCCGATCGCCTCGGCCACGAACCCCTGGTAGAAGGCGCGGCGGGCCGCCTCGATCTGCGCCTCCCGGCCGCGGCCCGCCGCCTCCGCCTCGTCCAGCAGCCGCTGGTAGGTCGCCGCGAGGGCGGGGTTGGCGAAGCGCGTGCCCGGCGCCGGCACCCCGTCCGCCAGGTAGACCTCGGCCGAGCTGGGCCAGTGCTCACGGAAGGCGCCGGCCACCGACGCGATGCCGGCGCTGATGCCGGGCACCACCGGGTAGCCCTCCCGCGCATAGCCGATCGCGTGCTCCATCACCTCGCGCAGCCGCAGCCGGCCGCGGTCGGCGAGCAGCAGCATCCAGGTCCCGAACGCGGCGGGGACGCAGGCGGCGAGCAGCCCGCTGCCGGGCACCAGGTCCAGCCCGAGCGCCCCGAACGCGGCCACGGTGGCGGCCTGCGGCGCGGGCCCCTGGCCGTCCAGCACGAAGGCCTCGCCCCGGCCGGCGTCGTACCCGATGACGGGCACCTCGCCGCCGGGCCCGTTCAGATGCGGCTCGACGACCTGCAGCACCAGGCCCGCCGCGACCGCCGCGTCGAACGCGTTCCCGCCCTTCTCCAGCGCCGCCATTCCCGCCGCCGAGGCGAGCCAGTGGGTGGAGGCCACCATGCCGAACGTGCCTGCCAGCTGCGGCCTGGTGGTGAAGGTGGACCCCTGCGGCATCATGCGCACTCCTCGGGCCGGCGCGCCCGGGTGCCGGGCATTCACACGCTACCTCCGCGGCGCCGAACGCAGGTTCTGGTCATCCGCCGGGCCACGATACGGTCAGCCCCATGACTGATGACCTGTTCCCGCGCCTGCGGGCAGTTTGCGATCTTGACGTGGCCGAGATGCGCGAGGGCGCCGGGCGTCACGAGTACGACGGCGTCATCCAGGACCTGTCGCCGGACGGGGTGCGGGCCGGGCTGGCCGCGCTCGCCGAGGCGGCCAAGACGGCCGACCCCCTCGATGATGTGCACGACGAGGCGCATCTCGCCGCGTTCGAGGACCATGCCCGGATCTCGCTCGGAGAGCTGGAGCTGCACCGGCGCAACCCCCTGTATCACCTGTTCGGCCTCGACCTGGCCTGCTACGACCGGGAGTACGCACCGCAGGCGGAACGGGACCGGGCCCGGCTGGACCACCTGGGGCGCTGGCCGCAGGCGGTGGACGCCGCCGTCGCCGCGCTCGACCAGGTGAGCGCGCCGGTGGCGGCCGCCCTGCTGGACAGCGTGAAGGGCCTGGCGGCCGGCATCCCGGCCGACGCGCCGGAGGCCGTGACCGGCCCGGCCCGGGCGGCGCATGAGCGGCTGGTAACGGCCGTCACCAGCATGGCCGCCTCCGGCGACCCGGACCCCGCCCTGGGCGGGCCCGCCCTGACCGCGCTGATGAGCAGCTCGGAGCGGATGGAGGTAGACCTGGGCGGGCTGGCGGAGCGGGCCGACGCCGAGCGCGACCGGCTGCGGGAACTGCTCGCGGCGAGCTGCGCCCGGATCGACGCCGGGCGGCCGCCGATGGAGGTGGCCCGCGAGCTGGTCCGCGACCATCCCGGCGCCGACGGGGTCATCGACGCCGCGCGGCACTGGACCCGGCGGGCGATCGACTTCACCCGCGAGCGCGACCTCGTCCCCTACCACGACGGGGAGTGCCTGGTCGGGCTCTCCCCCCCGTCCCGGCGCTGGGGGACGGCGATGATGTCGTGGGCCGCCCCAGGCGAGCCGGAGGGCCCGTCCTGGTACCACATCACCCCGCCCGACGCATCGTGGCCGCAGCGCGAGACGGACGAATGGCTGGAGCTGTTCAGCGCGACCACGCTGCCCGGGGTCACCGTGCACGAGGTCGCGCCGGGGCACTTCTCGCACGGCCGGGCGCTCCGGCACGCGCCCACCGCGGTCCGCCGCCTGCTGCAGTCGAGCGCGTTCATCGAGGGATGGGCGCACTACGCCGAGGAGGTGTGTGTCGAGCAGGGGTTCGGAGGCGATGACCCCCGGTTCGAGATCGGGGTGTGGCTGGAGGCGCTGGTGCGGGTGACCAGGCTGGCGTGCGCGATCGGGGTGCACACCGCGGGCATGACCGTCGAGGAGGGCGCCCGCCGGTTCGAGTCCGACACGCAACTGGCCGGCCCGGCCGCGCTCTCCGAGGCCCGGCGGGCCACCTTCGACCCGACCTACGGCCGCTATACCTGGGGCAAGCTGACGATTCTGGACCTGCGCGAGCAGGCGAAGCAGCAGTGGGGCGAGGGGTTCAGCCTGCAGCGGTTCCACGCCGCCCTGCTGGCCCTCGGTTCCCCGCCGCTGGGCCTGCTCGGCACCGCCATCGTCCGCGGCTGAGCCCGGGCCGGGCCCGCTTCCGGCCCGGGGCCGGGCCCGCTTCCGCCTGGTGGCCGGGCCCGCTTCCGCCCCGGGGCCAGACCCCGCTTCCGCCCCCGGGGTCAGGCTCGTTTCCGCCGCAGGGCCGCTTCCGCCCTGGACCGGGCCCGGCACGGGCCTCCGCCGGTTTGACCTGGTCGTCGTCCGGTGCAACTATTTGACTATGTCAAATAATTCTTTGACATCGTCAGCTACCGCCACGCCGGGCGGTCCCGCCGAACCGGTGACCGATGGCCAGGTAGCGGCCGTGCGCGAGTTCAACCGCTTCTACACCAACGTGATCGGGCTGCTCCGGGAGGGGCTGCTGGACACGCCCTACTCGCTGGCCGAGGCCAGGGTCCTGTTCGAGCTGGCCCGGGAGGAGGAGGCCGAGACCGCGCACCTGCGCCGGTGGCTCGACATCGACGCCGGCTACCTGAGCCGGCTGCTGGCCAGGTTCGAGGCCGACGGGCTGGTGACCAGGACCCGCTCCCCGCTCGATGGGCGGCGCCAGATCATCGGCCTGACCGGCGCCGGCCGGGCGGTCCAGGCGGACCTCGACGCCCGGTCGGGCGCCCAGATCCGCGCCCTGCTGGCCGGCCTCACCCCGGACGGCCGGCGGCGCCTGACCGGGGCCATGACCAGCATCCAGGAGATAGTCGGGCCGCCGCCGCCACCGCCCGCCGCGTTCGTGCTCCGGCCGCCCGTGCCCGGCGACCTGGGCTGGGTGGTGCAGCGCCACGGCGCCCTGTACGCGGCCGAGTACGGCTGGGACGCGTCGTTCGAGGCCCTGGTGGCACACATCGTCGCCGGCTACGCGGGCCGCGACGACCACCGCGGGGAAGCGGTGTGGATCGCGGAACTGGACGGCGAGCCGGCCGGGTGCATGTTCTGCGTGCGCAAGACCGGCACCACCGCCCAGCTGCGGCTGCTGCTGGTGGAGCCGCGGGCCCGCGGCCTGGGCATGGGCGGCCGCCTGGTCGCCGAGTGCGTCTCGTTCGCCCGCCGGGCCGGGTACCGCGAGATCGTGCTGTGGACCAACGACGTGCTGCACGCCGCCCGCCGGATCTACCAGCGGGCAGGCTTCCAGCTCGTCTCCTCCCAGCCGCACCATGCCTTCGGCCACGACCTGGTGGAGCAGGACTGGCGGCTGCCGCTCGCCTGAGCCCGGGAACCCGGCAGCGAGTCAGTCGGGCGAGCCCGGCACCACCAGCCCCGTCTCGTACGCGAGGATCACCGCCTGCACCCGGTCGCGCAGGCCCAGCTTCGCCAGCAGGTTACCGACATGGGTCTTGACGGTCGCCTCGCTGACGAACAGGCCCACCGCGATCTCGGCGTTGCTGCGGCCCCTCGCCAGCAGCAGGAGCACGTCCCGCTCCCGGGCGGTCAGCGAGGCCAGCCGCGAAGGTGACGGCGACGTTTCCGGCGGCCGGCGCGCGAACGCCTCGATGAGGCGGCGCGTCACCGACGGGGCGAGCAGGGCGTCGCCCGCGGC
>DATINY010000387.1:0-9233 GCA_035473755.1 Streptosporangiaceae bacterium
GACGCAGGAGCCCAACGTCTACGCGGGCCTGGCCGTGGCCATCGGCGGCCTGATGCACGCCAGGCCGAAGTTCTTCGCCAAGGTCATGGGCGAGCTGCTGTTCTGGGTCGGCGAGGACAAGATGCTGTTCGGCAGCGACTATGCCATCTGGGAGCCCAAGTGGCAGGTCGAGGGCTTCGTCGACTGGGAGTTCCCGGACGATGCCTCGCTCACCGACTACCCGCGGATGAACACCGCTTCAAAGAAGAAGATCATGGGCCTGAACGCGGCCAAGCTGTACGACATCGAGGTGCCGGCCGAGTACCAGCTGAAGGACGGCTCGCCCGGTGCCCACGAGGTACTCGGCGGCCAGCCCGAGGAACACGCGGCTTCGGGGGCATGACTAACCCACTGACCGCCGGATCCCCGAGCGCGCCCCCGGGGGAATCACCCCCGGGGGCCGCGCGGGTACTGGCCGCGCTCGAGGCGGTGCGGGACCCGGAGCTGGACGAGCCGATCACCACGCTCGGCTTCGTCTCGTCGTGCACCATCTCCGCAGACGGGGACACCCAGGTCCGGCTGCGGCTCCCCACGTATTTCTGCGCGCCCAACTTCGCCTTCCTGATGGTGGCCGACGCCTACGACGCGGTGTCGGCCCTGCCAGGCGTGCGCACGACGGAGGTGGTGCTCGAAGACCACTTCGCCTCGGATGCGATCAACGGCGGGGTGGCCGCCAGGGCCGGGTTCGCCCGGTCCTTCGACGGCGAGGCGGTCGGCGAGCTGCAGGAGCTGCGCGCCGACTTCCTGCGTAAGGCGGTCATGGCCGGCACCGACCTCGTCTGCCGCCCGCTGGCCGCGGCGGGCACCGGGCCGTCGGAGCTGGCCGCGCTCACCCTGGGCCAGGCGCCGCCTTCCGCCTCGCTGGAGCGGCTGCGGCAGCGCCGGGCCGAACTGGGGCTGCCCGCCGGCGACGGCGCCCCGCTGCTGATCGATCCGGCCACCGGCGCCCCGCTGACCGGCGACGCCGTACCACTGCACCTGCGCCGGGCGCACACCACGCGGGTCAGCATCGAGGCGAACGCCGGCATCTGCCGCGGCATGCTGCGGCACCGGTACGCCGCATCAGGACTAGGCGAGGAGGAGCAGTGAAGGCCGTCCGTTTGCACGCTTTTCACCAGATGCCGGTCGTGGACGAGGTACCCGAGCCGGCCCTCCGCGGCCCGCTCGACGTCATCGTGAAGATCGGCGGCGCCGGGGTGTGCCGCACCGACCTGCACATCATGGAGGGCCAGTGGGACGCGGCGATGCACACGCCGCTGCCCTACATCCTGGGCCACGAAAACGCCGGCTGGGTGCACGAGGTCGGCTCCGCCGTCACCAACGTGGCCGTCGGCGACACGGTGATCCTGCACCCGACGCCCACCTGTGGGCTGTGCCACGCCTGCCGCGCCGGCGACGACATGCACTGCATCAACAGCGAGTTCCCCGGCCTGTCACGCGACGGCGGCATGGCCGAGTACCTGCTCACTACGGCCCGGGCCTGCATCAAGCTCGACCCGCAGACCCAGCCGAAGGACGTGGCCGCGCTCGCCGACGCCGGCATCACCGCCTACCACGCGGTCCGCAAGGCCATCCCGCTGCTCTACCCGGGCACCTCCTGCGTCGTGATCGGCGCGGGCGGTCTCGGCCACATCGGCATCCAGTGCCTGGCCGCGCTCACCGCCACCAAGATCATCGTGGTGGACCGCAACCCCGACGCACTCAAGCTCGCCGAGCAGCTGGGCGCGAGCCACACCGTCGTCGCCGACGGCGGGCATGTCGACGCGGTCAAGGACCTGACCGGCGGCGGCGCCACCGTGGTGCTCGACTTCGTCGCCGAACAGGGCGCCGAGAACGACGGGTGGGCGATGACCGGCGAGGCCGGCTCCTACTTCGTCATCGGCTACGGCGGCGAGCTGCACATCCCGACCCTGGACATCATCACGACCGAGCGGAACATCATCGGCAACATCGTCGGCACCTACAACGACCTCGCCGAGCTGATGGTGCTGGCCGAGGGCGGGAAGGTCACCCTGCACACCCGGACCTACCCGCTCGACGCCGCGCCGGAGGCGTTCGCCGACCTGGATGCCGTCCGCGTCCGCGGCCGCGCGATACTCGTCCCGTAATCCCGTCACCCTCCGTCATCCCCGGAGCCCGAGGAGGAAGTCATGGCCAAGGAACTGCGTTTCGGTGCGGACGCCCGCAGCCTGCTGCTGGCCGGTGTCGATCAGCTGGCCGAAGCCGTGAAATCCACCCTCGGGCCCAAGGGGCGCAACGTCATCCTGGAGAAGATCACCGGGTCGCCGGTCGTCACCAACGACGGGGTGACGATCGCCCGGGAGATCCACCTGAAGGACCAGTTCGAGAACATGGGCGCCCAGCTGGTCAAGGAAGCGGCGATCAAGACCAACGACATCGTGGGGGACGGCACCACCACGGCGACGGTGATCGCCCAGGGAATCGTCCGGGAAGGCATGAGCGCGATCGGCAAGGGGGCCAACCCGGTGCTGGTCAAGCGGGGCATCGACCTGGCCGTGGGGAGGCTGGTGGAGTACTTGCAGGGGGTCGCCCACCCGATCGTCACGGAGCAGGACTACGCGCGGGTGGCGGCGATCTCGGCGAACGACGACGACGCGGTCGGCGCGGTCATCGCGAAGGGGCTGTATACCGTCGGCGACGGCGGCATCGTCACCGTGGAGGAGTCCGCTGCCAACGGGATGAGCGTCGACTTCGTGGAGGGCTTCGAGTTCGACAACGGGTACCTGTCGCCGTACATGGTGACCAACCCGGCCAGCCTGGAAGCGATCGTCGACGACCCGTACATCCTGCTGTGCAGCGAGAAGATCAGCAAGGTCCAGCAGCTGATGCCGATCCTCGACAAGATCATGCGGGCGCCACGGCCGCTGATCCTCGTCGCCGAGACCGTCGAGGGCACGGCGCTGCAGATGCTCGTGCACAACCACGTCAACCGGACCTTCCAGTGCGTGGCCGTGCGGGCGCCCGGGTTCGGCGACCGGCGGCTGCACAAGCTGGAGGACATCGCGACGATCACCGGTGGCGCCGTGTACAGCAGGCACTCCGGCTTCACCCTGGAGACGATGACCATCGATCAGCTCGGGCGGGCCCGGCAGGTCCGGGTCAACGCCGACCAGACCGCCATCATCGGCGGCGCGGGCTCCGCCGACGACATCGAGTTCCGGGTTACCCAGCTGCGGGCCGAGCTGGAGCGGGCGCAGTTCGGAGTGGACGAGGACGTACTGACCGAGCGGATCGGGGCGCTGACCGGCAGGGTCGCGGTGATCAGGGTCGGCGCGCCCACCCCGGCCGAGCTCAAGGAACTGCAGCACCGGGTCGAGGACGCGCTGGCGGCCACCCGGGCCGCTATGGCCGAGGGCATCGTGGCCGGCGGCGGCGCGGCGCTGATGCACGCCGATGGCGCCCTGGACGACCTGCAGCTCAAGGACGACTACGCGACCGGCGTCGACATCGTGCGCAAGGTGCTGACCGAGCCCGCCTATCTCATCGCCGCCAACGCGGGCTACTCCGGCCAGGAGGTGGTCGCGCAGATGAGCAAGATGGGCACGGACGAGGGTTTTGACGCCCTGCAGGGGCGCTATGGCAACATGATCGAGATGGGCATCATCGATCCGCTGCGGGTCGCGCGCTCGGCGCTGCAGAACGGCGCGTCGGTGGCCGGCCTGCTGCTGACCACGAACACCCTGGTGGCGGAGGAGCAGACGCCATGGGGTGGCAGCCGGGCGCTGATGACCGAGTTCGGCTCGCTCGACGAGGGCCTGCACCAGCCGTCACCCGACGCCAGCACGCCGCAGTCGCTCGGGCTAGGCCCCTCGGTGGGCTGACTTGACGCCGCCGACCGCGCCATCAGCGGATTTGCCGCTGGCGGCCGGCGCGGCGGTCACCGACGAGAGCGCGCTGCGCCTGCTGCGCGCGCGCGGCCGGGTGCGTGGCAGCGTCGCGCTGCTCGGGCCGGCGTTCGTGGCCGCGGTCGCCTACATCGACCCGGGCAACTTCGCCACCAACTTCTCCGCCGGTGCGGCCTACGGGTACGCGCTGGCGTGGGTGATCGTGGTCGCCAACCTGATGGCGATGCTGGTGCAGTACCTGTCGGCGAAGGTCGGCGTCGCCACCGGCCGTGACCTGCCGGAACTATGCCGGGCCCATCTGAGGCGGCCGGTCTGCCTGGGCCTGTGGGTGCAGGCAGAGCTGATCGCGATGGCGACCGACCTGGCCGAGTTCGTCGGGGCCGCGGTGGGGCTGAACCTGCTGTTCCACGTGCCGCTGCCCGTGGCCGGGCTGATGACGGCGGTGGTCGCGTTCGGGATCCTCGCGCTCGAGCAGCGCGGCTACCGCCGGTTCGAGCTCGCGATCACCGCGCTGCTCGCCATCGTGTTCTGCGGGTTCGGCTACGACCTGCTGGCCGTGGGCGCCGACCCGGGCGGCATCGCGCAGGGCCTGATCCCGAGCCTCCCCAGCGGCAGCCTGCTGATCGCCACCGGCATTATCGGGGCGACGGTCATGCCCCACGTCGTCTACCTGCACTCGGCGCTGACGAAGTCGCGCGTTCACTGCCGCGACGACGCCGAGCGCCGGGAGCTGCTGCGCTTCCAGCGCGTCGACGTGGTCATCGCCCTCGGCGCGGCTGGCCTGGTCAACCTGACCATGCTGTTCGTCGCGGCCTCGCTGTTCCACCGCACCGGAGCGGGGGAGATCGGCTCGATCGAGGCCGCCCACGCCGGAATCGCCCGGCTCGTCGGCGGCGGCGCCGCGCTGGCGTTCGCGGTCGCCCTGCTGGCCTCCGGTCTCTCCTCCTCCAGCGTCGGCACCTACGCCGGCCAGGTCGTCATGCAGGGCTTCATCGGCCGCCGCGTCCCGCTGTTCGCCCGCCGCGCGGTCACCATGCTCCCGGCGCTGGTCGTGCTCGGGCTGGGCCTGCCGGTCACCGCCAGCCTGGTGATATCGCAGGTCGTGCTGTCCTTCGGCATCCCGTTCGCGCTGGTTCCGCTGCTGCTGCTCACCCGCCGCCGTGACATCATGGGCGCGCTGGTAAACCGGCGCCTGACCACGGTGACGACCAGCGTCATCGCCGCGCTGATCATCTTCATGAACGTGTACCTGCTGAAGCTGACCGTCTTCGGCTGACCCGCCCCGCCCATCCGCCCTGACGAGTTCGGCGGCCGGTCCGGATGCCGGCCTCCACCCGCCGCGCCGCCCCCAGGAGGGATGGCATGATTCACTGCGTGCGCCTGCCACGGACGACGCGGGGGTCCCTATGACAGGGACGGGAGTGTCTCCGGTGCTCGTCATCGGAGCGACCGGCCGGGTCGGGCGCCTCGTAGTCGGCCTGCTGACAGAGGCGGGCGTGCCGGTCCGCGCCCTCACGCACCGCCCCGGCGCGGCGGCGCTGACAGCGGACGTCGAAGTCGTCACCGGCGACCTCACCGTGCCCGAATCGCTCGACGCCGGACTGCGGGGTGCCGGTGCCGTCTTCCTCGTCTGGGCCGCCCCGCCGGCGACTGCGCCGGCGGTTGTCGAGCGTCTGGCCACCCACGCACAGCGTGTCGTCTTCCTCTCATCACCGCATCAGACCCCGCACCCTTTCTTCCAGCAACCGAATCCAATGGCGGTGCTTCACGCCGATATTGAGCGGCTCATCGCGGCCGCCGGACTCGAGTCGGTGATCATCCGGCCGGGGATGTTCGCGTCGAACGCGTTGTTCTGGTGGGCGCCCGCCATTCGCGCCGGCGCTGCCGTCCGGTGGCCCTACGGCGCGGCCGAGACGGCGCCCGTCGATGACCGCGACGTGGCCGCCGTCGCGGTGCGGGCCTTGCAGACGGATGGACATGCTGGAGGCGACTACCTCCTCACCGGCCCCGAGTCACTGAGCCAGGCAGAGCAGGTGAGCATCATCGGTGACGTCTTGGGGCGCCGGATCAGATTTGAGGAGCTGTCGCCGGACGAGTTCCGGAGCGAGACGGAGGGAAGCTGGCCGCGCCCGGCCGTGGACATGCTGCTCTCCGCGTGGGGCGCAACGCTGGGCCGGCCGGCGCTCGTCACCTCTGCGGTGTCCGGCATCCTCGGATCGGCGCCGCGATCGTTCCGCCAGTGGGCCGCCGATCATGCCACCGCGTTCATGCAAGGCCCAGCCCGTTAGCAGGGGGGAACGTTCCAGGAGGTGATCACCGGCTCGCCGTGCTCGGTGCCCAGCGTGCACAGGGTGCCGGTGCCGAGCCGGAACAGCCGTCCTTCGGACGGCCCCAGCCCCAGCCAGCGGGCGGTCAGCACGCGCAGAAAGTGCCCGTGCGAGACCAGGACCACGTCCCCGTCCGGCAGCAGCGGGGTGGCCCGCGACAGCACCACGTCCGCCCGCGCGCCGACCTGCTCCGCCGTCTCGCCGGGGTAGCCGGCGCCGCCGGGGATGACGCCGTCCCGCCACAGGTACCACCCGGGCCACTGCTCTCTGATCTGCGGGGTGGTCATGCCCTCGTAGCCGCCATAATCCCATTCCCGCAGGTCCGGGACTTGCTTGACGTCGGCAAGACCGGCCAGCGCGGCGGTCCGGGCCGCCCGCTGCAGCGGGCTGGTGCAGACGGCGCAGATCTCGCGGCGGGCGAGCACCGGCGCCAGGGCGGCGGCGGCCGCCTCACCTGCCGGGGTGAGCGGGACGTCGGTCCGCCCGGTGTGCCGGCCGGTGCGGCTCCACTCGGTTTCCCCATGCCGGAGCAGGATCAGTTCTCCCATGGCACTATCATCCCCGGTCGGCCGGGGCGCGGCCGGGCGGCGTGCTCAGGGGCAGGTCAGGATCTCGTGGCCGTCCGCGGTGACCAGCACGGTGTGCTCGAACTGGGCCGTGCGCTCGCGGTCCCTGGTCACCACGGTCCATCCGTCGGGCCACGTGTCGTATTCGATCGTGCCCAGGGTCAGCATGGGCTCGATGGTGAAGGTCATCCCCGGTTCCATGATCACGCTGACGCTGGGGTCGTCGAAGTGCGGCACGATGAGCCCGGAATGGAAGGTGGTCCCGATCCCGTGGCCGGTGAAGTCGCGGACCACCCCGTAGCCGAAGCGGCGCGCGTACGACTCGATCACCCGGCCGACGGCGTTGAGCGGCCTGCCGGGCGCCACCGCGCGGATCCCGCGCATCATCGCCTCGTGCGTGCGCTCGACCAGCAGCCGCGATGCCTCGTCCACGTTTCCCGCGAGGAAGGTGGCGTTGGTGTCGCCGTGCACGCCGTTCAGGAAGGCGGTGATGTCCACGTTGACGATGTCCCCGTCGGCGATGACCGTGTCGTCGGGGATCCCGTGGCAGATCACCTCGTTCAGCGAGGTGCACAGCGACTTCGGGTAGCTCCGGTAGCCCAGCGTGCTCGGGTAGGCGCCGTGATCGACCAGGTACTCATGCCCGACCCGGTCCAGTTCGTCGGTGGTGACACCCGGGGCAACGTGCCGGCCGACCTCCGCCAGCGCCTGGGCCGCGAGGCGGCCCGCGGCCCGCATCCGCTCGATCGTTTCCTCGTCCTTGACGTCAGGCTCACCCGTCCACGGGCGCTTCTTGCCGACGTATTCGGGCCGGGGGATGTGCGCCGGCACCTGCCGGGTGGGTGAGATCCGGCCGGGCTGGAGCATCGTTGCCATGGTCTGGAAGTCTAGTGGCATGAGCGATGACCCACAGTGGTGGTATTGCCTCCGGCATAACCGGCCGGAACGGAACGGCGACTGCCCGGGCAAGGACCGGCTCGGGCCCTACGCCACCGAGGAAGAGGCGGCCCGGGCCCTGGAGACCGTCCGGCGGCGCAACGAGGAGTGGGACGCCGCCGACTGAGAGCATGCGCCTTCCGGCCGCCCGGAGATGCCGCCGCCCGCATCCGGGCCAGGAGCGCCCGGCCTGGCTGCCGGGCGCGTACCTTGCCTGCACGCCAGGGAAAGGTAAGGTTGGGGCGGCGTTCAGCAGCAGCTGGAAGGGGCCGTGTTGACCGACGACAGCACGGGTGCCGGGCTCCCGTCGGCGGCGCGGGCCCGGATGGCGGAGATCCGGGACAGCGGCACCTGGGGGTCGGCGCTCTCCACCGATGAGTTCACGGCGATCCGCGGCGTCGGCTTCGAGCCGGTCGGCCAGGTGCTCGGCGCGTGCGTGTACAACATCGGCTACACCGGCGGCTACGGCTGCGCCGGCGGCTGGTCCACCGGCATGTTCGGCGGGGCCGTCGCGGCGGCGACGCAGGTGTCCGGGCAGGGTGGCTGGGCCTCATACGGCGCGCTGACCAAGGCCATGTATGACGCCAGGCGGAAGGCGATCGGCCGGATGACGGCCGAATGCGCGGCGCTGGGCGGGCACGGGATCGTCGGTGTGTCGCTCAGCTTCGGCTCGTTCCCGCTCGGCGGGCTGGAGTTCAGGGCCATCGGCACGGCCGTGCGGGGGACAGGGGCACCGGCCCCGCCGCATCCGTTCAGCTCCGATCTGTCCGGCCAGGATTTCGCCAAGCTCATCCGCGCCGGATGGGTGCCGGCCGGCCTGGCGCTGGGGATCTCGATCGGGGCCAGGCACGACGACTGGCGGACCCGCGGTTCGACCTTCTGGGGCGCTGGGAACACCGAGGTGGGCGGCTACACCGAGCTGGTCAACATGGCCCGGCACGACGCCCGGGTCCAGCTCGAGGACGACGTGAGCCGGATGGGCGCGGACGGGGTCGTGGTCTCCAGCGTTGACATGCGGGTGCGTGAGCGGGAGTGCCCCGCACGGCAAGGCACCCGGGACCAAATCGCGGAAGTCCCGATCATCGGCACCGCGATCGCCAGGTTCAGCCGCTCCGAGCAGCGGCACAGCGGACCGACGCTGGCCATCATGTCGCTCGACCCCCAACGCCGCCAGGCCGCCAGGATCAGGATCTGACAGGAGAGACCATGACCGACCAGGGGAACATCGCCACCGAACTTGATGCCGCGGGCGTTCCGCATGACGCTATGGCCCGCCTGGCGGAGCTGGAGCCGGGCAAGCCCGGGTCGATCTTCACCTCGGACCTGTCAGTTAACGAGTTCCTGCTGGTCCGCGAGGTCGGATTCCGGCCGCTCGGCCTGGTCCTCGGCAGCTCGATCTACCACGTCGGGCTGCAGATCGGCCGCTGGGGCAGCAACCAGGAGCTCGACGTGCTCTCCCAGGCCATGTACCACGCCCGCGAGCTCGCGATGAGCCGGAT
>DATINY010000388.1:0-6374 GCA_035473755.1 Streptosporangiaceae bacterium
CGCCCAGTGCCGTCAGGATCAGCGGGCCCAGGGCGGTCACGTCGCCCGCGCCCATGGTCAGGATGAGGTCCCCAGGCCGGGCGATATCCGCCACCGCCCCGGGCGCCGCCGCCCGGTCGGGCAGGAAGACCGCCCGGCCGCCGGGCACCGCGGACGCCACCAGCTGGCCGGTCACACCGGGCTCGGGGTCCTCGCGGGCGGGGTAGACGTCGAGCACGAACGCCTCGTCGGCCAGGCCGAGCGCGGCGCCGAACTGGCCGGCGAAGATCCGGGTGCGGCTGAACAGGTGGGGCTGGAAGACCGCGATGACGCGCCCGCCGGGCGCGATGTCGCGCGCCGCCCGCAGGTCGGCGGCGAGCTCGGTCGGATGGTGGGCGTAGCTGTCGAGCACGGTGATCCCGCCCGCCTCGCCCTTGGGCTCCATCCGCCGCCGCGCGCCGCGGTAGGCGGCCAGCCCGGCCGCCACCTGCCCGGCCGGCGCGGCAGGCAGGCCGAGCTCGACCACGGCAGCGTAAGAGGCGGCTGCGTTCAGCGCATTGTGACGGCCGGGGACGCCGACCTGCAGTCGCACCGGCCGCGCCGCGCCCACCGCGTCCGGGGGCGCATCCTCGATGTCCAGGCCGACGCTCATCCCGTGCGGGGCCACCGAGGTGATCCGGTAGTCGGCGCCGCCCGCCTCACCATAGGTGCGGACCCGGATCGGCAGCGCCGCCGCGGCCGCGGCCAGAGCGAGCGCGCCGGGGTCATCCGCGCAGGCGATCAGCACCCCGCCCGGCATGATCCGGCGGGCGAACGCGGCGAAGGCGTCCTCGATCTCCGCCAGGGAGGAGTAGTTGTCCAGGTGGTCGGCCTCCACGCAGGTGACGACAGCCACCTCCGGGGCCAGCATGAGAAAGGACCCGTCGCTCTCGTCCGCCTCGGCGACGAACACCTCCCCGGTCCCGTCCTCGGCTCCCAAGCCTGTCTCGGTCAGGATCCCGCCGATGACATAGCCGGGGTCCGCGCCGCAGTGCCGGAGCGCGGTGGTGATCATGGAGGTGGTGGTGGTCTTGCCGTGGGTGCCGGCCACCGCCACCCCGCGCCGGCCCAGCATCACCGAGGCGAGCGCCGCGGCCCGGTGCAGCACCCGCAGCCCGCCCGCGCGCGCCGCCACGAGCTCGGGGTTGTCCGGGCGGATCGCCGACGACACGACCACCGTGTCGGCCCCGGCCACGCTGCGCTCCGCGTGCCCGACATGCACGTCCGCGCCCAGCGCGGCCAGCGCGGCCAGCTGGTCACCGGCGGCCGAGTCGCTGCCCGACACCGTCACCCCGCGGGCGATCATGATGCGGGCGATCCCGGACATCCCGGCGCCGCCGATGCCGGTGAAATGCACCCGCCCCAGGTCGGCCAGCGGGACCGGCGCGACCGGCGTGACCAATGGCACGTCAGATCACCGTCCCGGCCGCGGCCGTCACCGCTGGTTCTCCATCACGTCCAGCACCTCGGCGGCCAGCCACGCGTCGCTCTCCCGGGCCCCCATGTCGGCGGCCGACTCCGACATCGCCGCCACCAGGTCGGGGTCGAGCAGGATCGGCACCAGCTCGTCGCGGATCCACTCCGGGGACAGGTCCGCGTCGCTCACCATGAGCCCGCCGCCGGCCCGCACGATGGGCAGCGCGTTCAGCCGCTGCTCGCCGTTGCCGTGCGGCAGCGGCACATACGCCGCGGGCAGGCCCACGGCGGTGAGCTCGGCACAGGTCATCGCCCCGCTCCGGCACAGCGCGAAGTCCGCGGCCGCGTAGGCGAGGTCCATCCGGTCCACGTACGGCAGGGTGACGTAGGGGGGGCCGGGCGCGGGCATGCTGACCTCCAGGCCGCTGCGGGGGCCGAGCACGTGCAGCACCTGGATGCCGGCGCCGCGGATCCAGTCGGCCGCGTCCAGCACCGCCAGGTTCAGCGAGCGGGCGCCCTGCGAGCCGCCGGTGACCAGCAGCACCGGCAGGTCGGGCCGCAGCCCGAAGTGCGCGCGCGCCTTGTCCGTCAGGGCCAGCCGGTCCAGGCGGGCGATCTCCTGCCGGAGCGGGATGCCGATGGCGGTGGCGTGCGGCAGCCTGGTGTCCGGGCTCGCCGTGAACACGTAGCGGGTGAACATGGCGCCCAGCCGGTTGGCGATGCCCGGCTTGACGTTCGCCTCGTGTACCACGATCGGCACCTGGCGGCGCCGGGCCGCCAGATAGGCGGGCGCGGACACGTACCCGCCGAACCCGGCCAGCACCTGCGCCTGGGTCCGGTCCAGCACCTTCGTCACGGCCTTGACCGCATCGGCCAGCCGGCCGGGCACGGACAGCAGTTCCGGGGACACCGACCGCGGCAGGGGGACCGGCGGGATCAGCACCAGGTCGTATCCCCGCATCGGGACCAGCCTGGTTTCCAGGCCGCGCTGGGTGCCCAGGCAGGTGATGCGGATCCCCGGCTCGGCCCGCCGCAGGGCATCGGCGAGCGCCAGCGCAGGCTCGATGTGACCGGCGCTGCCGCCTCCCGCGATTACCACGCTCATCGCCAGGCCTCCTCGTCCGCCGCGCGTGCGGCCGGCTCGCCAGCCGGTCCACGGCCGGGACGCCGGGCTCATTCACGCCGGCGGTCCAGGCCAAGCCAGCTTAGGACGCGCCGCGCCGCGCCGGGGTCGGCAGCGGCAAGCGTCTCCTTGGCCCCGGGCTCGCGTTTGGCGAAAGACATCAGCATGCCGAGCGCCACCATCGTCACGATCAGCGAGGACAGGCCGGACGACACCAGCGGCAGCGGGACACCGGTGATGGGCAGCAGCCCCAGCACGGTGCTGATGTTGACGAGCGCCTGGACCACGATCCAGGCCGTGGCGCCGGCCGCGGCGAGGCGGACGAAGGTATCCCGCGCCCGGGCGGCGATCCGCAGCCCCGCGAACGCCAGGCCCCCGTAGAGCAGCGAGACGCACAGCGTGCCGACCAGGCCCAGCTCCTCTCCCAGGATGGCGAAGATGAAGTCGGTCGTGTCGTTCGGCACCCAGCCCCACTTCTGCCTGCTGGCGCCGAGCCCGACCCCGAACCAGCCGCCGGACCCGACCGCCCACTTGCCCTGGATGGCCTGCATGTCCGCGCCCGTCGGGCTGCCCTGCGGATGCAGGAACATGGACAGCCGCTGGGACCGGTACCCCGCCACCACGATCAGGATCAGCAGCACCAGCCCGATCATGCCCAGGATGCCGGCGTACAGCCGGATCGGCGTCCCGACCACCCACAGCAGCGCCAGGAAGATCACCAGCAGCACGAACGTGGTGCCCAGGTCGTCGCCGAGCATCACGAGCATGCACAGGAGGCCGGTCCCGGGCAGCAGCGGGATGAGCAGGTACCGCCAGTCAGTGAGCTGCTTGAGCTTCTCCTTGCGGGCGAGCAGGTCCGCGCCCCAGAGCAGGAACGCCAGCTTGGCCAGCTCGGAGGGCTGGAAGGGGATCGGGCCGATGTTCAGGTACCGGGTGGCGCCGCCCGACTTCTCCCCGATCAGCGGGACCAGCAGCAGGCCCACGATGGAGACGAACATCAGCGGGTAGGCGGCGGCGCGGAACAGCCGGGGCGAGGCCCGGGCCGCCAGCCACATGCAGGGCAGGCCCAGCAGCACCCCCACCAGCTGGTGCTGGAAGCCGGAGTAGGGCGAGGCGCCCGTCGCGAGCTGGGCGACCGACGAGGTGGACAGCACCATCACCAGCCCCAGCGCAACCAGCAGGGTGGTGATGCCGAGGATGAGGTAGTAGGGCGTCAGCGGCCGGTACAGGGCGGCGATCAGGCCCGCGAGCTGGCCGCGGGCGGGGGACGGAGGCTGCGCCGGGCGCCCGGCGGCCGCGCCCGGGGCGCGTGGCCTGGCCGCCTGCCCGACATGCTCCATCCCCCCATCCTCCGGGCTGACCGCCGCCTTCGGCGGGATCTCGGGCGCGTGTCGCGCGAGCAGATCGTGCCCCGGGCCGGGCGTTACTTGGGCATCCACTCCACGTAGAAGATGCCGAGGCCAAGCGCCACGAACAGCCCGCAGATGAGCCAGAACCTGATCACGATGGTGGTTTCCGCCCAGCCGAGCAGCTCGAAGTGGTGCTGCAGCGGCGCCATCCGGAACACCCGCCGCCCGGTCATCTTGAACGAGCCCACCTGGATGATCACCGACAGTGCGATCACCACGAACAGCCCGCCGAGTATGGCCAGCAGCAGCTGGGTCTTGGTGCACACGGCCAGGCCCGCCAGCACGCCGCCGAGGGCGAGCGAGCCGGTGTCGCCCATGAAGATGCGGGCCGGGGGCGCGTTCCACCACAGGAACCCGAAGCACGCGCCGAGCACGGCGGCGGCGACCACCGCGAGGTCGAGCGGGTCGCGGACGGCGTAGCAGTGCGGGGCGAGGAAGGCGGTGCAGTCGTTGCGCAGCTGCCAGTTCCCGATCAGCACATAGGCGGCCAGCACCAGGCACGCCGACCCGGTCGCCAGCCCGTCCAGGCCATCGGTCAGGTTCACCGCGTTCGACGTCCCGGCGATGAGGATGACGATCCACAGCACGAAGGGGGCCAGCCCGAGGGTGGGGCCGAAGTCCCGCAGGAACGACAGGTGGGCGTCGGCGGGCGTGATGTCGAATCCGTCGGCGAACCGCGGCAGCACCACCAGCGCGGCGAACACCGCGCCCACCACCGCCTGGCCGGCCAGCTTCGCGCTGCTGCGCAGGCCCAGGCTGCGCTGCTTGTAGATCTTGATGAAGTCGTCGATGAAGCCGACCACACCCAGCCCGGTCATCAGCATCATCACCAGCAGGCCGGAGGTGGACGGCACCTGCCCGGTGACCACGTTGCCGGTGAAGTACCCGATGAGCGACGCGATGACGATGACGGTCCCGCCCATGGCGGGCGTGCCGCGCTTGGTGGCGTGGCCGGCCGGGCCCTCTTCCCTGATCACCTGGCCGTAGCCCCGCTTGGTGAAGATCCTGATCGCCAGCGGGGTGCCGAACAGCGCCAGCACCAGCGACACCGCGCCCGCGACGAGGATGGTCTTCACCGGGCCGCCTCCCCGGTCAGCGCCAGCGCGACCCGTTCCAGCCCGGCCGAGTGGGCCGCCTTGACCAGGACCACGTCGCCCGGGGTGAGGCGGGCGGTAGCCGCCTCGACCGCGCTGCCCACATCGGGCACCCACAGCAGTTCCCCGTGCCAGGAGCCCTCGGCCTTGGCCCCGGCCAGTATCGGCGCCGCGTCCTCCCCGACCACGATGAGGCCGGTCACGCCCGCCCGGGCGGCCTGCCCGCCCACCTGCTCGTGGATGGCGCGGGACCGGCGGCCCAGCTCGTACATGGGCCCGAGCACCGCGAATGACCGCCTGCCCCGCGCCAGCACGGCCAGCGTCTCGATCGCCGCGGCCATGGCCTCCGGGCTGGCGTTATAGGCATCGTTGATCACGGTCACCCCGTCCGGCCGCTGCGTGACCTCCATCCGCCACCGGCTCCGGGCGACGGCGGCCGACAGGCAATCCGCCACCTCCGGCAGGGCCAGGCCGAGCTCGCCCGCGAGCGCCGCCGCCGCCAGCGCGTTGGTCACGTTGTGCTCGCCGAACAGCCGCAGCCGCACCGGCGCCGAGCCCGCCGGCGTGACGAGCGTGAATCCCGGCCGGCCCTGGTCATCGAGCTGCACGTCCGCCGCCCGCACCGCCGCCTGTGGCCCGCGGCCGAACGTCACCACCCTGGCCGCGGTGCGCCCGGCCATGGCCAGCACCCGCGGGTCATCGGCGTTGAGCAGGGCCACGCCGCCGGCGGGCAGGGCGGCGGCCAGTTCGCCCTTGGCCTGCGCCACCTCCGCCAGGCCGCCGAACTCGCCGGCGTGAGCCAGGCCGACGCACAGCACGATGCCAAACGATGGCCGCGCGATCTCGCACTGCCGGGCGATGTGGCCCTGCCCGCGCGCGGACAGCTCCAGCACCAGGTACCGGGTGGCGGCGGTGACCCGCAGGATGGTCAGCGGGTGGCCGATCTCGTTGTTGAACGAGCCGCACGGCGACACGGTGGGCCCGAGCCGCTCGACCAGCTGGGCCGCCAGGTCCTTGGTGGTGGTCTTGCCGGCCGAGCCGGTGATGCCGGTGATGGTCAGGCCGGGCAGCCGGGCCACGACCGCGCTCGCGAGCGCCGCCATCGCGGCCGGCACGTCCGGCACGACAAGCGTGGGCACGCCGGCCGGCCGGGTGGCCAGCACCGCGACGGCACCGGCCGCCACCGCGCCGGGCGCGAAGTCGAGGCCGTCCACCCGCTGCCCGGGCAGGGCCGCGAACAGCGCGCCGGGCCCGGCCGCGCGTGAATCTATGACCACCGTCTCCACCGTTGCGGCGGGATCGGCCACCAGGTGC
>DATINY010000389.1:0-5713 GCA_035473755.1 Streptosporangiaceae bacterium
GACCAGGTGATCGCCGAAGCTGGCGGGCCGGCCTGGGACGCTGACGGCTTCGCGCGCCTGGTGGCAGGGGCACGGGACGCCCTGCCGCTGGCCACGGCCCGGGTGGTGGAGGTCGTCGCCCAGGTTCTTGAGGCGGCGCACGAGGCCGAGATCAGGCTGCACCGCGCCGCCACCCCGGCGCTGGCGGCGGCGCTCGCCGACGCGCGCGGCCAGTTCGCCGCGCTGATCCACCCCGGGTTCGTCAGCGAGACGGGCCTGCGGCGGCTGCCCGATCTGGTCCGCTACCTGCGGGCGATCAGCCGGAGGCTGGACAACGCCGCGCAGGACCCGGACCGCGACGCCGACCGGACGGCGATTGTGCGCGAGGTAACGGAGGCCTACCAGCGGGCCATCGGTGACCTTCCGGCCGCCCGGCGCTCGGGCCCGGACGTCCAGGCGGTCCGCTGGATGATCGAGGAACTGCGGGTCAGCCTCTTCGCCCAGCTGCTGGGCACGTCCGGCCCGGTATCGGAGAAGAGGATCCACGCCGCGCTCGACCGGCTGACGGACGGGTACTGACCGCCGACGCGGGCGCGCACCCGGGGGGCCGGGCCCGGCAGGCTAGCCGAGGTAGCCGCGGAGGATCTGGGCCCGGCTGGGGTGGCGGAGTTTCGCCAGGGTCTTGGACTCGATCTGGCGGATCCGCTCCCGGGTCACGCCGAACTCCCGGCCGACTTCCTCCAGCGTGCGCGGGTGCCCGTCGGTCAGCCCGAACCGCAGCTGGATGATCTTCTGCTCCCGCCCGGAGAGGCTGTCCAGGATCTGCTCCAGCTGGTCCTGCAGCATGATGAACGCGGCGGCCTCCATCGGCACCACCGCGTCCGTGTCCTCGATGAAGTCGCCCAGATCGGAGTCTTCCTCGCCGATCGGCGCCTGGAGCGATACCGGCTCCTGAGCGATCCGCTGGATCTCCGCCACCCGGCCGGCGCTCAGCCCCATCTCGGCGCCGATCTCGCCGGGAGTCGCCTCCCGCCCAAGGTCCTGATGGAGCTGGCGCTGCACGCGCGCCATCTTGTTGATCGTCTCCACCATGTGCACCGGGATCCGGATCGTGCGCGCCTGGTCCGCGATCGCCCGGGTGATGGCCTGCCTGATCCACCAGGTCGCATACGTGGAGAACTTGTAGCCCTTGGTGTAGTCGAACTTCTCCACCGCCCGGATCAGGCCGAGGTTCCCCTCCTGGATCAGGTCGAGGAAGCTCAGCCCACGGCCGATGTAGCGCTTGGCGATGGACACCACCAGCCGCAGGTTGGCCTCGATCAGCCGCTGCTTCGCGCGCAGCCCCTCGGCCGCGAGCAGGGACAGCTCGGGCCGCCTGGCACCGCGGCAGGGCAGGCCTCCCGCCAGTTTCTCGTCTGCGAACAGCCCGGCCTCGATCGCCTTCGCGAGCTCGACCTCGTCTTCGGCCGTGAGCAGCGGCACCCGGCCGATCTCGCGCAGGTAGATCCGCACGAGGTCGCTGGTGACCGGGCGCCGGGCCTCCTCGGCGGGCCCGGCCTCGGGGCGGCCATCGGCCTCCTCCGGCGCGGCGTCGAGGATGTCCACTCCTTCGTCGGAGAGCATCCTGGCCACGCCCTCGATTGCCTGGGCAGGGAGGTCGCTGGCATCGATAGCAACGGCGATGTCTGCCATTG
This sequence comes from Streptosporangiaceae bacterium, assembly GCA_035473755.1. GTDB lineage: Bacteria > Actinomycetota > Actinomycetes > Streptosporangiales > Streptosporangiaceae > UBA9676. Next base: position 1,674 of record DATINY010000389.1, read on the forward strand.
CCACGGCCCCTTGCTCCCTGGCACGCGCGATCAGGTCGGCCATCTGGTCCCCGGACTGCCGTCCGCTGGGGAGTAGCGTGAGGGTCACGATGACAGTGTGCCCCTGGGAGCGCAGGTTACGCCGGGATTAATTTTGTCACCCTGCCGCCTGTAACGCCGGTGACACATACCGCGATGGGCCTCCGATACCCCGTGGTCAGAGCGCGCCGGCGGCCTTCTCCAGCAGTGATTTCCGGCGCTGTTCCAGCGCCACCAGATCGCCGAAAGTCCGGTTATATGTGGCCTGGCCGTCCACTGGATTGAGCCGCTGCAGCCGCGACTTGACGGCCGCGATGCTCCGGCTGACGGCCAGTTCCTCGAGCCGCGCCAGCACGGCGTCGGCATACCGCGCGTCGGGTTCCCCATCGGCCCGCGGCACCCGCAGCGGCTCCACCGCCAGCTGGGTCACGAAGGCGCGGGTCCTGTCCTCCGGGGCGCGCTCCCGCAGCAATGCCGCCCACTGCCGGGCGTTGCCCGCCCCCCCGGTGCCGCCGCAGGCGGCCACCAGCTCCTTGACCGCGGCGTGCCGCGGCGCGGTGAAGGCGTCCGGGCCGATGGCGTCGAACGCGGGCCCGCACAGCACCGGCCGCTGGATGGCCAGCTTGAGCGCTTCCCGCTCCACCTGGATCACCGGGTCGTGCGGGTCGTAGGCCGAGTCGGGCCCCCACTGCGGCCCCCCGCCTTCCTGCGGGCCGGCCTGCGGCCGCTGGACCGGCTGCTCCCGCCGGTCGGGCTGGTCCGGTGCCCCGTTCCGCGCGCTACGGCCGCCGCGCGGCCGGACCGGGGCGGGCGCGCTGTGCGCCCGGACCCGGGCCAGCACGAAGTCCTCGTCCATCATGCCGAGCCACCGGTCCAGGCTGATGGCGTAACGGTCCCGCAGCCCGTAGTCCTTGATGCGGCCGATGATCCTGGCGGCGGCGTCGAGCGCGGCCAGGCGGCCCTCGTTGGTGTCGAGGTTGTGTTTGGCCAGCTCGCCGCGGATGGCGAACTCATAGACCGGGACGCGCTGAGCGATCAGGTCCCGGACGGCGGCGTCGCCGTGCTTGAGCCGCAGGTCGCACGGGTCGAGGCCGTCGGGCTGCAGGGTGAACATCGTCTGCGTCACGAAGTCGCCCTCGAAGGTGAACGCGCGTTCGACCGCCCGCTGCCCGGCCGCGTCGCCGTCGAAGGTGAAGATGACCTCCCCGCGAAACTTGTCGGAATCCAGCAGCAGCCGCCGCAGGATCTTGATGTGGCCGTCGCCGAACGAGGTCCCGCTGGTCGCCACGGCGGTGGTGATGCCGGACAGGTGGCAGGCCATGACGTCGGTGTAGCCTTCCACGATGACCGCCTGGCGGCGCTGTGCGATATCCCGCTTGGCCAGGTCCGCCCCGTACAGCACCGAGCTCTTCTTGAACAGCGGGGTCTCGGGCGTGTTCAGGTATTTCGCGCCGTCATCGTCGGCGGCGAGCTTGCGCGCCCCGAACGCGATCACGTCCCCGGTCAGGTCCCTGATCGGCCACATCAGGCGGCCGCGGAAGCGGTCCACCGGCCCGCGCCTGCCCTGGCTGGCGAGCCCCCCGGCCATCAGCTCGGCGTCGGTGAACCCGCGGCCCCGCAGGTGGCGGGTGAGGGCCTCCCACTCGGGCGGCGAGTACCCGACGCCGAACCGCTCGGCATCGGCCAGCTCGAACCCCCGCTCGGACAGGAACTCGCGCGCCGGGCGGGCGTCCGCCCCGTGCAGCCGTTCGGCATAAAACTCGGCCGCCGCTTTGTGTGCCTCCAGCAGCCGGCGGCGCTGGCTCTGCTCCTGGCCCGGGACGCGACCGCCCTGCTCGTACCGGAGCTCGATGCCGGCCCGGGCCGCGAGCCGCTCGACGGCCTCCGGGAACGTGAGGTTGTCGATCTTCTCCACGAACTTGATGACGTCCCCGCCGTCCGCGCAGGAGAAGCAGTACCACAGGCCGCGGGCGGGGGTGACGTTGAAGGACGGCGTCTTCTCGTCGTGGAACGGGCACAGGCCCTTGAGCGAGCCGCCGCCCGCGTTGCGGAGCTGGAGGTACTCGCCGACGACCTCGTCGATGGGTGAGCGCTCGCGGATGACGGCGATGTCCTCGTCGCGGATCCGCCCTGCCACTCGCGCCCTCCGCCGCCTGAGCCAGCTCTCCCCGTCCCGGCGAGTCTAGTCCCGGGCACCGCCAGTCTTGCCCGGTTCGGCACGGCGTGTTGATACCGTCGCGGCGTGCGGGACCTGCTGGTGCTGTGGGACGTGGATTACACGCTGCTGGACGCGGGCGGGAGCGGCCGGGTGGTCTACCGTTCGGTCTTCCGTGACCTGTTCGGCCGCGACCCGGACGGGGTGGCGCCGATGGGCGGCCGCACCGAACGGGCGATCATCGCCGACACCCTGTCCATGGCCGGGATCAGTGATCCGCCCCGGCACGTGGACGCGTTCATCGCGGAACTGACCCGGCGCGCGCCGGAGCTGCAGGCCACCATGGCGGCCCGTGGGCGCGCGCTGCCCGGCGCGGCGGCGGCGCTGGCGGCCGTGGCCGCCCTGGGCCCGGCGGTGGTGCAGTCGGTGCTGACCGGCAACGTGCCCGCCATGGCCCGGGCCAAGCTCGCCGCGTTCGGGCTCGGCGCCCACCTCGACCTGGATATCGGCGCGTACGGCGATCACCACGAGGTCCGGGCGGAGCTGGTCCACCTGGCCCGCGACCGGGCGTGTGCCGCCTACGGCCGGGACTTCGGGGGCCAGGCGACGGTGCTGGTTGGCGACACCCCGCTGGATGTGGAGGCCGCGCTCGCCACCGGGGCGCGGGCGGTCGGCGTCGCTACCGGCGGCCCGGCGGCCGCCGAGCTCGCGGCCGCCGGCGCCGACGCGGTCCTGCCCGACCTCACCGATACCGCCGCCGTCGTCGCGGCCATCACCGGCGCGGCCGCGCCGTCCCCCTGACCCGCCCGGCGGGGCGGTGGGGCTTGGCGGGGTTCACGCCCAGCCGGCAGGTCTCCTGGTTGTTGCCGGCGAAGTGCAGGGTGGTCGCGATCACGTGCTGGCTCTGCAGGCCCTTGACCTCCGCGACTGCCATTTGCGAGGTCAGATAAGGGCCCTCGCCAAAAGTCTCCGCGGCCCGGCCCCAGTAGGGCACGCGGAGGATGTTGATGGTCGGGGACAAGGCCACGTTGTGCCCTTTGCCGATCTGCTCCGCACCGAGCGCCGCCCCGTACCGCTGCACCAGGCCGGTGTCGAAGGACGCCGCGCCGGCCTCGGCGACCGGGAAGGCGGTCACGCCGGTGCTGCTGTCGGCGACCCCGTTCGGCCCGTCGGCGAGGTAGAGGCCGGGAATGCCAAGCCGCGGGACGCCTGGCACGTACCCGGCAAATCCGGGTGGGCCGAACGTGTCGCCGTGGACCAGCGAGATCTTCTCGTCCAGCGTTAGCTGGCTGACCAGGCCATCCGCCTGCCGCTGGGCGTCCGCCCAGGAGATTGCACCGGTGGCCGGTGCCCCCGCTGCCCGGGCGGCCGCGGCCGGTGCCTGCCTGATCCGGGCGGCGGTGCCCGGCGCGGCGGTGACCAGGGCAAGGCAGGCAGCGGCGGTGACCGTGATGACAGCGGACCGTGCAGCCGTCCCGCAGCGTCGTTGCATGTCTGATCCTCTCCGTGGGCGGGCACGGGTGTCACAACCGGTGTCACAAGGGCATGGGGGACGGAGGGGCCTGGGGCCGGTGATTGGCCGGCACCGGCTTTACGGTGCCGCGCCGCTTTCCGGCGACGCGCAGATTAACGGGAGATGATCTCGGCTGAATCCTAAGCTGGCTGCCAAGGCATTGAAATGAATAAAAAATTAATCCGGTAAACGGACGAAATTGCCTTTAGGGTGGCCACCGTGATCCCCCGGGACGCCATCCTGGCGCGGCACCAGCGGACGCCTGCGCTGCTGGAGACGATCCGCGATCTCGGTGGCGTCACCCGCGCCGACCTGAGCCGGCTGACCGGGCTGTCGCGCAGCGCGGTGGCTCAC
>DATINY010000390.1:0-5144 GCA_035473755.1 Streptosporangiaceae bacterium
GGCGCGGGCGTCGGTCCGGGCCACCACCAGCGTCGGCACGCCGAGCACGTCGGCGGCCAGGCGGGCGGCGTTCAGCGTCTTGATGTGCTGGCCGGTCGGGATGAGCACCTTCCCGCCCAGGTGACCGCACTTCTTCTCGGACGCGAGCTGGTCCTCCCAGTGGACCCCGGCCGCACCGGCAACGATCATCGCTTTCATCAGCTCGAAGGCGTTGAGCGCGCCGCCGAAGCCCGCCTCCGCATCGGCGACGATCGGGGCCAGCCAGTGCGGCTGGTCACCGGCCGCACTGTCCCCGGCCTCGGCCCAGCTGATCTGGTCGGCGCGGAGCAGGGCGTTGTTGATGCGCCGGACCACCTGGGGAACCGAGTTGGCGGGGTAGAGGCTCTGGTCGGGATAGGTTTCCCCGGCCAGGTTGGCGTCGGCCGCGACCTGCCACCCCGACAGGTAGATCGCGGGCAGCCCAGCCCGGACCTGCTGCACCGCCTGGTTGCCGGTCACCGCGCCGAGCGAGTGCACGTAGTCCCGCTCGTGGAGCAGCCGCCACAGCCGCTCGGCGCCCAGCCGCGCGAGGGTGTGTTCCTCCCGCACCGTGCCGCGCAGCCGGATCACGTCGTGGGCGGAGTAGGTCCGCTTGACCGAACGCCACCGTGGACTGGCCGCCCACTCCTCGCTCAGCCGCGCTGCCTGCTCGGCGCTGCTGCTGCTGCTGCTGCTGCTGCTGCTGCTGCCGTTGACCTGCTGCCTGCCCTCGAGGCGACGATCGCTCACGGGTCCTCCAACGTCCTGCCATCCCTGGGTGGTACTGCGAGCGTGCCCGCCGGCCCGGCGCCGCCGCCAGGGCCAGTTCTGGAAAAAACGTGAAAATTTCATCTAGAATGAACATGTGACAGACTTCCTTGAACAAGAATCTGAGTTCTTGACGTCAAGTGGTCTAGACCTCGCTACCTTCGGGCAGCGCCTGCGCCATCTGCGGCGCTCCCGTGGCCTGACGCTGGCCGAGCTCGGGCGGCGGGTCGGGCGGGCGCCGTCGGCGCTGTCGCTGCTGGAGAACGGGCGCCGGGAACCGAAGCTCTCACTGATCGAGTCCCTGGCCCGGGCGCTGTCGGTGACGCCGGAAGAACTGCTGCGCCACCAGCCGCCGACCCGCCGCGCGCAGCTGGAGATCATGCTGGAGGAGGCGCAGCGCGACCCGGTCTACGCCGACCTCGGCCTGCCCTACCTGAAGGTCGGCGCCCGGGTGCCCAACGACGTGCTGGAGCACCTGGCCGCCCTCTACGCCGAGCTGCGCCGGCAGCGCACCCGGCCGACCGCCACCCCGGAGGAGGCGCGGGCGGCCAACGCGGAGCTGCGGGCGGCCATGCGTGAGCGCGGCAACTACTTCGCCGGCATCGAGCGGCTGGCGTCCGGCGCCCTGCAGGCGGTGGGCTACCACGCCGGGGCGCTGTCGCAGGGCACGCTGCTCGCCATCCTCGCCCACCACGGGTTCACGGTGAACTACGCCGAGGACCTGCCCCGGTCGGTGCGGTCCATCACCGACCTGCGGGACCGCCGCATCCACCTCAAGCAGGAGGCCGTGGGCATGCACACGCCGCGGACCATCCTGCTGCAGGCGCTCGGGCACTTCGTGCTCGGCCATGACATCCCGCGGGACTTCGCCGACTTCCTCCGGCAGCGGGTCGAGGCCAACTACTTCGCCGCGGCGGTGCTGGTCCCCGAGCAGACCGCCGCCGCCTTCCTGGCCGGCGCCAAGCAGGCGAGGGACCTGTCGGTGGAGGACCTGCGGGACGTCTTCTCCGTCTCCTACGAGATGGCGGCCCACCGGTTCACCAACCTGGCCACCCATCACCTGGGACTGCCGTGTCACTTCGTCAAGAGCGACGAGAGCGGGATCATCTACAAGGCATACGAGAACGACGGCCTGGTGCTGCCCGCCGACGAGTCGGGGGCGATCGAGGGCCAGCGCATGTGCCGCAAGTGGGCGGGCCGGCAGATCTTCGCCTCGGCGGACCGCTTCTCGCCCCGCTGCCAGTACAGCGACACCCCGTCGGGCACCTACTGGTGCACCTCCCACGTGGACCCCGGCCGTGACCGCCGGTTCGCCATCACGCTGGGCACCACGTACGAGCACTCCCGCTGGTTCCGCGGCCGGGATACGGTCACCCGGATGTCATCGCGGTGCCCCGACGGCGACTGCTGCCAGCGCCCGCCGGCCGCGCTGGCCACGCGCTGGGGAGGAATGGCGTGGCCGTCGGCCCGCGCGCACTCGCACATTCTGTCCGCCCTGCCCACCGGGAGCTTCCCCGGCGTGGACGAGACCGACGTGTACGAATTCCTGGACCGCCACGGCGAAGAGTGAAGGACTGGCAAAACGGATTCCCCGGTTACCCAGCGGGAATAGACTGCCCGCGGGCTGACAGGAAACCATGGCCTGCCTCCACGCGTTCCCGGGGTCGGGTCGGCCGTCCAGGGGGCCCGTCGACGTCACGGCCCGCGTTCAATATGGACACCGGTGATGGCCGTTGGCCGGCGGGCAGGGGAGTGAGTTGAGCGGGACTACGGTGAAACCTGGTGCGGAGGCACCCGCCGGCGGCTCAGCTGCCCGTTCGCGCCTCGCCGCCGCCTGGCGCGACCCGACGACCGTGGTCATCGCGGCGGCGACCGTGCTGGCGCTGGGCCTGCGGATCTACCAGCTCAGCCTGCCCGGGTACCTGTTCGGGCTCACCGAGTATGACGATGGGTCCTACTTCGGCAGCGCCGTTCACCTGGTCGGGGGCATCCTGCCCTACCGCGACTTCATCTTCGTCCAGCCGCCCGGGATCCTGCTGCTGATGGCCCCCGTCGCCCTGGTGGCGAAGGTGACCGGCACGGCGGCGGGCATGGCGATCGGGCGGGTGCTCACCATGCTGGCGAGCGCGGCCGGCGTGGCCCTGGTCGGCCTGTTGGTGCGCCACCGCGGCGCGCTGGCCGCGCTGATCGCGTGCGGGGTGCTGGCGGTGTTCCCGGGCGCCATCGCGGCCGCCCACACCGTGTTCGTCGAGCCGTGGCTGGTCCTCGCCTGCCTGCTCGGGGCCGTGGCGGTGTTCGACGGGGACCGGCTGACGGCCAGCGGCCGGCGGCTGGCCTGGGGCGGGGCCGCGTTCGGGTTCGCCGGGGCCATCGAGGGGTGGGCGCTCGTCCCGGTCCTGGTGGTGCTGGCCATCAGCCTGCCCTGGGTACGGCGGGCGCTCACGTTCGCGGCCGGGGTGGCGGCCGCGTTCCTGGTCGCCGTGCTGCCGTTCGCCGTGCTGGCGCCCGGGCGCTTCTACCAGAGCCTGATCGTGGCCCAGGTGGGGCACCGCGCGGCGGTGCTCCGGGTGCCAATCTGGGGCCGGCTCATGGACATGACCGGGCTCAGCCACGTCAATCTCCCCGGCCGGGCCGACCTGCTGGTCACCCACCTGCATCTGCGGGCGCACTCGACGATCGTCTTCACCGTGGTCATCCTGGTGCTGCTGACGGTGGGCGGGCTGGCCGCGGAGATCGTTGTCACCCGGCGCCCGCCGCCCGCGCTGGACGGGTTCGCGCTGGCGACCAGCGCGCTGATAGTGATCCTGTTCCTGCTGCCCACCCAGTTCCATACCCACTTCGTGGCGTTCCTGGCGCCGTTCCTCGGCCTGGCCATCGCCCTGCCCGCCGCCCGGCTGCTGACTCCCGGCTGGGGGAGCGGGGCGGACGGCCGACCCGCCCGGCCCGCCGGGGGCACGCTGGCCTGGGCGGCGACCGGGCTGGCGGCGGCCCTGCTGGTGGTGTTCACCATCTTCCAGGTCCGCGCCGAGGGCCAGCTGAAGGCCTTCATCGCCCCCACCGGGCCGGGGAGCATCGCCGCCTTCGCGCGGCCGATCCCGCCCGGCTCATGCGTCGCCACCGACGAGGTCTCCTTCCTCATCCTCGCCAACCGGTTCGTCACGAACGTGCCGGGCTGCTCGCCGATGGTGGACGGCACCGGCACCGACCTGGCCCTGTCGCGCGGCGGGACGCCCGGCACCGGGGCCGGGCGCAACCCCGCCGTGGCCGCGGCCTGGCGGCAGGAGTTCGCCCACGCCCAGTACGCCTGGCTCTCCGCCCTCAGTCGCCGCCGGATCGCGTGGTCACCCGCGCTGCGCGCCTACTTCAACAGCCACTTCGTGCCGGTGATGTCCGACAACCGGGGGGACGTGCTCTACCGGCGTCAGCGCAGCGGCGGGTAGCCGGTGTAGTTCTCGGCCAGTGAGGTGGCCGCCGCGCGCGAGCTGGTGACGTAGCGCAGCTGGGCCAGCTGCAGCTCCTCGGTCATCGGGTCGGCGTGCGGCGCCACATGCAGCATCGTGGTCATCCACCACGAGAAATGGGTGGCCCGCCAGACCCGGCGCAGGCAGGTGTCGGAGTAGCCGTCGGCGAGGTGGCTGTCTCCCCGCAGCAGCGCCTCCAGCGCGTCGGCCAGCACGCTCACGTCGGCCATGGCCAGGTTCAGCCCCTTGGCGCCGGTCGGCGGCACGATGTGCGCGGCATCACCGGCCAGGAACAGCCGGCCGTACCGCATCGGCGAGCTGACGAAGCTGCGCATGGGGGTGATGGCCTTGTCGAAGATCGGGCCCTCCTTCAGCTCCCAGCCGGGCAGCGCGAAGCGGCGCTGGAGCGCCGCCCAGATCCGCTCGTCCGGCCACGCCTCGATCCGGTCGTCCGGGGGGACCTGCAGGTAGAGCCGGCTGACCTGGGGCGTCCGCATGGTGTGCAGGGCGAAGCCGTCGGGGTGGCGGTTGTAGATCAGCTCGTCGGTGGACGGCGGGACCTCGGCCGTGATGCCCAGCCAGGCGTAGGGGTAGTCCCGGTCCCGGACGGTGAGCACACCGGGCGGAATGGAGGGCCGGCAGATGCCGTGGAAGCCGTCGCAGCCGGCGATCGCGTCGCAGACGACCTCACGCCGCTCGCCGCCGGCGGTGGTGTAGGACAGCACCGGCCGGTCGGTGTCCAGGCCGGCCACGGCCGTGCCGGCGATCTCGAACTCCAGCGCCCCGCCGTCGGCGACCCGCCGGGCGATGAGGTCCTTGACGATCTCGGTGTGCGCGTAGATGGTGACCGTGCGGCCGCCGGTGAGGTCGCGAAAGTCCAGGTGGTGGCGTTCGCCG
>DATINY010000391.1:0-1986 GCA_035473755.1 Streptosporangiaceae bacterium
GTCAGTGCTGGTGCGGGCGGGGCGGGCTGGTGCGGGGATGGTGGCGGCGTAGGTGGCGTGCTGTGATAGGGGGCCGGCGTGGTTGTGCTTGGAGAGGTAGGGCGATGATGGCTTGTTCACCGCGCGGGGGCAGATGCGGCCCTGGCGCTGGGGGATCAAGCTGGTGAGGATCTCGGTTTCGGTCGCGGCCAGGGCGGCAGCGAGGTGGCCGGGGCACCTCATGGTGCGCTGGGCGGCGTGCAGCGTGGCGGTGAAGGAGATCCGGTCGGGGTCCAGCCCGGCGCCGGCGGCGGCGCGGACGATGATGGCCCGGATGGCCTGGTAGATGGCCAGGTAGGCCCATAGTTCCTGGCGGGCCAGGGCGGGGGTGCGGCCGCGCAGGACGCGGCCGGGGCCGCGCAGGTAGGTCTTGCATTCGCGGTAGCCGGTCTCGATCGCCCACCGCCAGGCGTAGCAGGCGGCCAGGTCCGCGGCGGGGTAGGCGCGCCAGTCGGTCAGCGTGGTGAGGTGCCGGTACCGTTCGGTGCGGGTGGCGCCGTCCTGGCCGGTGACGGTCAGGACGTACTGGATGACCCGGACGGTGATGCCGGGCAGCGGCCCGGTCTCGGGGCCGAGCTTGCTGCCGCGGCGGCGGCGGTCGCCGTTGCGGCGGATCCGGGCGGCCACCGCCCGGGGATCATTGACGTGCGCCAGGAAGGACCCGTCGGGCAGCTCGGCCACGACGGGCAGGTGCAGGCTGGACTTGACCCGCCACAGCAGGTCCGCGCCGGTGCCGGCGGCGGCGTTCCACAGCCCGTAGCCGTAGAAGTTCCGGTCGGCCAGCAGCAGCATCCCCGGCCGCAGGCTGCCCAGCACGGCGCGGGCCAGGGCCTGCTCGCCGGTCCCGGCGCCGCGGACCGGGCCGATGGCCGCGTCCAGCAGCGCCCGGGTCCCGCACGCCAGCAGCGTCACCAGCCGCAGCTGCGGGGCCGCCACGGCGGCCTGCCGCTCCGGCCCGTCCCCCGCATCCCCGGGGCGCCGTCGTTTCTTCCCGGTCCCGGGCCGGCCGAACGCGGCGGCGTTGGCCGGGCTGTCCGGCACGCTGATGGTGGTCCCGTCCACCGCCACCACCAGCAGGGCGCCCAGGTGCGACCAGGGCGCCCGGCCCGGCGACAGCGCCGAGCACACCCGCCGGAACAGCGATTCCAGCGGTTTCTCCCCGATCCGGGCCCGCGCCCTGGAAAGCGCCGTCGACGCCGGCACCCGCCACCCCACCGCCGCCAGCGCGCTGTCCAGCCCCGCGGTGACCTGCCGCATCACCTCGCCATACGGCTCAGCGGACAGCAGGGCGCAGCCCAGCACGAAATACACCCCCAGCCGGGCCGGCAGCGACCGCAGCCGCATCTCCCACGCCAGCCCGTCCCCGACCGCGTCATCGACCAGGCCCGGCGGGATGAACCAGCCCAGCACCCCGATCCCGGCCCGGGCAAGGACCCGGCCCCGCGGCGACAGCCAGCCCCAGGACATGGCACCATGAACAGGCAACGAAGCTCCTCGCTTAGCACGAATGGTGTGGCAATCACTCGTTCTAGCGGGAGCTTCGTCGCATATCAGGCAGCCGCGCAGCCCGTGACTGAGCCGTTACATCCCTTAAGTTCCTGGCATTGCGCTGGAGCTGCATGAACGCGGCAACCATGTCGTATGAAAAGGGGCCGCGGCCGGGCGGCACGCTCCAGGAAACCGGACTCAGGTCACACCGGTAAGAGACCGCGCGGATAGGTGTGTTGATCATGGTCGTTTTGCCGGGCGGCCGTCCCACCGGTACAGGGTCCAAGACTCGCGGATCAGCCTGCGGACGGTAATGATCGCATCGGCGAGGTCGAAGAACGCATCGATGACTTCCTCGCGCCGTTCGTAGCAGCGCTGCAGGCGGTTGAAGTTGTTGTGCCAGGCGTTAGTCCGCTCCACGTGCCAGCGCTGCCCGGCCTGGATCGGGGCCTTGTCGCC
>DATINY010000392.1:0-7806 GCA_035473755.1 Streptosporangiaceae bacterium
GTGCTCGCGGCGCTGCAGGGCCGGGCGGCGGCGGTCGTACACGATGAAGGGGAAGGTCGCGCCCATGAGCGTGATGAAGCGGGTTTCGCTGATCTTCAAGTCCAAGGCCAACAAGGCCCTGGACCGGATGGAAGACCCACGTGAGACCCTGGACTACTCCTACCAGCGGCAGCTGGAGATGCTGACGCAGGTGCGCCGGGGCGTCGCCGATGTGGCCACCTCGCGCAAGCGCGTCGAGCTGCAGATGAACACGCTCCAGCAGCAGCAGACCAAGCTGGAGGGGCAGGCGAAGCAGGCGCTGGGCGCCGGCCGGGAGGACCTGGCCCGTGAGGCACTCAGCCGGCGGGCGACCCTGCAGACGCAGTACGGCGACCTGGAGACCCAGTACCACTCGCTCCAGGCCGACGAGGAGAAGCTGACCGCTGCCTCGCAGCGGCTGCAGGCCAAGGTAGAGGCCTTCCGCACCCAGAAGGAGACCATCAAGGCCACCTACACCGCGGCGGAGGCGCAGACCCGGATCGGCGAGGCGGTCTCCGGTATCTCGGAAGAGATGGGCGACGTCGGCATGGCCGTCCAGCGGGCCCAGGACAAGACCGCGCAGATGCAGGCGCGGGCGGGCGCGATCGACGAGCTGATGGCGTCCGGGGCGCTGGACGACGTGACCGGCACGCAGCGTGATGACATCCAGACCGAGCTCGACCAGATGCGCGGCGGCCAGGACGTAGAACTGGAGCTGGAACGGCTGAAGGGCGAGATCGGGGGCGCGCCGAAGCGGGAGATCGAGAGCGGCCCGGTGGACGGCGCGGCGCAGGCCAGCCCGGCCGCCCCGGCCGAGCAGCCGCAAGCCGGTGAGAGTCCATGATCGTCCGGATTCTCGGCGAGGGCCAGCTCCGGGTCGACGACTCGGCCACAGACGAGCTGAACGTCCTCGATGCCGCGCTGGGAAAGGCGGTGAACGCCGGGGATGAGCGGGCCTTCCGGCCCGCGCTGGCCGCCCTGCTGGACCGGGTCCGCTCGCTCGGCACCCCCCTGGCGGAGGACGCGATCGAGCCGTCGGACCTGATCCTCCCGTACTCCGAGGCGGGCCTGGAAGACGTCAGGGAGCTGATCACCGGCGAGGGCCTCATCCCCGGCTGAGACGGATCCCGGCCGAAGCGGGAGGCTTTGCCCCGGGCTGAGAGGAAACCTTCAGCCCGGGTTCAGGTTGCGCCCCGACAATAATTACTGGGCCGGGCGCCAGGAGCCCGGCCCCGGTCCCCGTCCGCTCTGGGCATAGGCCGGAACGGAATTTTCGGTGCGGCTGGTACGTGATACTGAGAGGGAGCCCCTGTCTCAGGTGGCCCAGAACTCGCGCAGAACGAACGGAGGCGGCGCGGTGGCGAAGACACGCTATGCGCCCGATAGAGGACTCACGGCCCGGATGACCCTGACCATGTTCCTGCTGGGACTGGTCTTCGTGGCCTTCATCATCGTCCTGGTCTGGCTGCTGTCCGCGTTCGGCCTAGGCAGCGGGGTCATCATCTTCTTCGCGATCCTGCTCGGAGCCGGGCTGACGATCGGCTCGTTCTTCTACTCGGACAAGATCGCGCTGAGCGCGGCGCGGGCGGTGGAGGTCGGCCCGGACGACGGCCCGATGGCGGCCAAGGTGCACGGCATCGTCGACCGGCTGTGCGCGCTCGCGGACATGCCCAAGCCGAGGGTGGCCATAGCCCGCTCGCCCATGCCGAACGCGTTCGCCACCGGGCGCAACGCCAAGAAGGCGGTGCTCTGCGTCACCACCTCGCTGATGGACGGGCGGCTGGACGACCGTGAGCTCGAGGGCGTCATCGCCCACGAGATGTCGCACGTCGCGCACAAGGACGTGGCGGTCATGACGATCGCCTCGTTCCTGGGCATCATCGCCGGCCTGCTGGTCAGGTTCGCGTTCTACGGGGAACTGTTCGGCGGCGGTGGCGGCCGCGGCGGCGGCAACAACAACAACGGCGGCAACGCGATCATCCTGCTGATCACACTGGCCGTCGGCATCGTGGTGTACGCGGTCAGCTTCCTGCTGATCCGGCTGCTGTCCCGCTACCGGGAGCTGGCCGCCGACCGGGCCGGCGCACTGCTCACCGGGCAGCCGTCCGCGCTCGCCAGCGCGCTGACCAAGGTGAGCGGTGATATCGCCGCGATCCCGCAGAAGGACCTGCGTAAGGCCGAGCCGCTGAACGCGTTCTACTTCGCGCCCGCGCTGTCGGGCAAGGCCGGCGCCAGCCTCGCCAACCTGTTCTCGACGCACCCATCGCTGGACCGGCGGCTCAGGCAGCTGTCTGAGATCTCCGAGCAGCTCGCGCGGTAGCCGGTGGGATTTCTCGACACGCTGCTCGGCCGGACCAAGCCGGTCCCGCCGAAGCTGGACGACCTGTTCGCGATACCGACCGCCGCCATCACCCTGCAGGCGGCGATGGGCCTGGTCCCGACCGGCACCGGCTCGGTGTGCTTCCGGGCGGCGGAGGGCCGCGCGTTCAGCGATATCGAGAAGGACGTGCGCGAGCTGCTGAGCATGGGCGAAGACGCCGCGGCGGTGGAGGTCACCACCGACAGCTACGGGTTCACCTGGCTGGTGTGCCACCACGCTGCCGACGATGTCGAGGCGCTCGTCACCGACCTGCACGCGGTGAACTCCTCGCTGGTGGACGGCGGGTTCGGCCCGCAGCTGCTCTGCACCCTGGTCAGTTTCCGGGACGACTCAGGGAAGCGGCTCGGCATCGTATACCTGTACAAGCGGGGCACGTTCTACCCGTTCGCGCCGCTGGACAACGAGCGCCGGGACAACGCGCTGGAGCTGCAGGTGCGGGGCGCGGTGGGGGTGGACCTGAAGATCGAGGCGGACCTCAGCCGCTGGTTCGCGGTCTGGGGCGCCCCAGGCCTGTGACCCGCGCTCAGAGGTTGCTCAGAGGAAACCCGTACCAACCGGAGAGTTTCTGCTGACAGGGTCAGGCCATGTCTCGTAGATCTCCAGCCTGCTGCCCGGCCGCCGGACGGGCAGCCGCGGCGTGGGGCTTGCGATCCCCCACCCGCCTCCCCATCCCCGTTCATGGCGCCGCTCGCGACGGCATAGATCTACCTGACATGGCCTTGCTGCCATGAGTGCGCCCGCGGTGCGTCCCGGCCAGGCCCTGCCCGTGGGCCGCCGCCGGGGACGCCGCGCACCCGCCCGGCCGCGCGTCCCCGTGCCCCGGCCGGCGGCCGCCAGGATCGCCCTCCTGGCGGCGGGGGCGGGGCTGGGTGCCGCCACCGCGCTGACCTTCACGGCCGAGACCGCCAGCCAGCTGCGCACCCCGGGCGGGCCGGCCACCTTCGCCGGCAGCCTGACCGGAATGACCGGCACCTACCTGGCCCTCATGATGGTGCTGCTGGTGAGCCGCATTCCCGTGATCGAGCGGGTACTGGGCCAGGATGGCCTGCTGCGCTGGCACCGGCGGCTCGCACCGTGGCCGATCAGCCTGCTCGTGGCCCATGCGGTCTTCATCACCGTCGGGTACGCGCAGGCGGCCCGGTCCGGGCTGTGGCACGAGGCGGGCGTCCTGCTCACCCGCTACCCCTATGTCCTCATCGCCACCATCGGCCTCGGCATCATGTGCCTGATCGGCGTGATCTCCATCCGCGCGATCCGCGGCCGGCTCAGCCGGGAGACCTGGTGGCTCGTTCACCTCTACATGTACCTGGCCCTGGCCCTGTCGTTCGCGCATGTCATCGTGCTCGGGCCGTCCTTCGTCGGGCACCCCCTGACCCGGGCGGTGTGGTCACTGGCCTGGGCCGGCACGGCGGGCCTGGTGCTGGCCTACCGCTTCGGCCTGCCGGTCGTGCGCAGCCTGCGCCACCGCCTGGTGGTGGCCGAGGTGCGGCCGGAGGGCCCGGGCGTGGTGTCGGTCATCTGCTCGGGGCGGCGGCTGGATGAGCTGCCGGTGGCCGGCGGGCAGTTCATGCTGTGGCGCTTTCTCACCCGGGGCAGCTGGTGGCAGGCCCACCCCTACTCCCTGTCGGCCCTCCCGCAGCCTCCCTACCTGCGCCTGACCGTCAAGGCGGTGGGCGGCCACTCGGCCTCCCTCGCCTCGCTGCGGCCGGGGACGCCGGTCATGGTGGAGGGGCCCTACGGGGCGTTCACCCGCCACGCGCAGGTGCGGCCCGGGGCCGTGCTGGTGGCCGCGGGGATCGGGGTCACCGCCCTGCGCTCGCTGCTGGAAGACCTGCCCCGCAAAAGTGCACCGGTCGTCCTGCTGCGGGCCAGCCGCCCGGCGGACCTGGTCCTCGGCCAGGAGGTCTCCGACCTGGTCCGTCACCGCCGGGGGCAGCTGCACACGCTGGTCGGTGACCGGGAGCAGGCCGGGATCGATGAGCGCTCGCTGCGCCAGCTCGTCCCCGACCTGCGCCGCCGGGACGTCTACGTGTGCGGGCCCGAGGGGTTTGTGGCCGGCATCGTCGATCTCGTCAAGCGCCTCGGCGTGCCGGACGAAGCCATCCATCACGAGGCGTTCGCCCTCTGACCACCGGGAGCGCAACCATGAAGCGGGCAGCGTGGTATCTGGCGGCGGGCGCCGTGGCCGGGTTCGCCGGCGTGCTCGGCCTGCACGGCAGGACCGCCCCGGCGGAGCCGCGGGCCGCGGGCGGTGCCCCCGGGCGCACCCAGCCAAGCCCGTCCGCCCCTTCCTCCCCGTCTGGCACCGGCCCGGCCGCCGGCTCGTCCCCGGGCCGGGCCACGGCCGGCGGCGGGACACACAGCGTCACCGGTGCCTTGGAGCAGTTCGGCTACGGCGAGCTCGCCGTCAGGGTCACCGTGACCGGGAGCCGGATCACCAATGTGACGGTCCCGGCCATCCAGACGGCCGAGCCCTTCTCCCGGCAGCTGAGCGAGCAGGCGATACCGCTGCTGAGGTCGCAGGTGCTGACCGCCGACAGCGCGAGCATCAACGGGGTCAGCGGGGCGACGTTCACCAGCGAGGCCTACGCGACGTCGCTGCAGGCAGCGCTGGACAAGCTGCACCTCAAGTGAGGTGCACGGTAAGCGATCGGTGAGCGGATGGATACCCTCGGCGAGCCCGGGCCGGATCGGCCGCCGTTGCTGACCCACGCCGAGACCGCGATGGGGGACCGTGTTCTCGCTCACCATGGTGCCGGGCGACATGCCCGGGCCGGAGCTGCGGCAGGCCGTCGCGGCCGCCTGCGCCACGCTGCATGGCGCCGACGCCATCTTCAGTACCTGGGACCCGCAGAGCCCGGTGAGCCGCTTCCGGCGCGGCGAGGCGGGCCTGGGCGAGTTGCCGCCGGAGGTCGCCGAGGTGATGGCGGAATGCCGGGCCGCCCGGCAGGCATCCGGGGGCTGGTTCGACCCGTGGGCGATGCCGGGCGGGTTCGACCCGACCGGCCTGGTCAAGGGATGGGCGGTCGACCGGGCACTGGACGTCCTGCGCCGGTCCGGGCTGGCCGGTGCCATGGTCAACGGCGGCGGGGACCTGGCCGCCTTCGGGGCACCGGCCCGGGGCCGGCGATGGCGGGTGGGGATCCGCCATCCGTGGTGTGCCCGCTCCCTGGCCGGCATCATCGAGGTCGGGGCGGCGGTGGCGACCTCGGGTTCCTACGAGCGCGGGGCCCACCTCATCGACCCGGCGACCGGGCTGGCCTCCGGCCGCGCCGCGTCCGCCACCGTCACCGGGCCCAGCCTGGCCATGGCCGACGCGCTGGCCACCGCGGTGGCGGTGGGCGGCGACGAGGCGCTGGCGGTGGTCGGCGGGATCGGCGGATATGCCGCCTACCTGATCCGGCCCGATGGCAGCGAGACAGCCACCGAGGGCATCACCTTCGTCAGCTGAGTGCGGCCCGTGTGGCTCTTGATGCCCCCGGGGGGGAAACTCATGGGCGGGTGACCCGGATACCAGCACCCGTGACGGCAATCGTTTGTTCCGCCGTGCCCATGTCCTCCCGGAATGATCCCGGACGCCATATGGTTGTCTTGAGATACCAGCCAGCGCCGCCACGCCGGCGGCAGACCGATGCGGGAGCTAATCCAGATGACGGTTCAGCACGAGGCCACAGCCCAGGGTGTCATTCTCACCTCTACGGCGGCAGCCAAGGTGAGCAGTCTCTTGGCCGCCGAGGGCCGCGACGACCTGCGGCTTCGCATCGCTGTCCAGCCAGGCGGCTGCTCGGGTCTGCGTTACCAGCTCTACTTCGACGAGCGCGAGATCGACGGCGACGTCGACGCCGAGTTCGAGGGCGTGCACGTGGTCACCGACAAGATGAGCGCGCCGTACCTCACCGGCGCCACCATCGACTTCGTCGACACGATCGAGAAGCAGGGCTTCACGATCGACAACCCGAACGCGACCGGGTCCTGCGCCTGCGGCGACTCGTTCCACTGAGGCCGGGCCGCGACCGCTGCTGGCGCCGCAAATGCGCCGCCGGGCACTGGCCGCAGTGGCGGTCACCGATCCGGCCGGCCGGCCCTGTGGCGGCCCACAGTGCGGCCGGGTACGCCCATCGCCTAGAGTTCCGCCGTGCGCATAGCTGTTACCGGGTCGATCGCGACCGATCACCTCATGACGTTTCCCGGCCGTTTCGTCGAGCATTTCATCGCCGACAAGATGGACCGGGTATCGCTGTCCTTCCTCGTTGACAGGCTGGAGATCCGGCGCGGCGGGGTGGCCGCGAACATCTCGTTCGGACTGGGCGTGCTCGGGCTCCGGCCGCTGCTGGTCGGTGCGGCCGGAGCGGATTTCGGCCCGTACCGCGACTGGCTCAGCGAGCACGGCGTGGATTGCGGCGGGGTGCGCGAGTCCACGCGCCAGCACACGGCCCGTTTCGTCTGCACCACCGACCTCGACGGCAACCAGATCGCCTCGTTCTACCCGGGCGCGATGAGCGAAGACGCCGAGATCGATCTCGCCCCGCTGGCCACCAGGGTGGGCGGCCTCGATCTGGTGCTGATAGGCGCGAGCGACCCGGATGCGATGCTCTCGCACACGCGGGAGTGTGGCGCCCTCGGCATACCGTTCGCCGCCGACCCCTCGCAACAGCTGCCACGGCTGGACGGCCCGCAGGTGCGGGCGCTGGTGGACGGGGCGGCCTACCTGTTCTGCAACGAATACGAAGAGGCGCTCATCGAGCGCAAGAGCGGGTGGGGCAGCGCCGACGTCCTGGCGCGGGTCGAGGTGCGGATAACCACGCTGGGCCCGGCCGGGGCCCGGGTGGAGCGCTCCGGGGAGCCGCCCATCGTCGTCGGGCCCGTTCCCGAACAGCGCAAGGCCGACCCGACGGGCACCGGGGACGCGTTCCGCGCCGGGTTCCTGGCGGCCATCGGCTGGGGGCTGTCCCTGGAGCGCGCGGCGCAGCTCGGCAACCTGCTGGCCGTGACGGTGCTGGAAGCGGAGGGCCCGCAGGAGTACGAGCTGAAGCCGGCGCTGGTCGCCGAGCGGCTCGCCGGTGCGTACGGCCCGGAGGCGGCCGCGGAGATCGCCGTCCACTACGGCTAGGGCGTGTCCTGTCGGTCTTGGCCGTCGCGAGCGGCCGTCCGGAGGGATGGACCGCAAGGCGGAGGAGGAGCCGATAGTGGGGCTATCGGCGACGACGACAACGCCGCGGGACGCCCTCCGGTAGACGCGCAGCAGGCTGAAGATCGACAGGAGATGCCCTAGATATGCCCTGACCCCGGCCCGGCGGTAGCGTGGCGGAGTGGCAGCAGTGGTGAGCGCAGGCGGGTACCAGGGGCCGCCCGAGCTGACTTTGGCGCGGGCCTTCACCTCCTGGACGCTCGACCTGCCGGTGCTCGCC